>CAZDDK010000065.1:0-14724 GCA_964504185.1 uncultured Rhodoferax sp. | reverse complement strand
CGCAAGGCGCTGAGCGCAATGGCGTGGATCATCGGGTCCACCGTGGTGCACAGGTCTTCCAGCACGCGCACGGTGTAGCCCTGGGCCTGGGGCGAGAGCGCGGTGTGGGTGACGCAGTGGTGGGTCATCATGCCGCACAGCCACAGGCTGTCCACACCCCGCGCGGCCAGGGTGGTTTGCAGCGGGGTGTTCAAGAAGCTGTCGGCATGGGCCTTGACAACCACCGGCGCGTCGGGCGCGGCGGCGCGCAGCAGGGGGTGGATCTGCACGCCCTCGGTGTCGGCATTGAAGAAAGGGGACGGCCCCTTTGCCACGTGCTGCACCAGCACCACGGGCAGCCCTTGCGCCTGCGCGCTGCGCACGGCCTGCACGGTGCGCTCCAGCACGGCCTGGGTGTCGTGCAGCGGGTAGGCACCGGTGGGGAAGTAGTCGTTCTGTACGTCGATGACGATCAAGGCGGCTTGGGGCATGGGGAAACTCCTGGGAAGGGTAAAGGGATGCCCCGTATGGTGCGCCGGACGCCTGCTGGGCGCGAGTGGCCTGATGGCCAAGTTGCGATAGCATCGGGCCAAACCACGGTGGGGGGGTCGAACCGCAGTTGCGACCGTCAGGCTGGCTGACTCGCGCCACCAGTCCGCAACGTGCAGGGCCGTACCAATAACCCCGCCCACGCCGCATAATCGCCCCATGCATCCGTCCCTTGCCAGCCAGCTCCCGTCGATCGCCGCTCTGTGCGAGCGCTATGGCGTGGCGCATTTGGAACTCTTTGGCTCGGCAACTGGCCCCGACTTCCAGGCAGAGTCCAGCGACTACGACTTCCTGGTCGAACTGGACAAGCAAGCGCCGGGTTCTCTGGCGCGGCGCTGGATCGATCTGGCCGAGGCATTGGAGCAACTGCTGGGCCGCCCTGTGGACTTGGTGAACCCCAGCTACATCCGCAACCCCTATTTTCTGCAGGCGGTGAACCAGAGCCGCACCGTGGTCTATGACCGACAAAGTTCCCAAACTGCTGTTTGATGCATTGGCGGCCATCGCAGCGGCGCAGGAGTTCGTCGCCGGGTGTAGCCTGGCCCAGTACATCGAGGAAAAGATGCGTCGCTCGGCGGTGGAGCGGCAGCTGGAGATTCTTGGCGAAGCCTGTTCCCGTCTGGCACGCACAGAGCCCGCCGTGGTGGACCAGATACCCCATGTGAAGCTGGCCATTGACCTGCGCAATCGCATCATCCATGGCTACGACGCGGTGGACGACGAAATCGTTTTCCTGACCGTCACACAAGACCTGGAAGCCTTGCGGCAGCAGCTGACCCAGTTGCTGGCTGCACGCGGGTAATTCACGCATCGGGCCAACATGCCCACACCACCCGCCCGAAGCCTGCGCCCTGCACCGGCCACCACGCCCCAGCGCGTGGCCGTGCTGGCGTTTGACCGCATCAGCCCGTTTCACCTGTGCGTGCCCAGCATCGTGCTGGGCGAGGCGTCGCCCCATTTCGATGTGCGCGTGGTGGCCATGGAAAGCGGAGCGCTGCGCACCACGGCGGGATTCAGCATCGCCACCGACCACGGGCTGGAACTGCTGGCCCTGGCCGATGTGGTGATCGTGCCCACCTGGCGCGACGTGCACGAGCGCGCGCCCGAAGCCGTGCTGCAGGCCCTGCGCGACGCCCACGCGCGCGGCGCGGTGCTGGTGGGGCTGTGCCTGGGGGCTTTTGTGCTGGCGCAGGCCGGGGTGCTGGACGCGCGCCGCGCCACCACGCACTGGGCCTGCGCGGCAGCATTGGCGCAGCAGCACCCCACGGTGCAGGTGGACGCCAGCGTGCTCTATGTGCAAGACGGCACGGTGCTCACCTCGGCCGGTACCGCTGCCGCGCTGGACTGCTGCCTGCACCTGCTGCGCAGCACGGCCGGGGCGGCGGTGGCCAACCACGCGGCGCGCATGCTGGTGCTGGCGCCGCACCGCAGCGGCGGGCAGGCCCAGTTCATCGAATGCGCGGTGAGCGCACAGCAGCCGCGCAGCGCGCGCATGGGGCAGTTTCTAGAAGGCTTGCTGGCCGACCTGGCCCACACCCCCACGCTGGACGCCGTGGCGCAGCAACTGCACATGAGCCGGCGCACCTTCAGCCGCCAGTTCCGCGCCGCCACCGGCATGGCCCTGGGGCCGTGGCTGGCGCAGCAGCGCCTGGCGCGGGCGCAGCAACTGCTGGAGACTTCGGACGCGCCACTGGACGCCGTGGCCGCCCAGTGCGGCCTGGGCAGCGCCCAGAACCTGCGCCTGCAGTTCCGCAAGGTGCTGGGGCTGACGCCGCAGCAGTGGCGGCGGCAGTTCAGGGGAACGTAATTGCTATTGAAACGATAGCTGCCTGCGCAATGTTATCGCGGGCTGGCAAGCAATTTGTCTAGTAATTGGACCAGTTTGCCGTCGGTGGGCGTGGCCATGCTGGAAAAGCCTTCTACCGGTTGGCCCCGGTGGAAGTTCAGTTCAGCAGGTAGTTGTCCGCCTGGGTTTCAAAGTCCTCCGCGTCGATCGCGGCATCAAACGCTGCGCGAGCGGCCAGCGCTTCGGCGGTGTAGGGAATCAGTGGCTTGTCCAGGGGGCGCAGCTTGTGGCGGCGCAGGCCACGCAGCTGCTGCGAGCGTTCCATGGTTTGCAGCACCAGTTCGGGTTCCATCATCAGGCTAAAGGGATTGAGTGTCAGGGCGGCGGTTTTCATGGTTTCTCTCCGGTTGCATCGTTGCGCCCGCAAAGGCTTTGGCGCTTGGGACAACTGTAGTGAAAGCATGGCGAAACTGGAGTCAGCCGCAGGATGGAAAGCGTGTAGGAGTTTGCCTTACGTCTGACTCCGCTACAGCACGCGTGCGCGCACGCTCTTGCCCTTGACCTTGCCCACATTGAGCTTGGAGCAGGCCGCGTCGGCAATGTCGCGTGCCACGGCGACGAAGGTGCAGAACTCGGTGACCTGGATCTTGCCGATTTGCTCGCGCGTGTAGGCCGCCCCGCCCTCAAGGCTGGTCAGCGCGCCCAGCACGTCACCGGGGCGGATTTTTTCCTTGCGGCCACCCAGAATCTGCAGCGTGGCCATGGGGGGCAGCAAGGGTTCGTTGCCGGTGGGGGGCAATTCGTCGAGCTTGAACCACACCGACGCACTGCCCTGGTACTGCTCGATCTTGCCCACTGCACCCATCTCGTTCATGCTGGCCAGGCTCAGGGCCAGGCCCGATGCGCCGGCGCGGCCGGTGCGGCCGATGCGGTGCACATGCACCTCGGGGTCGGGAGTGATGTCCACGTTGATCACCGCCTCCAGCTGGTTGATGTCCAGCCCGCGCGAGGCCACGTCGGTGGCCACCAGTACCGAGCAGCTGCGGTTGGCAAACTGCGCCAGCACCTGGTCGCGCTCGCGCTGTTCCAGTTCGCCATACAGGGCCAATGCCTGGAATCCCTCGGCCTGCAACAGCGTGACCAGGTCCTTGCACTGCTGCTTGGTGTTGCAAAAGGCCAGTGTGCTGATGGGGCGGAAGTGGCGCAGCAACTGGCCCACTGCCTGTAGCCGGTTGCTGCGGGTGACCTCGTAGAAGCGTTGCTCGATCAGGCTCTCAGACTTGGGCGCGGCCACTTCCACGCGTTGCGGCTCGCGCATGAATTGGCGGGCCAGTTTCTCAATGCCCTCGGGGTAGGTGGCAGAGAACAGCAGCGTTTGTCGCTGCGCGGGGCATTGACGGGCCACCGTGGCGATGTCGTCGAAGAAGCCCATGTCCAGCATGCGGTCGGCCTCGTCCAGCACCAGGGTGTTGAGCCCTTCCAGCGTCAGGTTGCCGCGCTCCAGGTGGTCCATGATGCGCCCCGGCGTGCCGACCACGATGTGGGCACCGTTTTCCAGGCTGGCGCGCTGGCCGCGCAGTGCAATGCCGCCGCACAGGGTGATGACCTTGATGTTGTCCTGTGCGCGGGCCAGGCGGCGAATTTCCACTGCCACCTGGTCGGCCAGCTCCCGCGTGGGGCACAGCACCATGGCCTGCACGGCAAACCAGCGGGGGTTGAGCTTGGCCAGCAGCGCCAGTGCAAACGCGGCAGTCTTGCCGCTGCCGGTTTTGGCCTGGGCGATCAGGTCCTTGTCGGCCAGGGCAATGGGCAGGCTGGCGGCCTGAATGGGCGTCATCTCGGTGTAGCCCAGCTGCGCCAGGTTGGACAAGGTCGCGGGGCTGAGGGCCAGGGCAGCAAAGCCACCTGGGGTATTGGCGGCGGGCGCGGGGTTCTTCGAAGTCATGCCCGATTATCGGGGCAGGGGCACACGGCGACAGAGTCGGTGAAACCGTTACAGTTGCCGCCACTTACCGGAGATTCCCCATGACCGCATTGCACATATCCACCCAGTTTGATTCGGGCTCCATCGAGGTGCTGAGCCTGCACGACCCCCGCAACATCGAACTGCGGATTCGCGCCGACAACGCCAGCGAGTTTGCCCAGTGGTTTCATTTTTGCCTGCAGGGTGCACAGGACCTGCCGGTGGTGTTGCACTTCTTGAATGCCGGTGCCTGCGCCTACCCCAAGGGGTGGGAAGGATACCGGGTGGTGGCCAGCCATGACCGCCAGCACTGGTTTCGCGTGGACACCGAGTTTGACGGCACGGTGATGACGGCCACCACCACGCCCGCGCGCAACACCATCTATTTCGCCTACTTCGAACCCTATTCCTGGGAACAGCATCTGGACCTGCTGGGTGCGGTCGCACAGTCTCCCCATGTGGGGCTGCAGCGCCTGGGTGGCACGCTGGATGGGCGCGATCTGGCCCTCCTGCGCATCACCGACGCGGCCAGCGCCCTGCCCGAGGATGCGCGCAAGAAAGTCTGGCTGATAGCCCGCCAGCACCCCGGCGAGACCATGGCCGAGTGGTTCATCGAGGGCTTTCTGGAGCGCCTGCTGGATGGCGACGATTCGGTCAGCCGCGTGTTGCTGCAGCGCTGCGTCTTCCATGTGGTGCCCAACATGAACCCGGATGGTGCCGTGCGCGGCAACCTGCGCACCAATGCCGCCGGTGCCAACCTCAACCGCGAATGGGCTGCGCCCAGCCTGGAGCGTTCGCCCGAAGTCTTTTGGGTGCGCCAGAAAATGCTGGAAACCGGTGTGGACCTGTGCCTGGACGTGCATGGGGACGAGGCCTTGCCCTACAACTTCGTTGTCGGCTCCGAGGGCAACCCCGGTTACTCGGAGCGTGTGGCGGAGTTGGAAGACGCGTTCAAGGCCGCCTGGCAAGCGGCGTGCCCGGACTTTCAGGACCAGCACAACTACGGACGCGACGAACCTGGCACCGCCAACCCCACGCTGGCCACCAACTGGGTGGCGCAGCAGTTTGGCTGCCTGGCACTGACCATTGAGATGCCCTTCAAGGACAATGCCGACCACCCGGACGCGGTGGTGGGCTGGAGTGGCGAGCGCTCCAAGCGCCTGGGGGCCAGTGTGCTGCAGCCCCTGTTGGCCGTGGCCTAAAGCCACGACGCCGTGGAGCGTGGGGGCAGTTAGTTCCTGGCGTGGCTGATTTGCAGGCTGTCCACGCCGTCGATGCGGCGCAACTGGCGGGACAATTCAAACAGCGAGTTCGGCTCCGGGCGGCTCTTGAGTGCCACCATTACAAAGTTCCATGACACCGTGTGGCTCTGCGCGGAGATGTTGAGAGAGCCTTCGGCCACGGTGTAGCCCCACGCGTGGATCGTGTTTTTCAGCGTGACCTCGCTGGGCTCAAACCCGGGAGAAAACCCCATCTGAACCCCCATGGCACGCCGTGATGGCAGGCGGGCCTCCAGCTTGGGCCCCCACATCATCAGCGCGGTGGACAGCAGCGTCAGCAGAATGGCCGCGCCAAAGAAGCCGATACCCACCAACACCCCAATGGCTGACGATGCCCAGATGGATGCGGCCGTGGTCAGGCCGCTGATGTTGAGCCCCTCCTTCATGATCACGCCCGCACCCAGAAAGCCCACCCCGGTCACGATGCCCTGAATCACACGCGTGGGGTCCACCGGCGTGCCCGCGTGTGCACCGTCGCCCCACCAAAAACCGGGATAACCGCAAAACACCGTCAGTGCCGCAGACGCCATGCACACGATGCCGTAGGTGCGCATGCCCGCTGCCCGCCCGTGGTAGGAGCGTTCATACCCTACCAACAGGCCCAGTGCCAATGCCCCGGCCAGGTTGAAGAAGACCAACAGGTTCACCTCCAGCATGGGCAGTGACCAGAATGAGGCCAGGTAGGTCGGACTGAGCGAATTCATGGCACGGCTCTCCTAATGAAAATGGCTGCTAGCCCGCGTGGAATATGGGCTAACAGCTATGGATAGTAGAGCAAATTGAGCGGGATTGCGACAGCACCCCACGCATCGGCGTGCGGCGTCGGCACCGCCAAACGCTAGGCCACAGGGAGTTGGGTTGCGTTGCGTGGTTTGAAGAAGGTGTAGTTTCTATGGGGCTCGGTGGCCTGGTACACCGCGCCGGTGTGCGGTGCAATGCGCAGGCGCACGCTGGCCGCCTGGACCTTGGTGTCGGGGGATGTGCCCAGGGCATCGCGCAGGGGCACGCCGTCGTACCAGTGCGAATAGGGCAGCAATAGCAGCGCGTCCAGCGGCTGGTCGTCCCTATTGATGACCACCAGGGCCTCCTGGCCCGGTGTGTCCGTGTGGCGCAGAAACACCAGCGCATTGCCCCGCAGCCGATCGCCCAGTACGGTGACGTCGCCATATTGCAGGGCCGGGCTGCTTTGGCGGACGGCGATCAGGCTTTTGACCCACTCGCGTTGCGGGTGGTTCCAGCGGCTTTCGTCCCACGGCATGGTGCGGCGGTTGTCGGGGTCGGCACCGCCGAGCATGCCGATTTCTTCGCCGTAATAGACCAGCGGCACCCCGGGCAGCGTGAACTGCATCAGCAGGGCCAGGCGGGCCTTGGCTAGGCTGCCGACTGTGGTGATGAGGCGTGGCGTGTCGTGGCTGGAGAGCATGTTCCACGAGCACAGAAGCCCTCGCAGCCCATAGCCCGTGCGGGCGTCGCGCACGGCATGGTTCATTTGCAGGGCATCAATGTCACCGGCCAGCCAGGCCAGCGTGGCGGTGCGATACCAGTAGTTCATCATGCCGTGAAAGCCGTCTCGGCCTTGAAACCAACTGCCGCAGAAGCCATTGAGTTCGCCCAGCAGCGTGGCGCGTGGGAAGCGCTCGCCCACGATGGCCCGCATTTCCTGCGCCACGCCAATGCCCACATCCTGCGCCACATCGAAGCGCCAGCTGTCAATGCCCTTGGCCAGCCAGTGCTGTACCAGGCTGTCGGGCTTGCGGTACAGGGCGTCGCGCACGCCCGGATGGGCGAGGTTGAGTTCGGGCATGCGGCCAAAGTCCTGCCAACACAGGTAGCTGCCATCGGGCTTGAAGTGAAACCAGTCGCGCTTGGCCGGGTCTCCCGCCCTGGCCGCCAGAAACCAGGGGTGCTGGTCGGAGCAATGGTTGAGCACGGCGTCCAGCGTCAGCGTCATTTGCCGCTCGTGCAGGGCCGTTATCAGCCGCTGCAGGGCTTGCTCGCCTCCGAACATCGGGTCGATGCGGAAGAAGTCGGTCGCGTCGTACTTGTGGTTGCTGGGGGAGGTGAAGATGGGGGTGAGGTACAGGCCGGTGACGCCCAGGTCGGTCAGATAGTCCAGCTTGGCGACGATGCCGTCCAGGTCCCCGCCGTAGAACTGGTCCCCACCGGCTTCGGCAGGGGGTTCGTCGGCCCAATCCCGGCGAACGGCGTCGGGAAGGTCGTAGGCCGCAGAGGCCAGTTTGTCTGCACTGCTCAGCCCTGCGCCAATGGCAAAACGCTCCGGGAAGATCTGGTAGATGATCTGGCTGGCGGCATGGCGGGTGGCGGCGTCAAGTGGGGTGGGTGTCATCGTCATGGGGGCGGTCTCGTTCTGCGCCAACCATAGCAGCTAAACCGGTCCCCCGGTGTGGGGCGGGTTACCAATGGACAACAATTTGCCCTACTGCAACCGCTGGTAGCGCTGGTAAATGCGGTCCAGCTCGCCACTGCGTTTGAGCTGGGCAACGGCTTGCTCCAGCCGCTGCAGGGTGGGGGCATCAAGTCGGCGGCTGGCCCAGAGGTAGCTTGGGCTGGACTGCAACACGCCGGGGTGCAGGTGCAGTTGCTCGCCAAGGCTTTCCGTGCGGATGTAATAGGCCCCTGTTAACTCGTTGGTGTAGTAGAAGCGTGCGCGTTTGCTGGCGACGGCGCGCAGGGCAATTGCGCTGCCACCCGTGGTTTCAATCACGTTCACGCCGCGTTGGCGCAAATCGGCCGCGTAGCTCGCGCCGGATTGTGTGACCACGGGTGCGCCGACCTGGGCCAGGTCATTGAGCGAGAGCGCACCGGCCGCATCGTCGCGCCGCCCAACCAGGCGCTCCTGCACATGGAACAGCGGCGTGCTGATGCGGTGGGCAATTTCACTGCGCAAAGGGGTGGCCAGCAAGGCGCAGACGATGTCGATGCGCCCTTCCTTGAGGTCGCCTTCAATGCGCTTGATGGGTGTGGGCACCGGGCTGATGTCAATGTGCAGTCCCCTGTCCACCTTGGTAAGGGCGGCAAGAATGTCGGGGCAATGGCCACTGATGGGGCTGCTGGCGGACTCGATGAACTTCGGCGCGGAGCCTTCCTGAGCTGTGGTGCGCAATGTCAGCGGCTGCGCACCCACGGCCTGTGCCAGAACGCACAGGCTGAGGGTCAGGGCGTGGACGGGCGCTTTCACGCGCGCAGTATGGAGGTGGAGTCGTCGGCCTGTCAATGGGTGGCGGTGCAGGCGGGGGGTGTCAGGCCGCGCCGATGTGGGGCACCAGGCCCCCCACCGGTCGCCCCGCCTTAAGTGCCGCAGCAAATGCCAGCATGCGGTCGATGGGGCGGCGCGCCAACAGGCCCAGCGCAGGGTCCACTTCCACCGCATTGGCACCGGTTTGCAGCACGCGGGCCACATCGGCCAGGCCGTTCATGGCCATCCACGGGCAGTGGGCGCAGCTCTTGCAGGTGGCGCTGTTGCCCGCCGTGGGTGCCTCGATGAACACCTTGCCGGGGTTGAGCGTGCGCAGCTTGTGCAGCATGCCGTTGTCGGTGGCGACGATGAACTCGGTGGCATTCAGCGTGTGCGCGGCGTTCAGGATGGCGCTGGTGGAACCCACGGCATCGGCCAGGGCAATCACGTCGGCCGGTGACTCGGGGTGCACCAGCACCTTGGCCTGGGGGTGCTCCTTTTTGAGCGCCGCCAGCTCAAACGCCTTGAACTCATCGTGCACGATGCAGGCGCCGTTCCAGAACACCATGTCGGCACCGGTTTCCCGCGCAATAAAACCACCCAGGTGGCGGTCCGGTGCCCACAGGATTTTTTGCCCGGCGTCTTTCAGCGCGCGCACGATGTCCAGCGCGCAACTGCTGGTGACCAGCCAGTCCGCGCGCGCTTTCACGGCGGCGCTGGTGTTGGCGTAGACCACCACGGTGCGGTCGGGGTGGGCATCGCAGAAGGCGCTGAATTCCTCGACCGGGCAACCCAGGTCGAGCGAGCAGGTGGCGTCCAGATCGGGCATGAGCACCGTCTTCTCGGGCGACAAAATCTTGGCGGTCTCGCCCATGAATTTCACGCCGGAGACCACCAGAGTCTGCGCCGCATGGTCGCGGCCGAAGCGGGCCATCTCCAGCGAATCGCTGACGATGCCGCCGGTTTCTTCGGCCAGGTCCTGCAGGTCGGGGTGCACGTAGTAGTGCGACACCATGACCGCGTTCTTTTCTTTCAGCAGGCGGCGAATGGTGTCTTTGAGGGCGGCACGCTCTGTCTGCGAGGGTTCTACGGGCACGCGCGCCCAGGCATGGCGGGTGCTGCACGCGCCGCTTAGGCCCGGGGCCGAGGTGTCGGGCTGCTCGTAATCAACGCCGATGGTGCTGGTGGTGGTTGGCATCACTGGGCTCCGGGCAGCGCCTCAAAGCGCATGGAGTAGTCGGTGGCCTGCACGTCCTTGGTCAGGGTGCCAATCGAGATGCGGTCTACGCCGGTTTCGGCCAGTTGGCGCAGGCCATCCAAAGTGACACCGCCGGAGATTTCCAATACCGCGCGGCCTGCGTTGATGCGCACCGCTTCTTGCAGTGTGGGCAGGCCCATGTTGTCCAGCAGCACCATGTGGGCACCGGCGTCCAGTGCCTGCTGCAGTTGCGCCAGGGTTTCGACCTCGATTTCCACAAAGTCGGCATCGGCGGCCACCGCGTCGGCCTGCCGCAGCACCTGGGGGATTCCACCGGCGGCGGCGATGTGGTTCTCCTTAATCAGCACCGCGTCATACAGGCCCACCCGGTGGTTGGTGCCGCCGCCGCAGCGCACCGCGTATTTTTGTGCCAGGCGCAGGCCCGGCAGGGTTTTGCGGGTGTCCACAATCGCCGCGCGGGTGCCGGCCACCACGGCCACGTAGGAGGCGGTCTTGGTGGCCACGGCGCTGAGCAACTGCAGGAAGTTCAGCGCCGTGCGTTCGGCGCTCAGCAGCGCTTGGGCGCGGCCTTCCACCTCGAACACCACCTGATTCGCCTCGCAGCGCCCGCCGTCCTGCACATACCAGGTCAGTTGCGCTTGCGGGTCCAGCGCCAAAATGGCCGCCTGCACCCAGGCCTGGCCGCAGACCACCGCGCCCTCACGGGCCAGCACGCGGGCACGGGCCCTGCGCGCAGGGTCGATCAGAGCTGCGGTCAGGTCGCCGGTGCCCACGTCTTCGGCCAGGGCACGGGCCACATCGGCCCGGGCCAGTTCGGCCAGGGCAGCGGGGGAAAAATCAAAATGCTGTGTCATAGGGGAAACCGTCCAAACCCGCCGCTCCGGCCTGCCATACACTACGGCGCCGTTGGGGCGGACTGCGATGGTACACATCTCGCCGCCGGTTATCCGATTTTCAAGAGGCATCTGCCATGTTTCGAACCCTGCTCAAATCCAAGATCCACCGCGTGGCCGTGACCCAGTGCGAGCTGCACTACGAAGGTTCCTGCGCCATCGACGAAGACTTGCTGGACGCCGCCAACCTCTGCGAAAACGAGCAGGTGCACATCTGGAACATCAACAACGGCGAGCGCTTTGTCACCTACGCCATCAAGGGCGAGCGCGGCAGCGGCATGATCTCGGTGAATGGCTCGGCAGCACGTCGCGCCAGCAACGGCGATCTGCTCATCATCGCCGCATTTGCCCAGGTGCATGAGGACCAGGTGGCCGCGCACCGGCCCAAACTGGTTTTTGTGAACGACAAGAACCAGCAGGTGGAACTGCGCGACAAGGTGCCGACCCAGGCCGCGCCGCGCACCTGATTCGGAAACAAAAGGAACCGCGCCAAGCCTTACGGGGCGGCCTTGCCCAGGTGGCGCACCGAGCCCGAACCGGCAATGGATTGGGTCACGCTGGCCTCGCCGTAGTAGCGCACGTCGCCTGAACCGGCAACGCTGATGGCCAGCGATTCCTGCGCAGCCACCACGGCATCGCCCGACCCAGCCACACTGACCTTGACTTGGCGTGCCAACAACTTGGCGGCCCGGTAGTCGCCAGAACCGGCCACGCTCAGCTCGGTTTTGTCGGCGCGACCGGCTACGTCCATGTCACCGCTACCGGCAATGGAAGCCTTGAAGGTATCGGCGTCCAGGTGGTCGATGCGCACCTGCCCGCTGCCGGCAACGCTGGCCTTTAGGGTGGGGACCTTCAGGGCCTGGGCGCGCAAGCTGCCCGAACCGGAAACCGCCAATCGCTCAAAGGAGGGGGCGGTGATGGTCAGTCGCAAGGATTTGGTGCGCAGATCGCCATGTTTGTCGGCCTTGCGGATACGCAACTGACCGTCTTCCACCACGGTTTCCACCAGGGACACCAGGTTGTCGTCCGTTTCCAGCGTAACGCCTTCGGTAGCGCCTTGCACCAGGGTCACCTCTGCAGGCAGTTCCACCGAGACGCCACGGATGCCGCTGACATTGCGGTTGACGGTAACCACCTGCCCAGAGCCCTGAATGGTGCGGGACGAAGTCCAGGCCCAGGCGGCGCTGGCCGTCAAGAAAATCACAGCCAGGCTGGCCGCCACACGCAGGGGGCGGCGAGGGGGGGTGGAGGGGGGTGTTGTTTGCACGATGCGCTCCTCAATGTGGGGGATGGCCGCACTGTAGGCAGGTGCGGTCGGTCTTGCACGGGACAAGCGACGAAATGCCGATTGGCGCGACACGCTGCACCTTGTCAAGACGGGCCGCTGTCACAGATGAAAGGTTGCAGGTACGAGGTGGCAGATGGCCGCCAGGATTACTGCGCAAGTCCGAAAACCCGGGCCGCGTTGTCCCAGGCCATCTTGCGCGCCGCATAACACCCGATCGCCCGTGCATTTCGGCACACACACTCTCTCTCTCTCGATCGGACTTGGCAATGCGCTATTGGAAGCCTAGCGTTTAGAGCGCTCTATTGGCTTGCGGTGGCTTGTGATGGCACCGTGCGTCTTGCGGTTGCAGGCCCCCTCTCTGTAGGCTTACGGTGAGGCCCTAACCCCGGTAGACTGGGCGGTCTATGGCGTCGCAAGTTCCCCCCCTCCCTGCCGGTGTCACCGTGTTCGAGCGCGGTTGGCTTTCTTCCAACAATGTGCTCATCTCTGGCCAGGCGGGCTGCGCCTTGGTTGACAGCGGCTACAGCACCCACAGCGCGCAAACGCTGGCGCTGGTGGCCCGAGCGCTCAATGGCCGCCCGCTGGACGTGCTGCTCAACACCCACCTGCACAGCGACCATTGCGGAGGCAATGCGGCCCTGCAGCAGGCCTACCCGCACTTGCAAACCCACATTCCCCCCGGGCATGCGGCGTTTGTGCAGGACTGGAACCCGCACGCGCTGACCTACACCCCAACCGGCCAGACCTGCCCCCCATTTCGCTTTAACGCTTTGTTGCAGCCCGGCACCGACATGCAGTTGGGCGACACGCGGTGGCAGGTGCACGCGGCACCGGGGCACGACCCGCATTCGGTGATTCTGTTTGAACCGGTGTCTCGCGTGCTGATCTCCGCCGACGCGCTGTGGGAGCGCGGCTTTGGCGTGATTTTTCCGGAGCTGGAGGGACTGGACGCGTTTGACGCCGTAGCGGACACCCTGGACCTGATCGAGGCACTGGCCCCCGCCGTGGTGATCCCCGGTCACGGCCGGGTGTTTGCCGACGTGGGCCCCTCCATCGCCTTCGCGCGGGAACGC
The DNA here is from genome assembly GCA_964504185.1 of uncultured Rhodoferax sp. Taxonomy (GTDB): domain Bacteria; phylum Pseudomonadota; class Gammaproteobacteria; order Burkholderiales; family Burkholderiaceae_C; genus Allorhodoferax. Next base: position 1,498 of record CAZDDK010000065.1, on the reverse strand, counting down.
TTGCGGGGATTTCAGGTCAACCCGGCCAAGCACGTCCAGCACGCGGCCAAGGTGCTGCTGAAGTTCAAGCTGCTGGAAACCCAGAGACAGACGCTGCAAAGCTTCATCGCCTGGGCGCAAGGCACGCCCTACTTTGCACAGATTCACGGCACGCACTTTGCCGAAACCCGCTTTGAGCAGTGGGCCGAGGGCCTGGTGGATGACTTGGTGCGCGTGGGCGCGGCGCGGCGAGAAGGTGACTGGCTGCACAACTCCGGGTGAACCATAGCCCGCGTAAATATTGCACATTCTGCTATTGTTATCATAGCAATCATCCTTTCAACACCTGCCCCCATCTTTCCCTGAACGCCGGAGCGGTTCATCACCACAGGTCGCGCGCCGACACACCGGCCTGGTTGACGAAGTCGGTGCGCGAGGCGTCGGGGGCCACTGCATCTGCATGATCGTGCAGGCCCTGCACCAGCTGCGTGGCCAGGCGCCCCACCTGCTGCAGCGCGGCCTGCTCCTTGGGGCCCTAGGCCCCGGCAAAGCTCAGGTGCAGGCAGTGGCGGTAGCGCTGGCTGCCGCAGAACAGCTGTCCTTGGGGCTGTAACCGGCAAAGCTCACTACGGCTTGCCATGTACCTGTTTCTGCCACTGCCCACCCTGTTGCCGTACCAGACCCGCATGATCGATGCCCGTGCCGGACTGCGCCTGGAAGTGCTCGAAGGTTGCCTGTGGCTCACCCGCCCCGGCGACGCCGCAGACCGCTTTGTGCAGGCTGGGGGCAGCCTCGAATTGCACGAATGTCAGGTGCTCATCCAAAGCGAAGCGCCTGGCGCGGGGCTGGCGGTTGGCACGGCCTGTTACCGTTTGGTGCCGCTGGCGGACGCGCGCAGCGCGCTTGCGCACAGTACGCTGCAGCGTGCTGTACGGTGGTGGCGTTGCCGTCTTTGACCACCGTCTCAAGCCACGTGCTGCTCCAGCGGGCACGTGGTGGCACAAAGAAGTATTTGCCGGAGTATTGGTCGCGGTCTTCCAGGTTGATTGCAATGTTGGCTTCGCTGAGGCCAGCGGCCTTGCCTTCGGTCTTGATTTGTTCGCGGCGCTCGTCAAACAAGTCGCTGGCCCGCTTGAGGAACAGCATGCCGAAGATGTATTCCTTGTATTCGCTCGCGTCCATGTTGCCGCGCAGCGCATCGCACGCGGTCATGAGAAGGTTTTCGAGGCGGGAGAGGGTGAGTTTGGCAGCGGGCATAGCGGGCATAGCGGGCTATGGTATCAATTTGCCAGGGTGGCGATTGGCAAAAGAAAACGGCACCCGCTGGTGCCGTTTCGGGGTCGAGGCTATGTGCCAAATTGGCCTGTAGCCCCCGTATATATTGCGCAAGCAGCTACCAAAACAGTAGCGCCTGCACAACCTTGAAGCCGCTTACTTCGCCTTCACCTTCAGCCGCCACGCGTGCAGCAGCGGCTCGGTGTAGCCGCTGGGCTGCGCCAGGCCCTTGAACACGAGGTCG
>CAZDDK010000064.1:0-14843 GCA_964504185.1 uncultured Rhodoferax sp. | reverse complement strand
GGGCCAGTTCGAACAGATTGGGCGACGTGGGCGGTGCCAGCGCCACACCGGTGACGTTGGCACCCAAACGCTGCAGCCACAGGGCCAGCCAGGCCCCCTTGAACCCGGTGTGCCCGGTGAGCAAGACCCGTTTCCCCTGCCAAAACTGGCGATCCGGCATCACCACACCTTCCACGGGGCACGCCCGGCTTGCCACAAGTCTTCCAGCAGGGTCTTTTCACGCAGGGTGTCCATGGGCTGCCAGAAACCATGGTGCTCAAACGCCATCAGCTGGTTTTGGCGGGCCAGTGCCTCCAGGGGCGTAGACTCCCATGGCGTGCTGTCCCCTTCAATCAGCGACAAGACCTTGGGGGACAGCACGAAGAAGCCGCCGTTGATCAACCCTCCTTCGCCACGCGGCTTTTCGGTGAAGCCATGCACTTCTGAATCCCGCAGTTGCAAGGCTCCGTAGCGCCCTGGCGGCTGCACGGCGGTGACGGTCGCCAGTTTGCCGTGGGTTTGGTGAAAGCGGATTTGCGCGCCGATGTCCACATCGGCCACGCCGTCGCCATAGGTAAAACAAAACGCGGCTTCGTCTTGCACATAAGGGGCTACGCGCCGGAGCCGCCCGCCGGTCATGGTGTCTTCCCCCGTGTCCACCAGCGTGACGCGCCACGCCTCGGCATGGCGCTCGTGCACTTCCATGGTGTTGGCTGCCATGTCGAAGGTGACGTCGGACATGTGCAAAAAATAGTTGGCAAAGTACTCTTTGATGACGTAGCCCTTATAGCCACAACAAATCACAAAGTCATTCACACCGTGGGCGGAGTAGCCCTTCATGATGTGCCACAGAATGGGCTTGCCACCAACCTCGATCATGGGCTTGGGTTTGAGGTGGGTTTCTTCGGAGATGCGGGTACCCAACCCGCCGGCAAGAATGACCGCTTTCATGGAACCCGCACTCCAAAATGGTGATGTGCGAGGAATATACGCCCAGAATTCGAGGGGCAAGCTATGCAAATGGGGTGTATTGCCCTTGCAACTTCGCTCCACCAGCCGCTCTGTAGGGCAAATTCCTACGCCGAACCGGTCCAATGGCTGACAACAATTGCAGCGCCTTGCCGACTCCAGTTTCACCGCCCGCGCTCCAGAATTGACTCCATGGTGATTCACACGAATAGCCGCTGATACCAGGAGCCCCACATGACCAACGAACAAATGCTGAGCGAAATCCGGGAAGCCAACATGACCTACCTGATGCTGGCGCAGAACCTGATCCGCCAGGACAAGGCTGAAGCGCTGTTTCGGCTGGGCATGTCCGAAGAAGCAGCGGACCTGATCGGGGCGCTGTCGCCCGCTCAGATCATGAAGATCGCCTCCGGCAACATGCTGTTGTGCCGCTTCCGCGTGGACGATGACATCGTGTGGAACCTGTTGACCAACCATTCGGTGAACAAGGTGGACAACGACGCCACCACCAAGCTGCATGCCAGCATTCTGATGGCTGGCCGTTACGCCGAAGCCGTTTAAGCCAAGACCTTCATCTGCGGAGCACAACCATGGCCACCAAGAGCGTACTGAACGATTCCAAGCAGGTTGAACGCGCCGTTGCGCTGATTCAGCTCGGAGCCCGCCTGCAGGTGTTGGAAAGCGAGACCGATTTGTCGTACGAGCGCCTGCTGCGCCTGTACAAGGAAGTGGCCGGGCGCTCCCCCAGCAAGGGCCAGCTGCCGTTCTCCACCGAGTGGTTTCTGACATGGCAGCCTAACATCCATGCATCCCTGTTCCAGAACACCTATGAGTACCTGACCAAGGTCACGGCTATGGATGACATTGATGCCATCATGAAAGCCTACCGCCTCTACACCGAGCAAATCGCCGCATGCGGTGTGGAGCCGCTGCTCTCACTCACCCGGGCCTGGCGTCTGGTGAAGTTCATCGACAACAACATGTTGTCCATGACCAAGTGCTCCAAATGTGGCGGCCACTTCGTCAGCGAAGCCTACGAGAACAGCCGCCATTTCGAGTGCGGCCTGTGCTCCCCGCCCGCCCGCGCAGGCAAGGGCTCGGCCAGCGGCGGCATCTTGCTGCACTGAGGTCCGCCCGCCCGGCGCATCGGGCAAAACCAAAACTTTCAAGCCCATGCGGGGTTGCGCCGATATGATGATGATTGGCCGCAAAGGCCACGCTGTTCAACCCTTGAAGTCTTTGGCTTCGCTGTCACAATGCGCCTATGTTTGTAATCATTGGTTGGCTGGTCATTTTGGTATGCGTTTTCGGCGTGTACATCTTTCACGGCGGCAACATCATGGTGATCCTGAAAGCGCTGCCATTCGAGCTAATCACCATCGGCGGCGCAACAGTTGGTGCGTTTCTGGCCAACAACCAGACGAAAGTGGTCAAGGCCACCATCAAAGGTCTGGGTGAGTGCTTCAAGGGCAGCAAGTACACCAAGGCACGGTACATGGAGTTGATGGCCCTGATGTTTGACATTCTTCAAAAGGCCCGCAAGGAAGGGCTGATGGCCATCGAAAAGGATGTGGAAGAACCCCACGAATCCGAGCTGTTCAAAAAGTACCCCGCAGTAGGTCACGACCACCATGTGGTCGAGTTCATTACCGACTATCTGCGAATGATGGTTTCCGGTAACCTCAATGCCCATGAAATCGAGTCCCTGATGGACAGCGAAATCGAGACCCACCACCATGAAGCGCACGCCGCAGTTGCCGCCATTCAAAGGGTTGCCGGTGGCTTGCCGGCTTTCGGTATCGTCGCGGCCGTGCTGGGCGTGGTGAACACCATGGGATCGGTGGGCCAGCCACCTGCAGTGCTGGGAGGCATGATTGGCTCTGCGCTGGTGGGGACGTTTCTGGGCATCTTGCTGGCATACGCCTTTGCAGAGCCGCTGGCCGGTGTGCTGGAGCAAAAAGTGGAGGAAAACGGCAAGGAATTGCAGTGCATTCGCACCACCTTGCTGGCCAGCATGCAGGGCTACAACCCATCCACCGCCATTGAATTTGGCCGAAAGGTGCTGTATTCGACCGAACGGCCCACCTTTGTCGAACTGGAAAGTTATGTGAAGGGCAAAAAGTAAGCCCATGGAAATCTGATCATGGCGGGGGACGCAAAAAAACTGCAACCCATCATCATTAAGCGGGTCAAGAAGGGGGGCCACGCGGCGCACGGGGGTGCCTGGAAGATTGCCTACGCCGACTTCGTGACTGCGATGATGGCGTTTTTCTTGCTGATGTGGCTGCTGGGCAGCACATCGGAAGGGGACAAGAAAGGCATTTCAGACTACTTTCAATCACCCCTGAAGGTTGCCATGCAGGGCGGCAGCGGTGCAGGTGCCAGCAGCAGCGTCATCAACGGTGGGGGCAGCGATCTGACGCAGGCCACCGGCCAAGCCAAACGCGGAGAGGGTGCCGACCGCAAGGCCAAACGGCTCGCGACCGAGCAGGCCAAGGCAGAGGCAGCCAAGACCGATGCGCGTAAGTTGGCGGCACTCAGCGCCAAGATTGCTGCCGCCATTTCGAGCAAACCCAAAATGGCCGAATTCGCCTCGCAAATCCGCCTGGAAATCACGCCGGATGGTTTGCAGATTCAAATCGTGGACGACCAGAAGCGCCCCATGTTTGACAGCGGCAGCGCAGTTCTGAAGACCTATATGCGTGACATCCTGCGCGAAATCGGAAATGCGCTTCTGGATGTGGACAACAAGATCAGCCTGGACGGCCACACCGATCGCAGCGCCTATGGCAACGCTGACCGGGGATACAGCAATTGGGAATTGTCCGCCGACCGCGCCAATGCGTCGCGCCGCGAGTTGGCCAATGCCGGCATGCCAGAGGACAAGCTTGCGCGCGTGGTGGGCATGGCGTCCAGTTTGCTGCTGGACCCGGCCGATCCCTTAAGCCCCAGCAACCGTCGCATCAGCATCCTGGTCATGACCAAGGAAGCCGAGGAACGCTTGCTGGGCGGGCAACGCGTGGCGGTGGAGCTGGAAAACGAAACCGAAACCCCGACGGGGAGCGCAGTCTCGCCGCCGCCGCGTTGATTCCATCCAAAATTCGGTGATACTTCACGTTATGCAAAAATCACCCGGGAAGGGGTAATTCATGTCAAAAGAACTGCGTTTTTTGGTCGTCGACGATTTCTCCACCATGCGGCGAATCGTGCGAAATTTGCTCAAGGAAAGCGGGTTTGTTGACGCAGACGAGGCCGAAGATGGGGTTGTGGCGCTTCAAAAGCTTCGCAGCTCCAATTTTGACTTTGTGGTCAGCGACATCAACATGCCCAACATGAACGGGTTTCAGTTGCTGGGTGAAATCAAAAAGGATGACAAGCTCAAACACTTGCCTGTTTTGATGGTGACTGCCGAAGCCCGCAAGGAAGACATCGTGCTGGCAGCACAGCAAGGCGCAGCCGGTTACATCGTCAAGCCCTTCACCAAGGCCACGCTTGAGGACAAGGTCAACCACATCCTGACCAAAATGGGCTTGAAATAGCCGGAGATTTCACCGCTTTTAAGCCTTTAGTTTCGGGGGGGCGTCACGACAATGGTGGCAACAACAGAGCCCCACCATGGAATCAGGCAGTCAAGATCGCAACCTCCCGGCGTCCGAGCGAAAACTCAAAAAGGCGCGCGATGACGGGCAGGTAAGCCGCTCGGAAGACCTGTCCCACCTCGCTGTACTGGGTGCAGGTGCCGCATCCATGCTGGTGTTGGCACCCATTCTCTTTGAACGTTTGCAACAGTCGGTTGGCAAGCAATTGTCTTTTGATGCCGCTACGGTGATGCAAACGGGTCCCATGTTGACCCGTTTGGCAGACGCCACAGCCATTGGCATTGCCGGTTGCGTGGCCTTTGCGGTCATCATTTCTGCGGCCTCCATCGCCGCCTCGATCGGGTCCGGTGGCTGGGTCAACAGCCTCAAACCCGTGATGCCAGACATCACGCGCCTGAACCCGCTGTCGGGCTTTGGCAATCTCTTTACCAAGAAAAAACTGCTCAACGTCACCAAAATGGTGGTCTTGACCGGGGTGCTGTTTGCCATTGCTGCCCTGTTCCTTCGCTCCGGGCTCCAGTCCGTCGCGGCGCTGGTACTGCAGCCCTCCAGTTCCGCGTTCCGGCACCTGGCAGACTGGCTGGTCAGTGGAATGGGGCTGTTGCTGCTCGTCGTTCTGTTTGCCGCCCTGATCGACCTGCCTTTGCAAAAATTCTTGCACCGCGATGAAATGAAGATGTCGCACCAGGAGATGAAGCAGGAAGGCAAGGAGTCTGACGGCAACCCCCAGATCAAGGCCAAAATTCGCCAGAAGCAGCGCGACATGGCGCAAGGAAACAGCGTCAACGCCGTGCCCAAGGCCGACTTCGTGGTCATGAACCCAACCCACTTTGCGGTTGCCATCCGTTACGACGACAAGACGATGCGTGCGCCCCAAGTGGTTTCCAAGGGCGCTGACCTGCTGGCCATGAAGATTCGGGATGTGGCCAAACACCACGCTATTCCCGTGCTGCAAGCCCCCATGCTGGCACGCGCCCTGTACGCTAACTCGGAGCTCAACCAGGACATCCCCGCTACGCTCTACACGGCCGTCGCCCAAGTCCTGGCGTATGTATACCGGCTGCGTGCCGCCATGCGCGGTGAAGGTCCCATGCCCGGCGAAGTGCCTCAGCCATTTGTACCGCCGGAACTGGATCCCTTTGCCAAAACCCTGAAGGCTGCACGCCCATGAACGCCTATTTCAAACCGCTGCAGCAATGGTTTGGCGGCAATGCAACGCTGATCCAGGGCGCATCAGCCCCGATGCTGGTCGTCGCCATACTGGCCATGATGGTTTTGCCTCTGCCTCCATTGCTGTTGGACGCGTTTTTCACGATCAATATCGCCGTCGCCCTGATGGTGATGATGGTGGCGGCCTACATGATCCGCCCACTGGATTTCGCTGCGTTTCCCTCGGTGTTGCTGCTCACCACCCTGATGCGACTGTCCCTCAACGTGGCCTCCACCCGCGTGGTTTTACTGGATGGGCACACTGGTCCAGGTGCTGCAGGTGCTGTGATCGAAGCCTTTGGTCACTTTTTGATTGGCGGCAACTTTGCCGTGGGCCTGATTGTTTTCGCGATCTTGGTTGTCATCAATTTTGTAGTGGTGACCAAAGGCTCCGAGCGCATTGCCGAAGTGTCCGCCCGTTTCACCCTGGATGCCATGCCTGGCAAGCAAATGGCGGTTGACGCCGATCTGAACGCCGGATTGATTGATGAAAAAGAGGCCAAACGCCGCCGCGCCGAGGTGGGTGACGAGGCTGAATTCTTTGGCTCCATGGACGGTGCCTCCAAGTTTGTACGCGGAGACGCCGTTGCGGGCATCTTGATCTTGTTGATCAACATCTTTGGCGGCTTTGCCATCGGGATTCTGCAGCACGATCTGAGCGCATCGCAGGCTGCCAACACCTACATTTTGCTGGCAGTCGGTGATGCCCTGGTGGCCCAAATTCCTGGCTTGCTGATCTCGGTTGCCGCCGCCATGGTGGTGTCACGGGTTGGCAAGGATCACGACATTGGCAAGCAAATTGTGGGGCAGATGTTTGTGTCTCCCAAGGTGCTGGGTGTGACTGCGGCAATCATGTTCATCCTGGGGGTCATTCCCAATATGCCGCACTTTGTGTTCTTGTCCATTTCCGCTGTTTTGGCATACGGGGCCTGGATGCTGGCCCACAAGCCCCCGCCAGCGGAGACAGAAACTGCGGCGGCACCCGTCAACGCCGACGGCGAGGCATCCTGGGATGACCTGCAGCCCGTTGACCAACTGGGTCTCGAACTGGGATATCGACTAATTGCACTAGTGGACAAGACCCGCCAGGGCGATTTGCTTACCCGCATTAAGGGCGTTCGGCGCAAATTTGCCCAAGAGGTAGGTTTCCTGCCTCCGCCGGTCCATGTGCGTGACAACCTGGAACTCAAACCCAGCGGTTACCGGATTACTCTGAGGGGCGTCATCGTGGGCGAGGGCGAGGCATTTCCCGGCATGTACTTGGCTATCAACCCTGGCGGCATCACCACACCGTTGATTGGCACTGCCACCACCGATCCCGCATTTGGGCTACCCGCCCACTGGATCGACGAGCAGCAAAAGGAAACGGCACAAATGGTCGGATATACGGTTGTTGATTCCGAGACCGTGATGGCCACCCATTTGTCACACTTGATGCAAGTTCAAGCATCCAAGTTGCTGAGCCGTACGGAGACCCAACAACTTGTGGAACACGTCGCCAAGCTGGCACCCAAATTGATCGAGGAAGTGGTACCCAAGATGGTTTCCATTGCAGTTTTTCAGAAAGTGCTGCAACTGCTGCTGGACGAGTCGGTCCATATTCGCGACATTCGCACCATCATCGAATCCATCGCCGAACATGCAGGCTCCACACAGGACCCCGCAGAGCTGTCACGCCGCGTTCGGGTTGCACTGTCCCCCGCCATCGTCCAACAAATCTACGGGCCAAGCCGGGAACTCAACGTCATTGCCATCGACCCCGGCCTGGAGCGTCTGCTGGTGCAGGCTTTGGGCAACGCGTCCGGACCGGCGCTGGATCCCGGTGTCGCCGACATGCTGACCAGAAGCGCAGCCGAAACCGCCATGAGCCAGGAAGAGATCGGCGTGCCCGCCTGCCTGCTGGTGCCAGACCCGATCCGCGCGGCCATCTCCCGCCTTGTGCGCCGGGTTGCACCGCGCTTGCAGGTGCTGGCGCACAGCGAAATACCTGAAACACACACAATTCGAATTGGTCCGATTCTCCGAGGCGCATCATCATGAACATACAACGTTTTACAGCCGCCACATCCCGGGAAGCACTGGCCAAGGCCCGTTTGGCATTTGGCGAGGGCACCTTGATTTTGTCCAATCGCCCCACTGAAAACGGGGTCGAGGTGGTCGCCACCGCCGAGGACTCCCTGGCTGCCCTGGACCAGGCCCACGAAAAGTCGATGCAAAAGCGCGTGGCCAGCGCACCCCTGGCAAACCCGGCTCCCAGCTATCAGGAAGTTGCCAGCAAGGTGGAAGATGACGCAGCCCAACTGGCCATGAGTACGCTGTCGTTTCAAGACTACGTACGCGAGCGCATGGCGCGCAAGCGCCAGGAGTCTGCCGTGACATCCATTGCGCCGGACCGTTCGCAAAACCCTCCGCAGGCCGAGCGCGCACGCGCGGTCGTGCCTCCCGATCAACGCCAGGAGCGGAAAGAACCCAGTCTTACAAAGGCCACAGCCGCGCGAAAGCACGATTTGCCCACACTGCGGACTGAAGCCGTCCCACGAGGCATCATGGACGAGTTGCATGCCATGAAAGCGCTCATGGAGGACCGATTCAACACGCTGGCATGGCTGGGCCAGGCGCGCCAGAATCCCATTCAAGCGAACCTGATGCTCAAACTCATCCGTGCGGGCTACTCCCCTAACCTCTCTCGCACCATTTTGGAGCGACTCCCCGAGGAAATGAATGCGGCGGAGTCCGTGCAATGGATCGTGGACGTGCTTGAACGCAATGTGAAAACCGATGCGGAGGGCCCCCTTCTACAGGAGGAAGGTGGCATTTTCGCGCTCATCGGCGCAACGGGCGTCGGCAAGACCACCACCACCGCCAAGCTGGCTGGGTTGTGCGCCCGCACCCATGGCCCGGGCAGTGTGGGCTTGATCACGCTGGACACCTACCGCGTCGGCGCGCATGAACAGTTGCGAGCCTACGGGAAAATGCTTGGGGTTGTGGCCCACCTCGCCCATGACAGGGTGGCTTTGCAGGACTTGCTGGGCTTGCTGTCCAACCGCAAAATGGTCCTTATCGACACCACCGGCTTGGCACCCCGCGACCCCCGCAAGCGCGAAGTCATGGACTTGCTCGACCTGCCCAACGTAAAACGGCTCCTGGTATTGAACTCCGGCAGCCATGGCGACACACTCGATGAAGCAGTGGCGGCCTTCAAGTCGTCCGGTCCCCAGCAGGCCATTCTTTCCAAAGTGGACGAGGCCGTCAAACTCGGGCCTGCCCTTGATGCCGCCATTCGCAATCACCTGATTCTGCGTGGAGTGACTACAGGGCAACGTGTTCCAGAAGACTGGGAGGCCGCCAATGCGACCAAGCTGGTTCGGCAGTCCATGCGCACGGAGGGCATCTCAGCCTACGACCCCAAGGTGAGTGACCTGGGGTTCTTCTTTGGCCATCCAACGGGTACAACCATGGCAAAGGGGCACCTGAATGCTTGACTACCTTGCCAACCAGGCATCGGGCCTGATTGGTCTGGGTGCCCAGCCTGGCCCTCGCTTGATGGCCGTTATCAGCCACGGCGACGAACAGGCGGAATTGCCTTTGCTGTGGCAGTTGTGCCTGGCACTGGTGAATTTTGGCTATACGGTCACTGCACTGGACGCAACGTCGCATGAAACTGATTCCAATCCCGGTTTGGCCCAACTCTTAAAAGACACCCGGTGGGGCGGAGATGAAGACCGGCAGCCCGGTACCTGGGCCGTACTTCCGGCGGCAGAAGGCGTCCAAAGTTTGCAAACTGCCTCGCCCATCCAGCCAAAGCACATACCAGGACAACTAGGACGCCTTTTCCCGCAGGGAAGCATCGTCATTTTGTATTGCAAGGCGGAATGGATGATTCCACTGGTGGGTGACTGCGCCATCGAACCCCTGCTGCCCATTTCCTCATCACGGCGCTCCTTGATGTCAGGCTACATGGCACTGAAACGCATGTTGATAACTGGCAAACTTCAGCCTACCATCATTAACATGATCCTTGAGTCAGAGTCACCCCCAAGCCCTTCAACGTCCTGCGTGGCAACCAGCCTGGGAGTCTGTGCAAAGCGGTTTTTGGGCTACGACGCCAAAGTCATCACGATTGTGGAGCAGCACAGTGAAGTGCTGCCGTATGGTGAAACACAGCGCCTGGCCCTGCAGCTTCTGGAGAACTCGTTGCCATTGGGCGCGCAGACGTTTGCCGAATCAGCGGGAGTCCTTGGGGCGCACTTGCGGCCCGCCCATCCTCTTGCCGGGAGCCATTGATGTACACCGTGAAAGGGCAGTTGGACCGATCGGCCCTGATCAAGCAGTACCAGCCCTTGGTCAGGAGGCTTGCACACTACATGATGGCCAAGTTGCCTGCGAGCGTGGAGGTGGATGACCTGATACAGGTCGGCTTGATAGGCCTGGCTGATGCGCTGTCGCGTTACGAAGCAGCCCAGGGCGTTCAGTTTGAAACGTTCGCCACCCAGCGCATTCGGGGTGCCATGCTTGACGAGCTGCGCGGCAACGACTGGATGTCACGCGGTTCACGCAAGAGTCAAAAGGACATTGAAACTTCCATGCGGCGTCTGGAGCACCGTTTGGGGCGCACTCCGGTGGAGTCCGAAATCGCGCAGGAAATGGGTCTGAGCCTGGCGGAGTACCAGTCATTGCTGAGCAAAGTAAGGGGAACCCAGCTCGTCTATCTAGAAGACATGGCCAGAACCAACGAAGATGACGACAGTTTTCTGGATCGTCACGTTGCAGATTCTGATTCCGATCCCATGAACATGCTGCGTGACCAGCGCCTGCGCCAATCACTCGTGACCGCAATCAAGAGCCTGCCCGAACGCGAACAGCACATCATGAGCATGTACTACGAGCAAGACATGAATCTCAAGGAAATTGCGGCCGTGCTGGACGTCACTGAATCCCGTGTCTGCCAGTTGCACAGCCAGTCGATTGCCCGCCTTCGGGCCAAGATGCGCGCGCACTGATATCTGCGCACCCAAGCGGATGTGGCGCGATTGCGCCCGCTTGGGTCAGCCAGTCACACGGAAAGTACGGAAAAAGCACCCGATTGACGAACGGGTCCACCGTATGTCCGTATGCCCGGATAAGTCGCTTTTTGCACTGCCTGCGGCACCACCAATGCCAGCGCCTGGTCAACATAAGCCGACTGCCGCATCAGATTCTCACGCAGGTTGGACAGCCCGACTCCCAACACACGAATCCGGTGTACGACCGCAGGGTTCCGCACGTGCGCCCGACCGACGGGGTCTGACAAGCGCAGAAGATCTACCGCCAGTTGCTGAAATTTCGTGCAGGCAAGTGTCAACTGCTCGGGTTGCCCAGCAACCAACTGGGCACTGAGCGTCTTGAACTGCCCTTCCAGGCCTTCGAGCCGCTCGGCAAAAGAATCGCAAGGCATATCAGGAACCCTCTCCATCGGCAATGGCGCAGGCCCCACTTCCCTTCAAAGGGAGGAGCGATCGAGCATTTCCTGCGCGTTGGAAAGCAGCTTGTCCGCGATGGCTTCCGGATTGACCACGAAGGTCCCCTGCTCGATCGCTGCGCGGACGCTGGCAACTTTTTGGCTGTTGATATCGGCCGTATCGGCTCGGCCCGTTTTCTCCAGTCCGCGTGCCAAGGTTGAAACCGTTACGGCCACGCCGACCGAACGTGTACTCTGCGAGGCACTTTGCGCGACCGCAGCGGTGTTCCCCTGCGCCGGCTTTTGGGGCACAGCAACACTTCCAGTGTGGACTTGGATCGAATTGTCTGGGGATGTGCCGATTTTCATAACGCTCTCCAAAAGCACGATAGGGAATGCCCTGTGCGAATGATATCGGCCACATCATGACGAACTTTAGAGAAAAGTGCAGGGATGATGGATGGGATCGCTGCATCACAGGTCAATCCTGACTGTACGCGCATCCAGTACAACACCAGATGAAACCTTGCCGTTGTCCAAGCGAACCCTGGCGATCTCACCCACTACACCGGCCGATAGAGCCTGCGCACCCGAAGAAACCTGGAAACCGCCCCCCTGAGCCACGACCCGGACCTGCATACCGGCCTGAAAAACCTGCGCGGGCTTGACCATGCCTTGGCGCACCGCCTGTCCGGTCGATAGGGTCCGCGTGGCAATCTGTCCGACCCACAGGGAGCGTTCACGCAACACGGGATTCGCCTCTGCGGCCCAATTCACCTCCGCTTCGGTGACGTCGTCCTCCGACAACTTCGCCCCCGCAGGAACTGTTCCCTTGATAACCCAGGCCAGGCCATAGGCGTTCACGGTCACAGGCAGCGAAACGTTCCAGCGGCTAATCCCGTCCACGCAGCGCAAGCCGATCCGGGTACGCCCCCACAGCCGCGCTCCTGCAGGCAAATAGGGTTCTACGTTGCCGCACGGTGCCAGCTTCAGGCGTTCATCCAGACTCCCGACCTTCACCTCCAGACGCACTGGAGCCGTCGCCAATGACCCCGTTTGCGTGGCGTCTCGCAACCAGTCTTGCGCCAATGCCTGAAAGTCCGGTACAGAAGCTGGCTGCGCGTGGGCCACAGCCACACAGGAGCCCGCCAGCAGCAAGTGCCCCAACCGCACGATGGACCGACGAACAGCTGCCAACACGCAACTGACGACTAGGCGACGCATATTCAATCTCCAGAAGATGCCACGCGAGCCCTTGGCGTCCTTGCCATAGACCGTGGACCGTCAAACTATAGGCAGTCGCCTGTCCGGCAAAGCGTGCAATTGACCGGCTTTCCCCTCGGTAATTGGCTGCTAAAAAACTAAAGCTTTTTCCATAATTGCCGCACGTCGCCCCGTTGGCCCCTGCCAGCGAGGCGAAAACCACCCGGAGGTACTCCATGCTTGCCAACTTGACCAACGCACTGGACTTTCAAGCGAAGGCCCTGGTGCTGCGCGCCGATCGGCAGCGGGTCATTGCCAGCAATATCGCCAATGCCGACACCCCCGGCTATGTCGGACGAGATATCAACTTCAAGGAAGCCATGACCAGCGCACTGGACGCCAGCGCCCTGACCATGAAACCCAACGCCCCAACGGGCGGAGGTGGCAACTCGCGCCACATTGCATTGCAGGCTCAAACGGCCAGTCTGGGTGCCTCGCCCCTGGCCTACACCACCCAAACACAGCCATCCCTGGATGGGAATAGCGTTGACATGGACCGCGAACGCGCGAATTTCGTGGACAACTCCGTTCGCTATGAAGCCACTCTCCGATTCATTAACGGACAGTCCAAGACCATCTTGAGTGCCATTCAGGGGCAGTGACCCGCAACCCTATTGCAGCGCAGCATTACCATGTCCATGTTCTCCATCTTCAACGTGTCCGGCAGCGCTGTCAGTGCGCAGTCGCAGCGCCTCAACGTGGTCGCCAGCAACCTTGCCAACGCCGACGCGGTGGCAGGACCGGACGGCAAAGGCTACAAGGGACGCCAGGTGGTGTTTGAGACGGTTCCCATGGGCAGCGATGCCTCGTCGGGTGTGCGCGTCAACGCCATCAGGGAAAGTGATGAGCCCCTGCGCAAGGTGCGCAACCCCAGCCACCCGCTGGCGGATGCCGAGGGCTACATCACGCAGTCCAACGTCAACCCAGTGGAGGAGATGGTGAACATGATTTCCGCCTCCCGCTCATACCAAAACAATGTCGAGGTGATGAACACCGCCAAGACGCTGTTGCTCAAAACCTTGCAAATGGGTCAATAGACCCCAGGAGTGACGCCATGACCACCGCCATTGGCTCCGCCAACAGTGCATCCAGTTTTATGGGAAATGCCTCAGGCACCAGCACCGCGCTGAGTGAGGCCAATGCGTCTCAGGATCGATTTCTGAAACTGCTGGTCGCGCAGCTGAACAACCAGGACCCCATGAATCCCCTGGACAACGCGCAAACGACCAGCCAGATGGCCCAGATCAACACGGTCTCCGGGATTCAGCAGCTCAACGAAACCATGAAGGCCATGGCGGCACAACTGACTGCCCTGCAGGCGCTGCAGGGAACCGCCATGATCGGACACGACGTGCTCGTCAAGAGCAACACCTTGACGATTGACGACGGCAAGGCCAAGGGTTCGGTGGAATTGGGGGGCAGCGCCGACAATGTCAAGGTCGAGATTCTCTCCCCCGCAGGCCAGGTCCTCGAAACCATCAACCTGGGGGCCAAGACTGCTGGACGCCATGCGTTTGAGTGGGACGCTTCCAGCTACAGCGGCACCGGCAATCCCACTTTCAAGATCACGGCCACCAGTGGCGGCAAAGCGGTAGCCACCACCGCCTTGGCGCGCGACACCGTGGTTTCCATCGGCAGCAACGGCATCGAACTCAAGGGCCGCGACCCCGTCTTCTACGGTGACATTCAGGCCATCCTGTAGCCCACACGATCCGCAACGACTCACACTGACGAAGCCCACCCCAAGGAATCCATCATGAGCTTTCAAACTGGCCTCTCCGGCTTAAATGCTTCCAGCAGAAACCTGGACGTGATCGGCAACAACATTGCCAACGCCAACACCACGGGAATGAAGTCCTCACGTGCGGAGTTTGCCGACGTGGTGGCCTCCTCGCTCGGTAGTGCAGGCGGGGCACAGGCCGGTATCGGTGTGGGCATTGCCGCCATTGCCCAGCAGTTCACGCAAGGCAACATCACGATCACCGGTAACAGCCTGGACGTCGCCATCAACGGAGGCGGGTTTTTTCAGCAAACCATGCCGGACGGCTCCTTGGCCTACACACGCGCCGGTGATTTCAAACTCAATTCAGAAGGCTTCCTCAAGACCAACTCGGGCGGAAAGCTGATGGGCTACCCCACCGACAAGGATGGTCTGCGCACCAGCAGCACGTTGACGCCACTGCAGCTTCCCACCGGTGCCCCCATACCTGCAAACGCCACAACCGCCGTGGCGGCAGAATTCAACCTGGATGCCCGTGCCCTGGATGCGACACAAGCGGCTGCGGCCGGAGTCCCCGTCACGCCCCGCGCGACCTATGGAACCTCCCTGAACGTGTACGACTCCCAGGGGGTCGCGTCTCCGGTCAGCCTCTACTTTGTCAAAACGG
>CAZDDK010000063.1:0-15031 GCA_964504185.1 uncultured Rhodoferax sp. | reverse complement strand
ATCAACCGCGAGTGGGGCCTGGCCAAAAACGAAAACCCGAACCAGGGCGCCTTCATCATTGAGGAACTGACCGAGCTGGTGGAAGAGGCCGTGTTGTCCGAGTTCACGGCAATAGCCGACCGCGGCGGCGTGTTGGGCGCGATGGAGACCGGGTACCAGCGCGGCAAGATCCAGGACGAGAGCATGACGTATGAAATGCTCAAGCACACCGGCGAGCTGCCCATCATCGGCGTCAACACCTTCCGCAACCCGCATGGCGACGCCGTGCTCGACAAGCTGGAACTGGCCCGCTCCACGGACGAGGAAAAGCAGAGCCAGCTGAACCGCCTGGCCGAGTTCCACGCGACGCATGCCACAGAATCCCCTGCCGCGCTGAAACGCCTGCAGCAGGCCGTCATCGCCAATCAGAACGTGTTTGCGGTGCTGATGGACGCGGTGCGGGTCTGTTCACTGGGGCAGATTACCAGTGCGCTGTTTGAGGTGGGTGGTCAGTACCGGCGCAATATGTAGAGCCGGGTCATGCATCAAAATCGGGTCTAGCCCGCGTGGAATAAGCTTTTATAGCTATAAAAACAATAGCGTTCTTGCAGCGAAACGACCTCAAGCCGCTGCACCAGAACGCCCCGCAGAAGGCTGCGCTTAAAAGTGCAGGGTTGCCGTCAGCCAGGCACGCCGGGTGAATGGCACTTCTCCGACCCGATTGACTGTGCCGTACTTGGTGTAAGGGTCCTGGTTGGCGTTTTGCACTACCAGGGCCAACTCTGCGGCGCGGTTGCGCTCCAGCGTGAACGCCTTGGCCAGTCGTACGTCAAAGCGGTGCATGGCGTACTCGGGGGTGACGTCGGTAGAGACGTCCTGCACCCGCACCTGATCGCGAAAATAATAGCCTGTGCTCAGCCGCCAGGCGTGGGGCAATGCCAGTGACACCAGCACACTGCCGCTGTTGACGGGCACCGACTCCGGGAATAGCCCCAGGTACTCGATGGCGTAGAAGTTTTGCACCTCGGTGCCAATGTCTGGGTGGAAATACTGGGTGGGCAGGGCGTCCAGCGTGGCCGATGCGCGCTGGCGCGCATAGTTGGCCACCACAAAGCTGCGGCCCTCATCCCAGCGGAATTTGGCGGTCAGCTCTACCCCCTGGTATTGCGCCGCCAGCAGGTTGCCAAAGCCGTCGGCACAGCGCGCGTCCAGGCACTTGTCCCACCAAATCAAATTGCGCACGGATTCCGCGTACAAGCGGCCCTCCAGCGACAGCCCCAGCTGGCGGAATTCGCCCACATAGCCGATCTCCCGCGACACCACCCGTTCGGGGGTCAGCGGTACCACCGGCGGCACATAGGCACCCCCCCAGATGGTGTTGTCCGCAGAGATAAAGGCCTCGGACATCACCGGACTGCGGGTGGCGGTGGCAACGCCCACGCGCACCGTGTGTTCGGGCGTGATGTGGTAGTTGACCGAGGCGCGCGGCGAGTGGCTGTGGTTGCCCATGCCATCGTTTTCCAGCATGGTGCCGACATTGAAAACGGCCGTATCGCGCCAGCGCCACTCATCGTGCACAAAGAGCTGCCACGGGTTCACGGTATGGGGATGGGCGAACAACAAGGGGTAATTGGCGTAGTCGCTGCGCAGGTCGGCACCCCAGACCAGGCGGTTGTTGGCGCTGAGCTGCAGCGTGTTTTGCCATTCCAGCTCGTTGCGTTCGCTGAACACTTCGCGCTGGGTGAACCCGTCCGCCTTGGTCTTCCCGATGACCTTGTCCTGGCAAATCTCACCGTCAATACAGATGTAGGGATCGCGCGAGGCACGGGTGGCGCGCGAGAACGTCAGCTTGCTCTCGTTGCCACTGGGCCAGATGTGCAGCCAGCGGATCTGCTGGAAGTTGCTGCGGGCCGTTGTCTCGCGGAAGGCGTCCTCGGGACGCCCCTCGATGCCCAGTCCGTAGCGGCCATCGCTGGAGCCCCACTGCAGGTCGAAGCTGTCCGTGGCCGTGGGATGGTAGTTGCCGCGAAAACTGAACAGCTCTGTGCGGTTGTAGTCATTCAGGACCGTGCGGTCCAGGCCCGCATCAGAACGGTAGCCCAGCGAAAACCGGTAGTCGAAGGCACCGGTGCTTGCGCCAAAGCGAACCGAGGCATCTGCCGCCACGCCGCCGGTCAGGGCAAGGCTTCCCCCGGTCTGCTCGGCCGCCTCTTTGGAGATGATGTTGATCACCCCGTAAAACGAATTGGAGCCGTGCGAAGCGGAGGACGGCCCGCGCACCACCTCAATGCGCTCAATGTCCTCGGTCAGCAGGGGCAGGTCCGCCCAGTGCATGCCGCCAAAGGGGGGCAGATAGGCGCTGCGGCCATCGATCAAGACCTGCATGCGGTGGGCGTACTCGTCGGAGGAACCATGCAGCGCCACCACGGGCCGATTGGCGTCGGCAAAACCCACGTACATGCCGGGAATCAGCCGCATCAACTCGGGCACGGTGCGAAAACCCGAGGCGGCAATCATCCTGCGGTCAATGACGGTCACGGCGCTGGGGGCCTCGGAGACCGGTTGCACCAGCCGCGAGGCCGTCAGGACCTGGGGCAGGTCTTGCGTGAATACGTCGTCGGTGGAGTCTGGGGTCTGGGCACCGCTTGACCCGGCAGCCAGCCACAGGGCTGACACCACCATCGCCAGCTGCACCCGCTTGAAATGATGGGTTTTGGGCATGATTGTGATTGGTAACGACGTCGTCAAATCATGCCACGTCTATCGCAAAAAGGGTTACAAATTTTGCCGACCCGCTCTCACAACGGCTCTCCCCGGGTGGTGTTCTTGCCTGCACCTTTGGCTTGGTACATCAGGCGGTCAGCGGCTTCGCGCAGGGACTGGGGTGACTGGTTGGGGCGCGGAATGACCGTGGCAACTCCGATGCTGACCGTGACCCGCGATTCCACAGCCGAGTGCACATGGGGAATCTGCAGCGCCTCCACACTGGCGTGAAACCGCTGGGCCACTTGCAGGGCGCTGTCCAGGTCCGTGTCGGAAAGCACCGCAGCGAACTCCTCTCCGCCGTAGCGCCCCAGACAATCCCCGGGGCGTTGCACGCAGCCATGCAGCGCCTTGGCCACGCGCATCAGGCATTCGTCCCCATGCCCGTGGCCATAGTGGTCGTTGAATTGCTTGAAGTGGTCAATATCGATCAACACGTAGGACAACGGCTTGCCTGAGCGCAGGCAACGGGCCCATTCCTGCTCAAACACCTGGTCCAGGGCGCGGCGGTTGGGGACATCGGTGACGGTGTCCACGAACACCAGGTTTTCGAGCAAACGGCTTTGCCGCTTCAACTGGATATGAACCCGAATCCGCGACTTGACCACCGTCTTGTTGAAGGGCTTGGAAATGTAGTCCACCGCGCCCAGGGCAAAACCCATGCTTTCGTTTTCCACATCGGCCATGGCGGTCAGGAAAATAATGGGAATGTCCTGGGTTGCCGCTTCACCCTTGAGACGGCGGCACACTTCATACCCGTCCATGCCGGGCATGGCAATGTCCAGGAGGATCAAGTCGGGTGGCGTGCCGGATTGCGCGATGTCAAGTGCCCGCTCTCCGCTGTTGGCCACCTTGACCCGGTAGGTGTCGCGCAGCAGCTTGCTCATGAGCGACAGGTTGGCCGGGGTATCGTCCACGACCAGAATCGTCGCGGTGCCAGGGGGGGCTGGCAAGGGGTCGATGGGCGCATTCATATTGGGCGGCTTTCATCCAACGTGATGTTCAAGGAAACAGCCATGCTGCGCAGCACCACCAGTGCCTCGTGCAGCGAATAGGCCTCCAGCAATGCACCCAGGCGACGGAAATCTTCGGCCAGTGCACCTTCCGACAACAGTATTGCCAGCGGGTCTTTGAGCTCCAGCGCCCGCGCATCGTCGTCTGCCAGCAGCTGCGCCATCTGGCGCAGCAACGGCTCCAGCGCCGCATCCGGGGGCGGCATGCCGGACGCAGGGTCAAGGTCTGCCAGCAGCCGTGAAATCTCGGTCAGCTGCTGCGCCAGCAGCACATCGACAGAGTCCAGCAAAGCCCAGGCAGCCGAATCTGCCTGGGCCTGCAGGGCCCGTTCCAGCCGATAGGCCGCCGTGCGCAGCCGGGTTGCGCCAATGCTGTCGGCACCACCCTTGAGCGTGTGTGCCAGCCGTTGCGCAGTGGTGGCGTCCCCTTGCTCCATGGCGGTGCGCAGATCGGCACCGGCCCGGGCCTGGCCATTGACAAACCACTGGAGCATGTTGTGGAACAGCGCTTCGTCGCCACCCAGGCGGCCCATCACGGTCGCGATGTCCAGATTCGCCGCACCGATGCGGGGTTGCGAGGGCGATGGGCCATCATCCGCCTGCGCCGTATGGCGACGCCCGGCACCCGGTCGAATCCAATGTGCCAGCGTTCGCAGCATCGCTTCGATGTCGATGGGTTTTGTAATGTGGTCATCCATGCCGGCACTGGCACAGCGCTCGCGGTCGCCCGCCATGGCGTTGGCGGTCATGGCAATGATGGGCAGGGAGGCAAAGCGGCCGTCAGCCCGGATCAGGCGGGTGGCTTCAAAGCCATCCATGATGGGCATCTGGCAGTCCATCAAGACGCAGTCGTAATGGAAGCAGGCCACTTTTTCCAGCGCCTGCCTGCCATTGCTGGCCACGTCGGTCTGGGTGCCGATGCGCCCCAGTACCTCGGTGGCAAACTGGATATTCATCTCGTTGTCGTCCACCAGCAAAATGTGCACGCCGCGCAACACCGCCTCGACGTCGGCCCGCGAGGATTGCCCCGCCGGTTCGCTGGAATGCCACTCCTGCGCGCCCGTCTCATGCGGGTGGGCCAGCCCAAAGCGTGCGGTGAAGAAGAAGGTGCTGCCGTCACCGGGCGCGCTGGAGACGCCCAGTTGCCCCTTCATCATCTCCACCAGGCGCTTGCAAATGGTCAGTCCCAGACCGGAGCCACCGTATTTGCGGGTGGTCGAATTGTCGGCCTGCGAAAAGGCGGTGAACAACCGCTCAAGCTGGGCCGGGTCCAGGCCGACACCCGTGTCAGACACCGCAAACCGCAGTTCCACGCCGTCGGGGGTCTGGTGAACCCGGCTGATCGCGATACCCACCACGCCACGTTCGGTGAACTTGATGGCGTTGTCCACCAGATTGCTCAGAATCTGGCCCACGCGCAACGGGTCGCCAATGAGGGTGCGCGGGACATCGGCATCGATTTTCGAGAGGAGTTCCAACCCCTTCTTGTGCGCCTTGAGCATGGCCAAATCGGTCACCCCATGCAGCACGTCTTCCAGCGGGAATTCGATGCGTTCAAAGTGGAGCTTGCCCGCCTCGATCTTTGAAAAGTCGAGAATGTCGTTGATGATGCCCAGCAGCCCCTTGGCCGCCGTTTCCACATTTTCCAGGTAGCTGCGCTGGCGTGCATCCAGGGTCGTCTGCAGTGCCAGGTGGGTCATGCCAATGATGCCGTTCATTGGCGTGCGAATCTCGTGGCTCATGTTGGCCAGAAACTCGCTTTTGGCCGTGTTGGCCGCTTCGGCCTGCGCGCGCAGAAACTGGTCGGTGCTGGACATTTGCTCCAGCTCGCGGTTGCGTTCTTCCAGTTGCAGCGTGCGGTGTGCCACCACCAGCTCCAGGTTGGCATTGGCCTTGAGCATGTCGGCGTGCACCAACTCCAGCTTGTCGGCCATCAGGTTGAAGCCGTTTTCCAGTTCAGCGAGGTCCCCGCTGGACTGTTGGGGTATGCGGGTGGTCAGTTTTCCCTGGGCCATCTGGTGCACCCCATTGAGCAAGGACTGCAGCGGTCGGGTGATGTCACGGCTCATGCGCAGCGCCAAAACGGTCGCTCCGGCAGTGCCCAGGACACCGATAAGCAGGCTGACCAAGATGAAAACGCTCTTTCGTCTTTGGCTGCCCACCGTGCTGAGTTCCAGATAGGCCATGCCCAGCCGCCTGGGTGCGGCGCGCACCTGCTCGGCAGTCTCCTGGCCCAGCAAGCCGAAGTCCGGGCCTGGGTACGCGTCTTCGTAGATGGGGGCCGCAAATACCAGGCTGTCCTGCTCCTGGCGCACCACTTGGGCCTGCTCCACGGCAGTGGCAGCCTGCAGGCTGAATGCGCCCGGCCTGCCGCTGCTGGCCAAAACCTGACGCTGGGCGTCGTGAATGGCGACCGCTTGGGCGTCGTCCTCGCGCAGGACCGCCTGCGTCAGACGCTGCAGAACGTCGCGATTGCCGGAAAACGCGCCATATTCGCTGGCCGCTGCCAGTTGGCGCACGACGATGGTGCCGCGTGACTGCAGGGCCCCGTCAATCTCCGAGACTCCCACCACCACCACCACCACGGTCAGCGACAGTGTGATGAGCCACAGCGGTGCCAGTGCCAACAGCAGGATGCGATGGGTGAGCCGCCAGTGCTTCATGGGGTTGGTACCGGTAGCTGTTGCAGTTTTTGGAGCAACTGGGGTTCATCGTCCATGGTGAGCTCCAGCGAGAGGCGGACCTGCGGGTTGACGCCCACGGAGAAGTAGCGCGGCGACTGGGGGACAGGCAAGCCGCCATTGCCGCGCTGGCTCTGAATGATCTCGGCCACCTGCTGGGCAATCTGCCCCGGTTGGCTGTACACCGCCGCCAGAGCGCCGGCCTTGACGTAGGACGCCGAAAAACCAAACAGCGGAACCTTGGCGCGGTAGCTGGTCAGCAAAATGGGGGCAATGTTGGTGCGGTTGTAAATGGCGCTGTCGGGCACCGCCAGCAAGGCGTCGCTGGTGGCGAGCAGGCGTTTGAGCGCGGGCAGCAAGTCGGCCTCGTCGCTGATCAACTCAATATGGGCCGTCATGTGGGCGTCCCGCGCAGCGGCTTGCAGGGGTGTCATGAGCTCCGCCGATTCCTTTCCCAGCAAAATGCCCACCCGCCGACCGGGAATGGAAAACCGGATCAGGGCAAACTGGCGCGCCCATGGCTGGTCGAAATAGATAGCCGAAAAAAGCCGACTGTCGGCCGCGCGGCCCCCTGACCGGACCAGACTGCGAAAGCTATTGCGGGACACCAGTACATTCAAAACGGGCAATCCGGGCGGTTTGTGGGCGATGGCCGCCATGGCGGGGGCACCCACTGCAACCACCAAATGGCCGGGGCCTGTGCGCGAAAAATCCGCATCCCTGAAGGACGCCAGCGTCAGCACCCGCAGGGGTGCCCCGGCACTGCCGGAAGGGGGAAGGGCGGCGCGCAACTGGGTAGCGAACTCGGCGTAAACGCCACCTTCTTCGCTTAACAGTACGGTAACGTCGTCGTACGCAAAGGAGCGACCGGGCCAATGGAGCATGACCAGGAAGATGATGCAATAAAAGCGCAACCGCATGCGAACAAGTATCGCATTGGTCACCGTTTCGGGTGGCGCGGGTAAAAGCGCGTTATGCTCTCCCCCGCACGCGGCGTGCCTGGTGATCCCGGGCACGCCGTCGCATTGTCCGCACGGACCTGGCTACCCGCCAGCCCCCGGGCGACCCCACCATCTGCTGCAGGCCACGACCCTGCAAGGAGTACTGTCGATGCCATCTTTCGCGCCACTGCGTCTGCATGTCCCCGAGCCTACGGGCCGACCGGGCCATGACACGGACTTTTCCTATCTCCCCCTCTCCGAAGCCGGTGCCGTACGCCGCCCCCCGGTCGATGCCCAGGCGGCGCAGACCAGCGATCTGGCCTTTACGCTGATCCGCGTGCTCGACAAAGACGGCCAGGCCGTCGGCCCGTGGGCACCGGACCTGAGCGTGGAGCAGCTGCGCAAAGGCATGCGTTCCATGCTCAAGACGCGGGCGTTCGACGCGCGCATGCTCATTGCCCAGCGCCAGAAGAAGATGTCCTTCTATATGCAGTGCCTGGGTGAAGAGGCCATTGCCTGCGCCCATGCCATGGCGTTGGTGGACGGCGACATGTGCTTTCCCACCTACCGCCAGCAAGGCCTGCTGCTCTCGCGCGACGACGTGAACCTGGTGGAGATGATTTGCCAGCTCTACAGCAACGAGCGCGACCCCTTGAAAGGCCGCCAGCTGCCGGTCATGTACTCCAGCAAAAAGCAGGGCTTTTTCTCCATCTCCGGCAACCTGGCCACGCAGGTGATTCAGGCCGTGGGCTGGGGCATGGCGTCCGCCATCAAGGGCGACACCAAGGTGGCCTCTAGCTGGATCGGTGACGGTGCCACCGCCGAGGCCGACTTCCACACCGCGCTCACCTTTGCCCACGTGTACCGCGCGCCGGTCATCCTGAACGTGGTCAACAACCAGTGGGCCATTTCCACCTTCCAGGCCATTGCCGGGGGCGAGGGCACCACCTTCGCCGCACGCGGCGTGGGCAACGGCATTGCCTCGCTGCGCGTGGATGGCAACGATTTTCTGGCCGTGTACGCCGCGTCCCAGTGGGCGCTGGAGCGCGCCCGCAGCAATTGCGGCCCCACCCTGATCGAATGGGTCACCTACCGGGCCGGCCCGCACTCCACCTCCGACGACCCCAGCAAGTACCGCCCGGCCAACGACGCGGCACGCTTCCCGCTGGGCGACCCCATCGTCCGCCTCAAGCAGCATTTGGTTGCGCTGGGTGCCTGGTCCGACGCTGAGCACGAAGCCACGCAAAAGGAGATGGAAGCCATGGTGGCTGCCGCCCAGAAAGAAGCCGAGCAATCCGGCACCCTGGCCGATGGCCATGTGCGCAGCCCCGCTGAAATGTTTGAAGACGTCTACAAAGAAATGCCGGCACACCTGCGTCGCCAGCGCCAGGAGTTGGGCATATGACTACATCACCAATGACCATGATCCAGGCGCTGCGCAGCGCCATGGATGTGATGCTGGAGCGCGACAACAACGTCGTCGTCTACGGCCAAGACGTGGGCTACTTCGGCGGCGTGTTCCGCTGCACCGAAGGCCTGCAAAAGAAATACGGCACCTCGCGCGTGTTCGACGCCCCCATCTCCGAAGGCGGCATCGTCGGCACGGCGGTGGGCATGGGTGCCTACGGCCTGCGTCCAGTGGTGGAAATCCAGTTTGCGGACTACTTCTACCCCGCCAGCGACCAGATCGTGTCGGAAGCGGCGCGCCTGCGCTACCGCTCGGCCGGTGACTTCACCTGCCCCATCACCATCCGCATGCCCTGCGGCGGCGGCATCTACGGCGGGCAAACCCACAGCCAAAGCCCCGAGGCCATGTTCACCCAGGTCTGCGGGCTGCGCACGGTGATGCCGTCCAACCCCTATGACGCCAAGGGCCTGCTGATCGCGGCCATCGAGAACGACGACCCGGTGATCTTCCTGGAGCCCAAGCGCCTGTACAACGGCCCGTTCGACGGCCACCACGACAAGCCCGTGGTGCCCTGGTCCAAACACCCCATGGGCGAAGTGCCGGAAGGGCACTACACCGTGCCGCTGGACAAGGCCGCCATCTTCCGCCCCGGCAGTGCCGTGACGGTACTGGCCTACGGCACCATGGTCTATGTGTGCGAAGCCGCTGCCGCCGAAAGCGGCATCGACGCCGAAGTGATCGACCTGCGTTCCATCTGGCCGCTGGACCTGGACACCATCGTCGCCTCGGTCAAGAAGACCGGGCGCTGCGTGGTGGTGCACGAGGCCACCCGCACCAGCGGCTTTGGTGCCGAACTGGTGTCGCTGGTGCAAGAGCACTGCTTCTACCACCTGGAAGCCCCCGTCGAGCGGGTGGCGGGTTGGGACACCCCCTACCCGCACGCGCAGGAGTGGGACTACTTTCCTGGCCCCAAGCGGGTCGCAGAAGCGTTGCAGCGCGTAGTGGAGGCATAAGCGATGGGCATTCATATCATCAAGATGCCGGACATTGGCGAAGGCATTGCAGAAGTCGAACTGGTCGCCTGGCATGTGCACGTGGGCGACATGGTCAAGGAAGACCAAATCCTGGCCGACGTCATGACCGACAAGGCCACGGTGGAAATCCCGTCCTCGGTGGCGGGCAAGGTACTGGCCCTGGGCGGTGCCGTGGGCCAGGTCATGGCCGTGGGCTCGGAAGTGATCCGCATTGAAGTGGAAGGTGCGGGCAACCTCAAAGACGCTGGTTCAGTGCAAAAAGTGCCTCCAGCCCCCGTCAAACCTGCGCAAGCAGCTATCGAAAACGTAGCAACTGCAGCGCCAGCCGCGCCTGCTGCTGCACCCGTGGCGGCAGCACCGGCAGCCAGCGCCAGCCCGGCGCGCGCGGCCTCGCCCGCACCCACGCGCGGTGCGCCCACCGCTGCCCCCAACCAACGCACGCCGGGTGACAAGCCTTTGGCTTCGCCCGTGGTGCGCCGCCGCGCCTGGGACTTGGGCGTGGACCTGCAGTACGTGCCGGGCAGTGGGCCTGCAGGGCGCATCAGCCTGCAGGACCTGGACGCCTTTGTGGCGCGCGGTGCCCGGGGTGCCGCCGCTGTGGGGGCCGACCTGCGCTACCAGGAACGCACCGACGAAGAGGCCGTGCCTGTCATCGGCCTGCGCCGAAAGATTGCGCACAAGATGCAAGAGGCCAAGCGCCGCATTCCGCACTTCACCTACGTCGAAGAAGTGGACATGACCGAGCTGGAGACCCTGCGCCAGCGCCTCAACGCCCTGCACGGCAAGGCGCGCGGCAAGCTCACCGTCATCCCCTTCCTGGCGCGGGCCATGGTGCTGGCGCTGCGCGACTACCCGCACCTGAACGCCCGCTACGACGACGAAGCCGACGTGCTCACCAAGTACGGCGCGGTGCATCTGGGCATTGCCGCGCAGACCGACGGCGGCCTCATGGTGCCGGTGCTGCGCCATGCCGAAACGCTGGACCTGTGGGCCTGCGCCGCCGAGGTCACCCGCCTGGCCGAGGCTGCGCGCACCGGCAAGGCCGCGCGCGAGGAGCTATCGGGCTCCACCATCACCATCACCAGCCTGGGCGCGCTGGGTGGCATCGTCAGCACCCCGGTCATCAACCGGCCCGAGGTGGCCATCGTCGGTGTCAACCGCATGGTGGAGCGCCCCATGGTGCGCAACGGTGCGGTGGTGCTGCGGCAGATGATGAATCTGTCCTCCAGCTTCGACCACCGCGTGGTGGACGGCATGCATGCCGCCGAGTTCATTCAAAAGGTGCGGGGCTATCTGGAGTGTCCGGCCACCCTGTTCGTGGAGTAAGCCATGGAGACACAAAAGACAACACTGCTCATCATCGGCGGCGGCCCCGGCGGCTATGTGGCCGCCATCCGCGCCGCGCAACTGGGCATTGCCACCACCCTGGTGGAAGGGGCCAACCTGGGCGGCACCTGCCTGAACATTGGCTGCATTCCCAGCAAGGCGCTGATCCACGCGGCCGACGCCTTTCACCAGGCGCACCACTTCATGGGCGACAGCACGCTGGGCATCCAGGTGCAAGGCGCGCGCATCGACGTGGCGCAAACCGTGCGCTGGAAGGACGGCATCGTCGCCCGCCTGACCGGTGGCGTGGGGGCCCTCTTGAAGAAGCACGGCGTCAAGGTCGTCAAGGGCTGGGCCCGTATCGTCGATGGCAAAACCGTGGACGTGGACCTGGGCCGGGGCGACGCAGAGCCCACCCGCATCCAGTGCGAGCACCTGCTGCTGGCCAGCGGTTCGGTGGAGCTGGGCTTGCCCGGTATGCCTTTCAGCGACACGGTGGGTGGGAAAGTGATTTCCAGCAAACAGGCCCTGTCGCCCGACCACATCCCGGCCAAACTGGTGGTGGTGGGCGGCGGCTACATCGGCCTGGAACTGGGCACCGTGTACCGCAAGCTCGGTGCCGAGGTGACGGTGGTGGAAGCGCAAGAGCGCATCCTGCCGCTGTACGACGAGGAACTGACCAAGCCCGTGGCCGCGTCGCTGCGCAAACTGGGCGTGCAGGTGCTGCTGGGTGCCAAGGTGCAGGGCCTGAGCGAGTCCGGCCAGGTGCGCGTGCTGGATGCATCGGGCCGCGAAAGCGTGCTGGAAGCCGAGCAGGTGCTGGTGGCCATTGGCCGCGTGCCGCACACCCACGGCTGGGGGCTGGAAAAGCTCATGCTCGACATGCAGGGCCGCGCCGTCAAGGTGGACGACCAGTGCGCCACCTCCATGCGCAACGTCTGGGCCATTGGCGACCTCACCGGCGAGCCCATGCTGGCCCACCGCGCCATGGCGCAGGGCGAGATGGTGGCCGAAATCATCGCCGGCCAACGCCGCCGCTTTGCCCCGGCATCCATCCCCGCCGTGTGCTACACCGACCCCGAGGTGGTGACCGCGGGCCTAGGCCCAGCGGAAGCCCAGGCGGCGGGGCTGGACTGCATCCACGCGCAGTTCCCGTTTGCTGCCAACGGACGCGCCATGACGCTGGAGTCCACCGATGGCTTTGTGCGCGTGGTGGCCCGCCGCGACAACCACCTCATCGTCGGCTGGCAGGCGGTGGGTGTAGGCGTGTCGGAGCTATCTGCCGCCTTCGGCCAGTCGCTGGAAATGGGCGCCTGCCTGGAAGACGTAGCCCACACCATCCACGCCCACCCCACGCTGGGCGAGGCGGTGCAGGAAGCGGCGCTTAGGGCGCTGGGGCATGCGTTGCATATTTGAGCGGTGACGAGGCACGCCCTGGGAGGGGCGTGCTTTGGTTGGTTTTTTGCGGGGGGTGGCCAGTGGCATAAACGTGCACGAACTCAGAGCGATTGGTAATAGTTGCGAATTACGTCTGCCATCAACTTACGACGCTCCACTAGGAACTCTCTGTAAGAATTGGCATCAATCGTGGACAGTGACTGAGGAACCGCATTCTCTGCGAGATTCTTTGCCAAGTCGCCCGAATTAGTTATTTCCCCAATAGAAAGAGCACCAGTCTTGACTTGTTGATCCATCTCAGACATGTAGGTCGTGGGGGGCTTGTTGCTGATTCTGATATTGATGGACGTCTCGGTAAGAACGAAATTGGCTACTTGGTTGTAATCCCCTCGGTCGGGGAATCCGTTCTTTTGGAGGTAGTCCTTCGGAACAATGTGGTGAACGTCTCCAGATTGCTGGTGCATGGCTGCAACCGTGATCGCCTTGGACAAGAACCCCCGCCCATTTTGGTTTACCTGTGCTGCAAGGAATGTTTGGAAAAAAGGACTGGATGTGCTGGTTGTCTCCAGAGCAGCTGGCAGTGAGACTGCCCAGAACGCATCAGACAGTTCAGCCTCTTCAACCTGCTGAAAATACTTGGCGACACCCAATTCACCGATCCTGCGGATGTCTTGCTCCCAAGTCGACTCAAAGCTGCCCGAATGTCGACCAGTGAGCATAGATAAAACAAACCAGCGCTTCACAATTCGCTTGCGTTCACCTTCAGCTAGGGACTCATCGTCTCGCAGACGCAGGTAGAGGGCGTAGGCAAAATTCAGGGCATTCTTCGAATTGATCATCCCAGAGGTGATAAAGCCTGCTGACTTGATCACCATCACAAAGTTTTCGAACTGGTACTTGTTGACGATCTTGAGAAGTGCACCTTCGAGCTTGTCATAAGCGACAGGAATTCTCTCCTCATCAACCTTCTTGGTCTCTGGATCTCGTCCGGACAGCTCGCTGACGATGCTCGAGGCCTTTCCTCGGCTGAATCCAACCAGTCCAGCGACGCGTATCACGTCACCGTATTCTGGGTCGTAAATATCTTCCGCATCGTTCTTCAACCAGCTGATGGCTTTAAGAAATGGAGTAGCTGAAAACTCATGGTCGTTTTCCTCG
This sequence comes from uncultured Rhodoferax sp., assembly GCA_964504185.1. Lineage (GTDB taxonomy): Bacteria > Pseudomonadota > Gammaproteobacteria > Burkholderiales > Burkholderiaceae_C > Allorhodoferax. The sequence continues at coordinate 1,330 of CAZDDK010000063.1, read as the reverse complement.
ATATCTGCATACGCATGTGGCGCGACCGCCAACTGGCAGAAATAGTCAATCAGCTTTCTAAGATTGCGTCCGCGATCCCCATAAGTAGCGATTTTGCTCATTGCAAAGTCAGCGCTGCTTAACGGAACTCCCTTCGAATTGATCCGAATGAAAATCTCGGAGATGGTCTCAATGTCGAGTCCGTCATCGAGACTGATGATCCCGATTGGTGCATTCTGGATCCCGCCCAAACGGGCCAGGTTTTTCTCAAAAATGGAGGCGTCTACGCCCGGATTTCGTTCAATGTAATTCTTGGCGAAACTGAACGGCGAGGATGAGTTAAAAAATTCGCTGATGTCCGCTATCCATTGCGGGCTCTTTTCAATGACCGGGGTGAGTGTGGCGAACTCTTCTGTGATCGGATTGAAGGCAACCGTAATGCGGATTGCTTTGTACCGTTTGTTAATGACCTTTAAGCCTGCGACTGCAGCCCGCAGAGCGGTTATCCGCTGTTGCCCGTCGATCAGGATTTGCTGATGAGCCGCAATCTGGCCCCCTTTGAGTTTTGCGCCGACTGATTGCCAGGTAATGAGATAGCCAACTGGATATCCCTTATAGAGGGAATCCATTAAGTCGCGAACTTTTACGCTATCCCAAACAAATGGTCGTTGCAACTCCGGAATTGCGATTTTTTCGCTCTTCACATCAGATAACAACTGTGTAACTGGTGCCTGCGTTACCGAATACTTCGACATTCTGCATTCATCCTATGGATTGGTAGGCTGGACATCTCTCCTTCTGAAAGAGTACAGGAAAACGGAATTATCAATCGACTTCACGTGCCTGAAATTTAATGGGCGATACATCCTGTATTCAATCAGACGCCCTCCCGGTGCCGACATTGCACGCCGTTCTTGTGAACGGCCGCGTTGTGGCACCAAATTCGATCATCACAAGTTCTGCTTTGGGTCGAATGCAGTCAGTTGATCGAGTGGTGGATGACCACAACCCTACTATCACCCGTATCCGCAATTCGCGGATTTATGCAACGTAGATCATCCTGTTCCGGGCGGCGCGTATTTGTTGCAAGATGGTCGCGCTGTTTTCCAGCAATTATCCAGAACGGATATTTATCAGAAGCAGATAAACAGAGATAGTCCACCTCTTCGTTTGTCGATCCGTAGTAACCAGTTCGCCTGAAACTGAAGGCGGTCCAGTCCCGATTAGGCAGTCAAGGGCAATTGCCCTCAGCCGCGCAGCCCCGGGCTGTCGCTCCCCACCACCTCCACCCGATCGCGCAAGGCGCTGAGCGCAATGGCGTGGATCATCGGGTCCACCGTGGTGCACAGGT
>CAZDDK010000062.1:0-15048 GCA_964504185.1 uncultured Rhodoferax sp. | reverse complement strand
TGAAGGGCGACTCGAACAGCTTGTCCCAGTTCTTCAGGTAGGTCAGCACCGGCAGGGTCTGGGTGGTGAGCTTGTGGGTGCCGGGGCCGAACACGTCCGCCACCTTGCCCTCGTTCACAAAAATTGCCATTTGCGATTCACGCACCACCAACTGGCCACCGTTCTGGATTTCCATGTCGCGCATGGGGAAACGCCAGGCCAGGGTGCCATCGCCCTCCTCGGTCCACTGGATGATGTCTATGAACTGTTTCTTGATGAAGTCCATCAGTGCCATGGTGCGCATCTCCTAAAGGGTGATTGGGTGAACCGGCGGTAATCATACACACCGCCTGTGGCCCATGTCACCCCACAATTTCTATGGGCTATGCTGGCACCATGCGACCGCCCACCCCCCCCGCTTATCGCCCCGCCCCCCGCTGCGGGGGGCCGTTGTCCGTTCTCCCGGAGCGGTGCCATGCATGATTGCGCCATTGCTGCCATGTTGCTGGCGGCCGGACGCGGTGAGCGCATGCGCCCACTGACCGACACCACGCCTAAGCCGCTGCTGACCGTGCAAGGCCAGCCGCTGATGCAGTGGCACCTGGACGCGTTGGCGCGCTCGGGTTGCACCCGCACCGTGGTCAACACGGCGTGGTTGGGAGAACAAATTGCCCATCAATTTGGGAACATTTTCACCCTCAAGCCCGCGTTGAATGGACCTCATTTGCTATCAAATGAGGAGCAATCGCCTCCCTCCATGCCGATTTGCTATTCGCATGAAGGCCACGACTTTGGCAGCGCGCTGGAAACCGCAGGCGGCATTGCCCGCGCCCTGCCCTGGTTGGGCGCGGCATTCTGGGTGGTGGCCGGTGACGTATTTGCACCCGACTTTGGCTTTCCTGCCTCGGCCGTGGATGCTTTTTTGGGAGGCGACGACCTGGCCCACCTGTGGCTGGTGCCCAACCCCGCGCACAACCCCAGAGGCGACTTCGGACTGCAGGGCGGGCGGGCGCTGAATGTGCCCGCCGACGACCCACGGCCTCGCTTGACCTACAGCACGATCGGCCTGTACCGCAAGGCCCTGTTTGAACCGCCCTGGTGTGGCATTCCCCCCGGCAACCCCGGTGGTGTGAAGGCAGCCCTTGCTCCGCTGCTGCGCGCCGCGATGGACCAGGGCCGCGTCAGTGCCGCGCTGTACAGCGGGCGCTGGACTGACGTGGGCACCCCCCAGAGGCTGGCAGAACTCCATGCGGGCTGGCAGCCGTCTGGCCATGCCCCCCCCGCACGCCCATGACGGCTCCCCGCATTGCCCCCCATTCGGACCGCCCCCGCTCCGGCTGGATGGCGGTGGGAGGCCGCTTTCTGTGGATCACGCCGCTGCTGCTGTCGGTGGCGTTTACCGCCCTGGTGGTGACCTGGGCCCAGGACAACGACCGGGTGGAGCGGGAAACGATCAAACGCACCGTGATGGCCGACACGCTGAGCCTGGAGGCCCAACTGGCCGGGCGCATAGAGACAGAAACCATTCAGCTGCGCGCGGCGGCGTTGCGCCTTCCAAGCGCCGGCCCGGACGGCAGTCGCCAGCTGGCGGCGCTGCCGGAAATTGCCGCCGGCCTGGACCGGCGCTGGCTGAGTGTGGTCTGGGTGGATGCCAACCACCGCATCGTGGGCGAGGCCCGCCGTGCCCAGCGCCCCGGCGTACAGCGCCTGCCTTTGGGAGAGGGCATCACCCTGCATCTGGTGGCATCCACCAGCGACGCCCGCCGTCCGCTGACCGGACAGCTCATCGCCCGCTACGACCCGGCCGATCTGATCCAGAGCAAGGACTTCTGGTGGCTGGCAGCCCAGTACGAAGTCAAGCTGGTCAGCGGCCTGGACCAGGTCATTGTCTCCACGGAGAGCCAGGGCCGCACGGCCTACGGCGAGAGCTATGAGATGGCCTTCACCGCCATCCCGGATGCCCGCCTGCGCCTGACCCAGCGCACCCGCCACCTGCCGTGGTTCAGCACCCTGCCGGTGGTGCTGATGGTGGGTTTTCTGGCCCTGATCTCCGTGGCCACCTGGCTGCTGCGCCGCCAGATCAACCAGGTCGCCAAGGCGGAATCGGCCTGGCGCAACGAGGCCGCCTGGCGCCAGGCCCTGCAAGAGTCCGCCCTGGTCGGTCTGCGCGCGCGCGATCTGGACGGACGCCTGTTGTTTGCCAACCGCACTTTTTGTGAACTGGTGGGGTATTCGCTGGAAGAATTGGTGACCCAAGGCCCGGCTCTGGACGCATTGATCCAGCCCCGCGCGGGCAACGCAGCACAGCGGGCCCGGCGCGAAGGCTATGAAACCCGCTGGCGCCACCGCAATGGCCACTTCATTGACGTGATGGTGTTCGAGTCGCCGTTGGTGGACGGACTGGGCCAACAGGTTGGCTGGATGGGCTCCATCGTCGATGTCACCGAGCGCAAGCGCCTGGAAGAACTGGAGCGACGCCAGCGCGAAGTGCTGGCCAACCACGCCCGCCTGTCTACCCTGGGCGAGGTGGCCTCCACCCTGGCGCACGAACTGAACCAGCCACTGACCAGCATCGTCAGCTACAGCGCCGGCATTGCCAAGGCACTGGAACGCAAGCCCGGGACCGACCCCGATCTGGTGGCTGCGGCACAGGCACTTTCGCGCCATGCCACGCAGGCCGGCGGCATCGTGCACCGCATCCGCTCCCGGCTGGCCCGCCGCGAACCCGTGCTGGAGGCCTGCGCCATCAACCAAATCGTCTCGGACGCCGTCGCCCTGCTGCAGCGCGAAATCCGTCGGGCCGGGGTGGAGGTGTCGCTGGACCTGGGCACCGGTCTTCCCGACGCTCGGGTGGACCGCATTGGCATCGAGCAGGTGGTGTCCAACCTGCTGCGCAACGCCTGTGACGCCATGACCGGTTCTGCACACGGCAAGAAGTTGCACCTGCGCACCCGCCTGTGCGCGCCACCGCCGGTGCCCAGTGCGCTGGACTGGATCGCCGTGGAGGTCAGCGACCAGGGGCCGGGGCTCGGTGGCAAAGACATTGAAACCTTGACCGAGCCCTTCTTCTCCACCAAGCAAGAAGGCACCGGCCTGGGACTGGCCATTTGCCGCTCCATACTGGAATCCCACGGCGGCGTGTTGCATGCCAGTGACTGTCCCGGTGGCGGTGCCTGTTTCAGTTTCTTCTTGCCCATTGAAGGGTCCAATCCGGAGACCAGCCCGCCATGACGGAACCAACCATCTACTTGTGCGACGACGACGAGGGCGTGCGCTCCTCCATCGCCTTCCTGCTGCGCCAGCACGACCTGCTAGTGAAAACCTATGCCAGTGGTCCGGAACTGCTGGCGGAAGTGGACACCTGGCCCACGCCACGGCGGGGCATTTTTGTGCTGGATGTGCGCATGGAGCCGCTTTCCGGTCTGCAGGTGCACGATGCGCTGATCAGCCGCGCCCTGGACCGGCGCATGCCGGTGCTTTTTCTCAGCGGACACGGCGACATTCCCATGGCCGTGGGGGCCATGGCCAAGGGTGCCTTCAGTTTTGCCGAGAAGCCCTATGCCGACGGTGCGCTGGTGGAGCTGATGCGCCGTGCCCTGGACCTGGAGGCGCGCTGGCATGGACACGTGACGCGCCACGACGCGCTGGTGCAGCTTTTCGGCAGCCTGTCTCGCCAACAGGTGCGGCTGATGCCCCTGGTAGCCGCCGGGGAACTGAACAAGACCATCGCCTGGAAGATGGAACTGAGTGTTCGGACCGTGGAGGAGCACCGGCGCAAGATATTCGAACGGCTCAGCGTGCATTCCGCCGCCGAACTGGCCACCCTATTGGCGGAGGCGCGCGCTGCGGGCATCGAACTCCCCACTGCGGCATCAGGCGCGCAATAATCACCGCGACGGATTGCCGCCCATGCTGACTCTGACCGAACCGCAGGCCCCCATACGCCCCAGCGAACTGCACCGCCGCAGGGTGCTTGTCATGCTGTGGATCGGTTCGTCCCTGATGGTGGTCATGGGGCTGGGCTGGGGCCTGTACTTTGCCAGCCGGGGGGCCTGGACGATCGTGCTTATGGACATGGTCATCCTCGGTGCCGGGCTCACCTCAGGCTGGCTGACCCACCACAAGCGCACGCGCCGCGCCTTCGCCGTCTTGGTGACCAGCATGTTCGTCATCATTTGCGGCGTATCCCTGCTGCTGGACGTGCCCAGCCTGCAGGCTCCGCGCTCCACCCACCATTTTCTGCTGGTGCTGGCGGTGGCGTCGCTGCTGTTTCTACGCGACGAACGGGCTTCCATGCGCTATGGGGTCACCGGTGCGTGCCTGGCGGCTTTTGTCATGTTGTCCAGCTCGCAGCTGGGCGTGACCACCGACTATGGGCTTCCCGACAGCATGCGGATCTGGGGAACCTGGGTCAACAACCTCTTCTCCGCGTTGGGGGTGTACCTCTTGATTCATGTCATGGTGTCCGACATTGCCGAACACTCGTCGCTCGAAATCGATCTGCGCAAAGGCCTGCTGCGTGAGGAGTTTTTCCTGGTGTACCAGCCGCAGGTCACCGCAAGGGGGCAGGTCACCGGGGCCGAGGCGCTGGTGCGCTGGCGCCACCCCAAGCTGGGACTGGTGCCGCCCGACGAGTTCATTCCCCTGGCGGAGCAATCGGGGCTGATTCTGCGGCTGGGCGCGTGGGTGCTGGGCACGGCCTGCGACCAGCTGGTGGCGTGGTCGCGCCAGCCTGCTCTGCAGGAAATGACCCTGGCCGTGAATGTGAGCGTGCACCAGTTCCGCCAGCCCGATTTTGTGCAGCAGGTGCGCTCGGTCCTGGAACGCTCCGGCGTACTGGCACACCAACTCAAGCTGGAATTGACGGAGAGTTCCCTGGTGCACGACATGGACGACATCATCCAGAAAATGGCGCAGCTCAAGGCACTGGGCGTGTGCTTTTCCCTGGATGACTTTGGCACCGGCTACTCGTCGCTGAACTACCTCAAGCGCCTGCCGCTGGACCAGCTCAAGATCGACCAGTCCTTTGTGCGCGATGTCTTGACCGACCCCAACGACGCGGCCATCGCCCGCATGGTCATCGGCCTGGGCGAAAGCCTGCACCTGTCTGTCATTGCCGAGGGGGTGGAGACCCGCGGGCAGCAGGCGTTTCTGGAACAAAACGGCTGCCACCTATTCCAAGGCTATCTATTTAGCAAACCGCTGACGGCGGATGCCTTCGCGCAGTTCGCGCACACCGCCCGCGCCTAGGCCGCTACCGCGCCCTGCCACTCGTCCCGCGCACACAGGTCGTGGGCCAGTTGCACGGTCAGGCGGGCCACCGCAGCGGCAGCGCCCGACTGGGGAATGTGGCGCGGCGCGCACAGCACCACCTGGCGCGCCAGGACCGGAGTGATCACCGGCACGGCCTGCAAGCGCCCGGCCTCAATGTCCGCCCGCAAGGGCATCACCGGCAGCAGGGTTTGCCCCATGCCTGCCAGCAGGGCGGTGCGCAGAATGCTGATGGAGCTGATGTCCGCCACGACCCGTGGCGCGGGGTAACCGCGCTGGCGGGCCACCGCCTCGATGATGGGCCGCACGCCGTGGGGCGAGGCCGGCAGAATCAAGGGCAGCCCCAGAGCCTTGCGCAGGGTGATGCTGGCCGGTACGCGGGTGCGGCCCCCTGGCGGCAAACCGATCAGGCAAAGCCGTTCGGTCACCAGCGCTTGGTGCACAAACTCCGCAGTCTGCCCGTCGTCAAACAATACGGCCAGGTTCAACAGGCCGTTGCGCAGTTGGCGGGTGAGGTTTCCGGTCAGCTCCTCCGTCAGCTCCAGTTCCACCTGGGGCAGGTGCTGGCGCACGGCTTGCAGCAACGCAAGCGCCAGGGCCTGCGAGATGCTGTGGGGAATTCCGAACACCACCTTGCCGGTGGGGATGTCGTCCGCATGGCGCACACTGGCTCGTGCATCCTCAACCTGGCGCAGGATGGCCACCGCATGGGCCAGAAAGGTGCGCCCGGGTTCGGTAAGCTCCAAGCCCCGTCGGGTGCGCAAAAAAAGCGGCACACCGAGTTCCGCCTCCAACTGCGCCAGCTGGTAGCTCAGCGCTGATTGGGCAACAAACACTTTCTCGGCCGCCTTGGACACACCGCCATGCTCGGCAATGGCTGCCAGGTAACGCAGTTGGCGGATTTCCATGAAGACGGGTGCGGTGCGAAATATCAGGTTTCTGGAATTTCGATGTTAGCAGCCAAATTCTCTATTGGCCAGATGGAACGCACTGCATTGAAATACACCCACCTGCATCGCTTCCAGCGCTGGCTTACCGGTTGGCGTTACCGGCGCGGTGGGGGTCGCCCTTTTACCGAGGGGCGTGGTGCGCCACCGCAGGCGCGCAACCACCCCATGCGGTGCGCCTGCGGCGGGGGGCCCCTGGACTCAGGACGCCACCGTGCTCCGGTGCGCCACCGATTCCAGCGGCACCAGAATCCACATCAGCACGTATAGCAGCAACCCGGTTCCGCCCAGGACCACCATGAGGACGAAGAGCAGACGCCACAACCAGGTGTCCAGACCACTAAAGACTGCCAGCCCTGCGCAAACGCCGCCCAGCCACTGGTCCGTTGCCGAACGGCGCAACCCGTTGAGGGCACTCGCCCGGGACAGGGGCGTCGCGGGCGCACCGGGTTGCAGCAGACGCGCCTTGGCCTGCTGAAACTCGGTTTCGCTGAGGCTGCCGCGATTGCGCATTTGCTCCAGATTTTCCAACTCGTGTGCCAAAGACATGACGAACTCCTGTTTGCGGTGAAAAGGATGCCAGCTTAGCTGTCACCACAGCGCGGGACCAGCACCATGCGACCAGCGGTCGAACGAAGGGAATGGACTGCCGATTGCGCCGATCAGGCCCATAAGCCCAGTGGGTGGTGCGCGCGTGCCACCGTGAGCATGAACGCAAAGCACAGCAGCGATGCGATATAGAAAACCAGCCGCGCCACCGGTGTGCGGGCCCGCTTCAGCGCCAGGGAACCCAGCACGATGTAGAGCAGCAACAGGGCAATTTTGGTACCCAGCCAGGCGACCGCAAAAGGATTGAGATCCAGGATATGGAGCAGCAACAGGGCGGCTGCCAGCAATGCCGTATCAACGGTGTAGCTCAGGCGGCGCACCCCCACCGCCATGGCCCAGCGGGCACCCCGCAGCACGCCCAGGCCGCGCGCGGCAAACAGGCAACCACTGGCCAACACCAGGCCAATGTGGGTCCAACGCACCAGGGGATACAGTTCGGGCAGGGTCATGGTCGGCGCACTATAACAAGCCGCTCCCCCCTTGGGGCCAGACCGTCTTCATGGGTCTAAATGAGATACACTCTCATTTAGACCCATGCCCAGCCCCCTGTTCCCGTGACCACCTTGCGACTGACCCACCTTCCGACCGGCACCCACGCCACCGTGGCGCGGGTCAGCGCCACCTCCCACCATACTGGCGACGCCACACTGGAGCGCCTGGGGGAACTGGGCTTCATCCCGGGCGAGCCCGTGCAACTGCTGCACCGTGGCCCGGGCGGGCGCGAACCGCTGGCCGTGGTGGTGGGCGAAACCATGTTCGCCTTGCGCTGGCTGGAAGCCGATTGCATCGAGGTACATCCCGTATGAATGCCACCGCCGCGCTCCCGGCCAGCCCCTGGAATGTGGCGCTGGTGGGCAACCCCAACTGCGGCAAGACCGCCCTCTTCAACCTGCTGACCGGTGCGCGTCAGAAGGTGGCCAATTACGCCGGGGTCACCGTAGAGCGCAAGATCGGCATGCTGCGCCTGCCCAGCGGCCACAGCGTGTCCGTCATCGACCTGCCCGGCATCTACAGTCTGCACCCGGCCACGCCGGATGAAGAGGTCACCCTCGAAGTGATTGAAGGCCGCCGCGTGGGCGAGGCCCCGGTGGATGCCATCGTCGCCGTGGTGGATGCCACCAACCTGCGCATGAACCTGCGCCTGGTGCTCGAACTCATGCGCCTGGGGCGCCCGGTCATCGTGGCCCTGAACATGACCGATGTGGCACGTTCCCGGGGCCTGGTCATCGACGCAGCCAAGCTTTCGGCCGAACTGGGCTGCCCGGTCGTGGAAACCGTGGCGGTGCAGCACAACGGCCATACCCATCTGCTGACCCGGCTCGACCAGGACCTGGCCCGCCCGCTGGCAGCACCCGTGCCGGCCGTGCACCATGCCCCACGCAACAGCACCGACATCCAGCACGAGGTGCGCCGCATCCTGGCGATTGCCGCGCCGACGGCAGGACAGTTCCAGCGCTTCCACTTCAAGGTCGATGCCTGGGCCATGCACCCGGTGTGGGGGCTGGTGATTCTGGCGGCGCTGCTGTTCCTGGTGTTCCAGGCAGTGTTCTCTTGGGCCAATGTGCCCATGGACGCCATCAAGGCGGCCATGGCCTTCGTGGCCGAGTGGACCACCGCCCACATGGCGGATGGCCCGCTGCGCAGCCTGCTGGTGGACGGCGTGATTGCCGGCGCGGGTGGCGTGCTGGTGTTCCTGCCGCAGATCCTGATCCTGTTCTTCTTCATCCTGGTGCTGGAGGACTCGGGCTACCTGCCGCGCGCCGCCTTTTTGCTGGACACGCTGATGGGCAAGGTCGGCCTATCGGGCCGCGCCTTCATCCCGCTGCTGTCCAGCTTTGCCTGCGCCGTGCCCGGCATCATGGCCACGCGCACCATTGCCAACTGGCAGGACCGCCTGGCCACCATCATGGTCGCACCGCTGATGACCTGCTCGGCGCGCCTGCCCGTCTACGCACTGCTGATTGGCGCCTTTGTGCCGGACCGCAGCGTGGGCCTCTTCAACCTGCGCGGCCTGACGCTGTTTGTGCTGTATGTGGCCGGCGTGCTGTCGGCCATGGCGGTGGCCTGGGTGTTCAAACGCATCTGGATGAAGAACCGCTACCAGCCGCTGATGCTGGAACTGCCGCCCTACCGCATCCCCGGCCTGCGCAACCTGGTGCTGGGCCTGTGGGAGCGTGCCCGCATCTTCCTGCGCCGGGTGGGGACCATCATCTTTGCACTGATGGTGGTGCTGTGGTTCCTGTCCACCTACCCGGCCCGCCCGGATGGTGCCACCGGTGCGGCCATCCAGTACAGCGTGGCGGGCATGCTGGGCCAATTTCTAGAGCCGCTGTTTGCGCCGATTGGTTTCAACTGGCAGATCTCGGTGGCCCTGGTGCCGGGCATGGCCGCGCGCGAGGTGGCCGTGGGTGCCCTGGGCACGGTGTATGCACTGTCGGCCGCCGGGGAATCGGTAGCGGATTCCCTGGCACCGGTGATTGCGCAGGGCTGGTCGCTGGCCACCGCGTTTTCACTGTTGGCCTGGTTTGTGTTTGCGCCGCAATGCATCTCCACCTTGGCGGTGGTCAAGCGCGAGACCAACTCCTGGCGCTATCCGGCACTGATGACGGCCTACATGTTCGCGCTGGCCTATCTGGCATCTTTTGTGACCTACCGCGTGACGCTGTGGCTGGGGGGCTGAACCCCGTGACCGCACAACACCTGATCGTTTTTTCCGTGGTGCTGGCCTGCAGTGGGTATGCGCTGTGGGTGCTGATGCCGTCGGCGCTGCGGCGCGTGCTGGCCGCAGGGCTGGGGCGCTTGCCGCTGGGCTCGGCGTTGCAGGCCTTTTTCCAGCGCGCCGCCAGGCCGTCCACCGGCTGCGACTGCAGTGGCTGCGATGCGGTGGTGGATCACCGCCCCACGGCCAACGCACGGCGCGTCATTCGCGTGCACGTGCAATCCACGGACTGAGCAACGCTTGGATCCGCGCGTACTGCTGCGGGCCGTTCAGGGCGCTGGCGGCGACGACGCCACCACGGTGTGGTCCAGGTCCGGGCGCTTCCAGGGGTCTACATGGGTCATCAGATTGAGCACCCGGTGGCGCTGCATGACACGCTGGCGGGCCACCACCGCAATATCGTGACCTGCTTCGACGCTGATGGCAGCATCCACCTCGATGTGGGCGTCCACCACAATCATGTCGCCCATCTTGCGGGTGCGCACATCGTGCACACCGGCCACACCTGGCGTCGCGGCCAGCGTCTGACGAATGGCCTGGACTTCCTGTTCATCCACCGCGCGGTCCATCAGGTCGTGCATGGCGCTCCAGCCAAACTCCCATCCCATCTTGGCCACCATGAAGCCCACGATCAGCGCCGCAATCGGGTCCAGGATCGGGTAGCCCGCCAGGTTGCCGACGATGCCCAGACCCACCACCAGCGAGGACGCTGCGTCCGAGCGCGCGTGCCAGGCATTGGCTACCAGCATGCTGGACTTGACCCGCTTGGCCACCGCCAGCATGTAGCGAAACAGCAGCTCCTTGGCCACCAGGGCACCGGCGGCCACCCACAGGGCCACCCCATGGACCTGCGGCACGGTCTCGGGGGCCTCCAGCTTGCGAAAGGCCGACCACAGCATCCCCAAGCCCACCGCCAGCAACAAGAGCCCCAGCACCAGCGCGGCGGCTGTCTCAAATCGCTGGTGCCCGTAGGGGTGGTCCTGGTCCGCGTCTTTCTGGCTGTGGCGGTTGGCAAACAGCACCACAAAGTCGGCCACCAGGTCGGACAGGGAATGGATGCCGTCCGCAATCAGTGCCTGGGATTTGGCAAGGACTCCCACCACAATCTGTGCCACGGTCAGAATCAGATTGACGCCCACACTCACCCAAGTGCTGCGCGATGCAGCGTGTGCGCGCTCGGCCGCGCTGTGCAAGGCGTCTTCGGGGTCATCAAGCATTTCGGAATCGTCCATGGTGGGCGGCTTTCAGTGGAACGCAAACGGCTTCGGGGCATGAATGCTATCAATACAGTAGCAATATGTCTTTATTTCACGCGGGCTACCGCCAGAAAATACCACAAACTTTTGGCACAACCCAGTCGTGGACCACGGGCCAACCCTGGCCACTCGATCAATCGGCCGCAGTCAGGTAGGATGGGGTGATGGCCACTGGCGTCGGCCATGCGTGCATCAACCTGCTGTGGAGGTGTCATGTTCTGGAGGAAACCGGGGGTTTTGTGGTCCACCGTGCTCAGCCTGCTGGCTGGAGTGTCTTTTGGGACGCAGGCAGAGTCTTTGAAGGTGCTGACCGAGGAGTTTCCACCCTACAACCACACCGAGGCCGGAAAAATCACTGGCTTCAGCACCGAGGTCGTTCGGGCGGTTTTGCAGGTAGCCAAACTGGAAGGCGAGTTCCAGTCCATGCCCTGGGCGCGCGCCTACGAAACCGCGCAGAGTGCCGACAGCGTGCTGATTTACTCCATTGCCCGCAACCCGCAACGCGAAAAATTGTTCAAATGGGTCGGCGTCATTGCCCCCACGCAGTACTACCTGTTCTCCCTGCCCCAGCGCAAGCTGCGCCTGGACCAGCTTGAGCAGGCCCGATCGCTGCAAATTGCCACGGTCAACGAGGACGTCGGTGAGCAGTACCTCATCAGCAAGGGCTTCGTCAAAGGCCACAACTTGCAGTCCAGCGTCAAGTACGAGCTCAATTATGAAAAGCTCAAGCGCGGCAGGGTGGACCTGTGGATCATGCCCGAGCTGAGTGCGGCCTATCTGGCCCGCCAGGCCGGTGATGACCCGGCGCAGACGCTGGCGCGCAGCTATGCCATCCACGACCTCGGCAATGACGGCTACTACATGGCCTTCGGCATCCAGACCCCCGATGCCCTGGTGGCCCGCCTGGCCCGCGCCTTGTCTACCATCAAGTCCAATGGAACCTACGATGCACTCAAAAAGAAGTGGCTGTGAGCGACCCGCCCTGAGGACCGCATGAGTCCCGCTCCGTCCAACGAACCCGTCACCCGCACCCTGGGTACCCGCCTGGTGCTGGGAACCCTGGGGTTTTGCTTTGTGTTCACACTGTTGGCCGTTGGCGCGCGCACCCTGAGCGCTTGGAACACCGCATGGGCGGCCATGGACGCTGACCTGGTGCTGCTGGAGCAGGTGTACCGGCAGACCCTGAGCAAGGCCATCTGGGAAATGGACCGGGATGCTTTGAACGCCCATATGGACAGCACCGCACAGGTCGCTGCGGTGGGCCATGCCGCCCTGAAGATTCACGCCGGCAACCGGGCACCCGAAGTCATGGCCCGCAGTGCCGATGGCTGGCAGTCCTCGACCCTCGCACCCACGCGGCGGCTGGACCTGGTCTACACACCATTTCCCGGTGGTTCGGAGCGGGTCGGTGAATTGCTGCTGGCCGGTGACGAGCGGGTCCTGTGGACCCGGTTGCGCGACGAGGCCAAGGGCATCGTCACCACCCAGCTGCTGCAGTCGCTGTTGCTGGCCGGCTTGATCATGCTGATGTTCAGCCGCACGGTCACCGCCCACGTGCAACACGTGGCCCGCCATCTCAGCCAGCTCTCCCCGGACAGCATGGACCGCCCCCTGCACCTGGCCCGCAACCCCGCGCACCGCGACGAACTCAGCCTGTTGGAGTCCGGCGTCAACCAGTTGCAAGGCAAGCTCAGCGACCACCTGGCCCAACTGCACCGCTATGAAACCGAGCTGGGTGCCCACCGTGACCACCTGGCCGAGCTGGTGCAAGCGCGCACGGCGGAGCTGGAGTCGCTCACCCACGCCCAGCAAATGGTGCTGAGCATGTCCAATCGGCTGATCCATGCGCCCCACGAATCGTTTGAGGCCGTTCAGCTGGCCTGCCTGCACGAGGTGGCGCAGCGGCTGGGGGCCAACCATGCGCTGTGGCTGGTCCCGGCCATGGGACAACCGGCGTTTCGTGTCTTTGCCGAGTGGCGGTCCGACGGCGTTCAAGGCGACACCCCGGCACCCCCGCTGGCCGGCCTGACCCAGGTGCCCATCCGCCTGTCCCGCGAGGAACTGCTGTTCTTCTACAGCCAGGCCGAGATGGGGCGCAGCCTGAGCCCGGCCGAAACGGCCGTATTCACCACCCAACCGGTTGGGGCCTGCGCATTGGCCCTGTTGCGCAGCGACGGCGAAGACTACGGCATGCTCTTCATCGGAAAACCCCTGGGTCACGGCGACTGGCCCGCGCAAGACCGGGCACTCCTGGCCATGACGGCGCAGATGCTGCTGCACAGCGTGCGCCACAAGGCCCAGTTCGTTGCCATCCTGGCCACCCAGGAGGCGCTGCGCAGCGCGAACCGCCAACTGGAGGTGCTGTCGCGCCACGACGCGCTGACCGGGCTGTTCAACCGACGCCACTTCGATGAAGTGAAGGAAGAAGAATTCCAGCGCGCCCTTCGCAACGGCCAGCCGCTGAGCCTGCTGGTGTGCGACATCGACTGCTTCAAGGCCTTCAACGACCACTATGGGCATGCCGCAGGCGACCAGTGCCTGCGCGACGTGGCACACGCCATGAATACGGCGATCATCCGCAGTGGTGACGGGCTGGCGCGCATTGGCGGCGAGGAGTTCGCCATTTTGTTGCCCGCCACCGGCGCAACGGCCGCCTGGCAGGTGGCCGAGCGGGTGCGCCGGGCGGTGGCCGATCTGCATATCCCGCATGCCACCTCCGCAGCGGGCCCGTGGGTCACCATCAGCGTGGGCCTGGCCCAGCTGGAGATGGGCGCGACACCCGACTTCGATACCTTGTTTGAGTCCGCAGACCAGGCCCTGTACCGCGCCAAGAACATGGGACGCAATTGCATTGAGACCACCACCGGGGAGTAAGACCACTATGACCACCTCCACCCGCACAGCAACCACAGTTCTGCGCACTCTGTTACTGGCCGCTGCGCTGGTCTGCCCCATCGCCCAGGCTCAGACCCTGCGTGCCGTCACCGAGTCCACCCCCTACACCTACCAGAAAGGGGAGCGGGTGGTCGGGACGGTCACCGAAGTCGTGGAAAAGACCCTGCAAGCCGCCGGACTGGGCGACTATCAGGTGCGCTTGTATCCCTGGGCACGCGCCTATGACATGGCCCTCAACGAACCCAATGTGCTGATCTTTCTGATTGCCCGCACGCCCGCGCGCGAGCAACAGTTCAAATGGGCCGGCGAGATCATGAAGATCCAGTACCACCTGTACCGGCTCAAGGAACGCAGCGATATTGCCGTCAAGACCCTGGGCGATGCCAAGGGTTACACCATCGGCGTGATGCGCGACGATGTGCGCCAGCAGTACCTGCAGTCCAAGGGCTTCCAGCGATTGGCGGTCTCGGCGCAGTGGAGCGACAACTTTGCCAAGCTGATCAAGCGCCAGGTGGACCTGGTGCCACTGACCGAAGACGACGCCACCTCGCTGTGCGCGGAAGCCCATTTCGATTGCAGCGGTCTGGAGCGGGTCTTGACATTGGAGGAGGCCTCCACCGGCTTGTACATGGCCTACAGCAAGTCCACGCCAGACGCCACCGTGCAAAAAACCCGCACCGCCTTCGAGCGGCTCAAGGCAGACGGCACTGTGCGCCGCACCCTGGACAAGAAGCCGTGATCCTGCGCATAACCCCATGCCCGATCTGCATTAACTTGTGGAAACTACGGGCAGGCCCTGTCCGTTCGGTGCAAGGGTGGCGACCTACAATGCACCACCCATAACAGGGCACCGGGCCGCACGCCTTCGCATCGGCCCCGCGCCGCAGAGGATGCACGATGCCACATCAAACGCCCCTTACTCCCAAGGCCCCGGTCTCCAATTCCGCCGAGAAAAAGGCCCAGCTGCGCCAAGCCGCACTGGAGTACCACGAGTTTCCCACCCCCGGCAAAATCGCCGTTGCCGCCACCAAACAGATGGTCAACCAGCACGACCTGGCCCTGGCCTACTCGCCCGGAGTGGCGGCCCCGTGCGAGGAAATCGTCAAGGACCCCAACAACGCCTTTAAATACACCAGCCGCGGCAACCTCGTCGCGGTGATCACCAACGGCACCGCCGTGCTGGGTTTGGGGGATATTGGCCCCCTGGCGGCCAAGCCGGTCATGGAAGGCCAGGGCGTGCTGTTCAAGAAGTTTGCCGGCATTGACGTGCTTGACATTGAGATCAATGAAAAACACGACCTTGACAAACTGGTGGACATCATTGCCTCGCTGGAGCCCACCTTCGGCGGCATCAACCTGGAAGACATCAAGG
>CAZDDK010000061.1:0-15145 GCA_964504185.1 uncultured Rhodoferax sp. | reverse complement strand
AAGATTGACCGAGAGAGCTACTTCGACCTGCCCGTCAGCGATCAAGCCGATGTGCGACCGTTTCTCCGAGCATCCTGATCGAGTTCGGCGGTCGCAACTCGACCTTGCCACAGAGCCTGCTTTCCATCACACCTGATATTGCCGAACACGTCCCCGACCTCGCATTGCCGACAGCGCAGGTGTCCGTGTTGTCTACGGCGACACCCTGGCGTTCGAGACCATCGTGGAACGCCTAAGGCGGCTGGAAGTTGAAATCAATCAGAAAGCGTTGCCGGTGTGAACGAGCCGGTTCTTGACCTACAGGCTGAACTGCAGGAACTCGCCGCCATCGAAGCGGAGTCGATCGGCTGGTTGCCGCTGGGGGAAGGTGCCTACCTGCATGTGGGCGACCCGGAGGCGCTGGTGATCACCGTGGTCGGGGTGCCGGATGCGGGGATGGCAGGGATGACCCCAGCAAAGTTGACCACACTCACGATCTGGACGCCTTGTCCGACGAGGCCCGTGCCCAACTCAACAGCCTGCAATTCGTAGACGCCGAGCTGGCCCGACTGCAAGCCCAAACTTTGCGGGTGACACGATGAAATTTAATTGAGCGAAATGTGGCTGTAGCCCGCGTGGAATAAGGGGATGTAGCTATATAAAGCATAGCAATTTGATGGCACGGTTGCCATGGCAAGAACCGCATCCCCCAATTCCGCCACGTCAGAGTTCTTTATCAACGTGGTGGACAACCTGAGTCTGGACTACCAAAACGCCAACGATCCGGGCTATGCGGTGTTTGGCAAGGTGACCAGTGGGTTGGCGGTGGTGGACACGATAGCGGCGGTGCCGACGGGGGTTGTGGGTGCGTTTGCGGATGTGCCGCTGACGGATGTGGTGATTCAGTTGGTGGTGCAAACGAAGTAAAGCTACTATAGAAGCACCAGAAGGCCAGCAGGGGAACTCACTTTTCGCGCAGATTTCATCGCTGCGAAATCTGGGGCAAAATTGTTAAGTGGCCTTTGTTGCACCATGCGCCACAGCATCACGCAGTGCGGCATTGATGCGGGTCTGCCAGCCCGGCCCTGTCGCCTTGAATGCGTCAAGAACATCAGGGTCGACACGCATATTCAGGGTGGGGCGCTTCACTGGCACGACTGGCCGTTGAGGTGTTGCCCATCACTTCACGCGCAGATGGGACACACTCGAGCTGTCTTGCGGTGCACGGCTAGGCATGGGAAATACGCGGCTCCAACAGGGTGGAGCCGCGCAGTGTTTCAAGGCACCGTGCCAATCAGGGCAATGATCTTGTCCACGGTAGATACATCCGAAGTGTGGTCAACACGGGCAATCACATTGCGCAGTGCGGCCAGATCGGTAGAGGTATTGCCCATCACCTCGGTGAAATAACGCGCCACCACCAGCTGGTTCTGGAACTGTTTGGCGGTGTTGCCCCACTGCGCATCGGTGGTGGGCATGGAGGCCAAGTTGCCAAAGACCTGATAAATGGTGCGACCAATGGTCCAGCCATAGTCCAGCGCCCCGGCTACCTGGTCCATGCCCGATGACTTGACGGATTCACTGGCGCTGGATTTCACAATGTTGTTGATCAACGCGGTAGCCAACTGGCGGTGAGTCATGCTGGTGGGGTAGGTATCGGTAAATTGCGTCTTGGCTGTGAAGATATCCACAATTTCCTGCACTGTGAGTCCGTAGTTGTAGGCCTCGGCCAACTGCCCCATGTAAGTGGCACCGGGTGCCGCGCTGAAAGCCACCACAAAGAAGTTGTAGAGACTGTCCACCGTGGCGGTGCGGAAGTTGTAGTTACTCAAACCCGCGTAAGAGGTGCCATTGAGATCCTTGACGGTACCCAGAGGCATGTCCACGGTGTAGTTGGTAAAGATGCCCAGGTTTTTGGTGGGATTGATGGTCAGCGTATTGCCACTGATGCTCAGGGCTGTGCTGCTGGCAGCGTTGAAGGACTCAAACACCACACCGGCCGTGGTTTTAAGGGTGATGGTGCCGCTGCCCCTTTGGATGGGGGCGCTAAAGGTGAAGGTGAGGTTGGCCGCAGGGTCCACGCCGGTGGTTTCGTCCACCGGAGTGGCGCTGGTGAGCGTCAGCGGGGTGGCCGGGGTAAAGGATGCACTGACATTCTTGGCCGCGTTCATAGTGACGGTGCAGGTGCTGGCGGTGCCGGTGCAAGAGCCTCCCCAGCCGGATAAGGCGGAGCCCGAATCCGGGGTTGCGGTCAAGGCCACGCTGGTGCCGCTGATGTAGTTGGCGCTGCAGGAGCTGCCACAGTCTATGCCGACGGGGCTGCTGGTGACCGTGCCGCTTCCGCTTTTGCTGACGTTGAGTCCATACACGCTGGTCGATCCGTCCTGTGCCACGGTAAAGCTCTGGCCCGCAATTGTCAGGGTGCCAGTGCGAGAAGGTGCCGAGGTATTGGCGGAGACGGCATACGAAACGGTGCTGCTGCCGCTGTAACTGGAGCCAGTCGTCACTTGGAGCCAGCTTGCGTTGCTGGTCGCAGTCCAGGTGCAGCTTGAATTGCCGGTGGCGCTGACGATGACGCTGCCGCTTGCCCCACCGGGAGCAACCGATGCGCTGCTGGTACTCAATGCATAGGTACACGGTATTACTTGGCTGCCAACGGCAAAGTCCTTGCTGACGACCTTGCCGTTCATCGTTGCTTCAAACCGCCAAATACCGGTGGGGGTTGTTGGAAACGTGCGATACCAGTACCAATAGGCAGAAGAGTAGTAGTTTGATGGAACACCCGATGTAGAGGTTGCCCACAAACTGCCATCGGGCTTGTACCAGCGCACGGATACTGGGTCGGAGTTACGTTGGTCCCTGAGATAAACGGTGAAGTACCCCACACCCCCGGGCGCAACCGAACCCGTGTCGTTGCTTGTCTCGGCATTTGGGCAAGTGGGGAAGATGGGGGCAGCGGGGCCAACTGTGATCGCATTGATGGTTGGGTCGTAATAGGAGGGTTGGTCACGCCATGTCACTCTTTGGCTCATGGTGTTGCAGGCACCAACCCATGGATCAACCAGGTTGTCGCTTGCGTCGTAGAGTTCCAGGTGCAAGTGTGGCCCTGTTGAACTGCCGGAGCTTCCCACAACGCCCAAGTATTCTCCAGCGGACACAGCGCTTCCTACAGCCTTGGTGGTAGGGGAGCCATTTTTCATGTGGCCGTACCAGGCAACGGATCCGTCAGCGTGTTGGACATACACGGCATTCCACGGGTTGCTATTCATGCTGCAACTTCGGTCGTAGTTGCCGTCGGCCTTGCCAACGATGGTGCCGTTGGCACCAGCAACAATCTCCACATCGCCGTTGTCCATTTTTTTCCAACCAAAGGGCCAACTGTAGATGTCGGTACCTTTGTGGTTGTATCCCGATGACGTGTCGTAGGAGCGGGTGCCGCAGAAGTAGTCCTTGACGCGCGATTTGTCGGAAGCGTAGAAGGGGTCTTGGTCCACGAAGTTCGAGATGCCGTAGTAACTGCTGTCCGTGCGCCCAGTCGCCTGCCGCAGGGGCCAAGCAAACCCAGAAATCATGTCGCGCGCGGATGGAGTGCTCCCCGGCCTTCTGGGAGAAAGTGCCCCCAAGGTTTCAAGCTGCTTTCTCGTGGTGCCAAGGTCCTGAAGGATTTGTTGGCGATTGTCGTGAGTGATGTCGTCCGTTGGTGCCGGAACTTCACCACCTCCCATGCCATTGCCCGGGTTGCCAAGCGGATAGGCTGGTAGCGAAACGCAGAGTCCAAGCGCGAGGGAAAATGTCAATGCCAGAGTTCCATGGCGACCTTGCTGGCTCGGAGCGGGCTGAAAGAAATGAATATGCATTGATTGACCTCTGATTGAGTCTGCTCACGCGCAGCCTATCGCCTAATCCTTCGATAGTGCGATCTGCAGGCGCTGTCTTGCGGTGCACGGCTAGGCATGGGAAATACGCGGCTCCAACAGGGTGGAGCCGCGCAGTGTTTCAAGGCACCGTGCCAATCAGGGCAATGATCTTGTCCACGGTAGATACATCCGAAGTGTGGTCAACACGGGCAATCACATTGCGCAGTGCGGCCAGATCGGTAGAGGTATTGCCCATCACCTCGGTGAAATAACGCGCCACCACCAGCTGGTTCTGGAACTGTTTGGCGGTGTTGCCCCACTGCGCATCGGTGGTGGGCATGGAGGCCAAGTTGCCAAAGACCTGATAAATGGTGCGACCAATGGTCCAGCCATAGTCCAGCGCCCCGGCTACCTGGTCCATGCCCGATGACTTGACGGATTCACTGGCGCTGGATTTCACAATGTTGTTGATCAACGCGGTAGCCAACTGGCGGTGAGTCATGCTGGTGGGGTAGGTATCGGTAAATTGCGTCTTGGCTGTGAAGATATCCACAATTTCCTGCACTGTGAGTCCGTAGTTGTAGGCCTCGGCCAACTGCCCCATGTAAGTGGCACCGGGTGCCGCGCTGAAAGCCACCACAAAGAAGTTGTAGAGACTGTCCACCGTGGCGGTGCGGAAGTTGTAGTTACTCAAACCCGCGTAAGAGGTGCCATTGAGATCCTTGACGGTACCCAGAGGCATGTCCACGGTGTAGTTGGTAAAGATGCCCAGGTTTTTGGTGGGATTGATGGTCAGCGTATTGCCACTGATGCTCAGGGCTGTGCTGCTGGCAGCGTTGAAGGACTCAAACACCACACCGGCCGTGGTTTTAAGGGTGATGGTGCCGCTGCCCCTTTGGATGGGGGCGCTAAAGGTGAAGGTGAGGTTGGCCGCAGGGTCCACGCCGGTGGTTTCGTCCACCGGAGTGGCGCTGGTGAGCGTCAGCGGGGTGGCCGGGGTAAAGGATGCACTGACATTCTTGGCCGCGTTCATAGTGACGGTGCAGGTGCTGGCGGTGCCGGTGCAAGCACCACTCCAACCAGCAAAGGTGCTGCCTGTCGTCGCGGTGGCCTGAAGCGTCACCACGGTGTTGGCGTTGAAG
This sequence comes from uncultured Rhodoferax sp., assembly GCA_964504185.1. Lineage (GTDB taxonomy): Bacteria > Pseudomonadota > Gammaproteobacteria > Burkholderiales > Burkholderiaceae_C > Allorhodoferax. The sequence goes on along the minus strand of CAZDDK010000061.1, from coordinate 10,167 downwards.
TTGGCTGTGCAGGTGGTGCCGCAATTGATGGCGCTGCTGCCAGAGCCGCCAAAGGTCAGCCCTGTGTTGCTTTCAAGCCAACTGGTGTAGTTGGCAACCCGGGTGTAGACGCCGGGATAGTTGGGGAGGGCACAACCATTGCCCCAGCTGACTACGCCAGCCAGTGCATAACCACCTTGGCCATTGGGGACTACCAAGGGGCCACCACTGTCGCCCTGGCATGAGTCTTTGCCGCCACCGGTGATATAGCCAGCGCAAATCATGTTGGTGGTAATCTGGCTTCCATAGGCGGAAGCGCTGGCGCAGTAACTGGATGTGAGCACGGGTACTTGCACTTGCATCAGTACGGAAGATGTCGATCCACCCGAGCTGGTGGTGCCCCAACCCGTGACGGTTGCCAGGGTATTGGTCGCAGCCAATGTGGCTTCTTGTGTTGCCAACAGCGGAGCTACGACGTTGGCGGTGCTGGACAAAGTCACTGCTGATGACAATTCCAGCAGGGCGATGTCGTTGTTATAGGTGGAGGACGTGTAAGACGCATGTTTAATCACGCGGGTAACACCTACCAGTTCGCCGCCGCTGTCCTTGTTGATGGACCCCGCGCGCACAGTCACGCTGGATGCGCTGACGGTGGTGCCGGCGTTGTCAATGCAATGTGCAGCGGTAACGACCCAGCGATTGGACAGAAGGGAGCCGCCGCAGAGATAGGTACTTCCGTTGATGCTGATGCTGAGCTTCACCTGCCAGGGCCAGGCACCCGAGGCAGCTGCTGTTCCGCCCACAATGCGCGCTTGTTCAAGCAGTGCGGACAGTTTGTCCTGCGTGGGGTCCACCGGCAGTAGGTTGGGTGAGGGTGCCACCACGCTGGTGGATTGAACCAGTCCGGAGCCGGTTCCGGTGCGGCTGACGGTCAGCGCATAGGTGGTGCCTCCACCAGAGGTGTAGCTGGCTACCAGTGACACACCGGAGTACGACGCGTAGCCGTTCAACAGCACATAGTAGGTGCCTGCGGTTGGGGCACTGGAGGTGCAGGATTCCGCGTTACCAGACTGAAAGGGCCGGCAGTCGTAGGCGCTGGTCGTTGGAACCTGTCCCGCGCGGGTGTACAGGTCAACGTCGCCGGTGCCACCCGAGGTGGAGATCACCAGATTGGTTGCGCCAGACGGTACTGCAATGGAATACAGGGCGCTAGACCCGGTAGCTCCCGACAGGCCGGTGACGGCTACCCCGTTTTGCAGTGCGGTAATGGTGCCACCGGTTGTTGTAGCGAAAGCTGCCCCCAGGCTGGCGGAGCTGGTTCCTGCAGCAATCGTACAACTGCCGGTTCCAGTGCAGGCGCCACTCCAGCCACTAAATGTATTGCCGCTGTCTGGCGTGGCGGTAAAGGTCACGCTGCTTGTCGTTGGGAAGCTGCCGGTGGCGGTGGAGCAGGATGTTCCACACGAAATGCCGCTGGGACTGCTGGCGACGGTGCCGTTACCCGTCTTGGTCAGAGTAACTGTGCGTGTTGTCGCGCTAGTGGTGAAACTGGCCGAGACGCTTTGCGCGGCGGTCATGCTGACGGTGCAGGTGCTCGAAGACCCGGAACAGGCACCTCCCCAGCTCGTAAAGGCGGATCCCGAATTGGCGGCTGCCGTCAGCGTCACGCTGGTGCCGCTGGTGTAGTTGGCGCTGCAAGTGCTGCCGCAGTTGATGCCGCTAGGGCTGCTGGTGACGGTGCCGCTGCCCGTGCCAGCCTTTGAAACCGACAGGGCATACGATGCAGCAGTGGATCCAGTCCGATAATTCGCAATGGAGCTGACCGAAGCCGACAACGCCGCATTGTTTCGTGCGGTGGCTGAGTTGCCAATGATACTAAGGCCGTTGTAAAGGCGGTCTGTTGCAGACCAATGGTTGACGCGGGTGCAACTAAAGCCGCTGTCACTGCAGTCGTTTTCGTAGGCCATGATGGAGCGGATGCGATCTGCCTTGTTGACATATCCGTGACCATAAGCGTAGGGGGTAGTCGAAGTGTCAACATAGGTGTCATGCCCCACGCCCATGTTGTGTCCAATTTCATGGGCAAACGAGTAGTAGCTGGTGGCACAGTTGTAGGCCGTCACTGAGAAGCCCAGGGTGGCGTTGCTGGTGGATACGGTATTGGGTTTCCATGCAAGCCCGCAGTATTGGGTGTTGGAGATCAGCAGAACCACCAGGTCGGCTTTGTGGGTGTCTCTGAGGGCATGGACTTCATCCATGGCACCGTCCGATGTATTGGTAACAGCGTTCAGAGCTGCATCAAAACCTGCCGATTCGTCGTAGTTGACTTTGACCGTATGCACCAGGCTGAGCTGGGTCGGAACGCCACTGACTGTATAGCCCGAATTGCTCTCTGATATGGCCGTAGCAATGAGGCTGTCAACTGCGGATGTGCCGCCCACTGCAGACTCAACAGCCTGGGTGTAGGCAACCAGCACAGTAATTTGGGAACCATCGTCGATCTTGGAGTCACCCGAGGAGCTTCCAGTCTTGGCAGTCGAACTGGCTGGTGGGATGAGCGAGATATTGCCACTGTGATTTGCGCAGTCTGGGAACTTGGAGTGATCGAGTTCTTCAACCCGGTGTAGGCCATTGCTGACGTGCATGATGCGATACACCTTGTGGTCGCTGGTCGTGACGGTAGCAGTGATTGCGGATCCACTGTTAGAGATTACTGCGGTGCCGCCTTTGTCGCCAACTATGTCGAAGTTGGCGACAGAGACGCCGACTGTATTGGTTTCTCGCTTTGTTTCAATCAGATCAACCTGAACGTCTTGGAATAAATCGAGCCGCAGGGACATTTTCCCTGGTGCCTGCGCCACGTCTTTGGCACCAGGGGACAGCTGCACAAATTCTTGTCGCTTAACCCACCCAGCGGTGACGAGGGCGTTCGGAGCCGATATGCCGGTGACCCGGTTCAGTATGCTGACCGGTTGCGCGAACGCACCCGTCAAACAAAAGCCAAGTGCTAACCCGGCCAGGACGTGACCAAACTTGCGCATTATTTCCCCCTAGTCTGTTTGATTGATATAAATGGTTAACAGAAAAGAACAGTTTCCCGTTTTGCTATTGCAGTGCTCTCTGGACTTCTAATTCACATTCCATTATCAGCTGCGTCCCCTCGCGTATCAAGGCTTGAGTTACAAGATGTCGCAATAGACTGGGTGTGGGCAAAAAAATATTCATATAGGATATGGTAAGATTTCCTATATGAAATTTGAGCTGTGTCTGCCCTTGCAAACTACACCGGAGCAGTTTGCGCGCTTACGCGAATTGCAAGTGGTTTTTGCACGGGTGTGCAACGCCTTGGCACCGGTGGTGCGTCAGACAAGGGTTTGGAACCGGGTTGCGTTGCACCATTTGATGTATCGCCAATTGCGCGGGCAGTTTCCAGAAGTGGGTTCGCAGATGGTTTGCAATGCCATTTACTCTGTTTCGCGCAGTTGTCGGTTGGTTTTTCAGCATCCAGATAGTCCGTTTCATTTATCCAAGCTGGGAGATCGGCCCTTGCCCTTGTTGCGGTTCAGTGACAGTTGCCCTGTCTTTTTTGATCGTCATACCTTGAGCGTTAAGGACGGCCAGGTGTCGATGTTCACCATGGACGGGCGCATGCGGTTTGCCTTGGCGCTGTCTCCAGAGCAGACTTTTGCGTTTAGGGAGCAGAAGCTGCGCGAAATTTCTCTCTACCACCATGTCCCAAATGGTTACGCGTTGACGTTTCGTTTTGATGACGAAGCCACGCACGATAAGGCAGTGGCGCAACACGATTTAGAAATTCCCGAGTATGTGATTGTTGAAGAACAGGTATGAGTCAAACAACCCCCCCCACCGAGTTGCGCAGCGCCTTTTTGGCCCTGGCACCGTTTTTTCGCCGCGCGGCTGGTTTTAGTCTAGTGGTTAGCGCGCTGGTCCTGGTGCCCAGCGTGTACATGCTGGAGGTGTATGACCGGGTGGTGAACAGCCGCAGCGTAATGACTTTGGCAATGTTGACCTTGCTGGTTTTATTGTTGTATGTGTTGCTAGAGGTGTTGGAGTGGGTGCGCTCCGAGGTCATGCTGGAGGCGGCCTTGGTCTTTGATGGTCGGATGGCAAAGCGGGTTTTCAACAGCGTTTTTGAGGCGAACTTGCGCCGGCTGCCGGGCGGCTCAGCGCAACCCATGAATGATTTGCGCACTTTGCGTGATTTTTTGACGACTCCCGCATTGCTGGCGATCATGGAGGCTCCGATGTCCTTGCTGGCTCTCTTGGGCTTGTACGCAATCAGTCCCGTGTTGGCTGCAACGGCGCTGGGTGCTGCGGTGATTCAGACCTTTGTGGGCTGGCTGAATGAGCGCAGTGTTCAGCCTCAGCTGCTGGCGGCCAACCGCAGTGCCATTCAGGCCCAGCACTATGCCGATGGCACTTTGCGAAACGCTGAGGTGATCGAGAGCATGGGCATGCTGCGCGATGTGCACGCGCGCTGGATGAAGAAGCAAAGTGAGTTTCTGGCCATGCAGGCCCGCGCTTCCGACCGTGCCGGGATGTACCAGGCGATCTCGCGATGGATTCAAAACGTGGTGGGCTCAGGGCTGCTGGGGCTGGGTGCCTGGCTATTGTTGAACAACGAACTCCATGGTGGAGGTGCCTACCTGATTGTGGGTTCCATTTTGGGGGGGCGGGTGCTGGCCCCGTTGGTCCAAGTGGTCGCACAGTGGCAGGCGGTAGTAAACGTGCGCGACGCGTATGCCAGGTTGGATCAGTTGTTGCAGTCCACATTGGTGCGTCCGCCGAGCATGCCATTGCCCCCACCGCTTGGTGCATTGCTGGTGGAGCCGCTAGTGGGCGGTGCTCCCGGCAACGCGGCACACATTTTGCGGGGGGTGAGCTTTTCCCTGTCGCCTGGCGAGGTGGTTGCCGTGGTCGGGCCGTCGGCGTGCGGGAAAACTACTTTGGCGCGGATGTTGGTGGGCTTGTGGCCATCGTTGGGGGGCAAGGTGCGACTGGATGGCGTGGATGTTTACACCTGGTCCAAGGAAGAGCTCGGGCCGCATGTGGGTTATCTGCCGCAAGGGGTTGAGCTGTTTGACGGCACGGTGGCCGAGAACATTGCACGGTTTGGGGAGGTCGAACCAACCAAGGTGGAAGCGGTTGCCCGCGCGGTGGGATTGCACACCTTCATTCTGGATTTGCCACAGGGTTACGACACATTGGTCGGTCGGGACGGGGCCATTCTCTCCGGCGGCCAGCGCCAGCGTGTGGCCCTGGCACGGGCGCTCTATGGACAGCCCCGTTTTGTGGTTCTGGACGAACCCAATTCCAGCTTGGATGAGCAAGGCGATGCTGCACTGGCACAGGCCATTGCCCATTACAAGGCGCTTGGCACTACGTTTGTGGTGATGACACACCGCACCAGCGTCCTGGGGGTTGTGGACAAGATGCTGGTACTGCGAGATGGGCAAACGCAACTATGGGGGGCGCGGGACGAAGTGCTCAAGGCATTGGCTGAGGCGGCAGCCAAAGCCCATCAAGTTGCGCTGGCGGCTGCGTGAAAAGGACGACGATGAGCAAGAACATGGGTTTTTTTGAGCGCAGTGATCTCACCGCGACTCTGTGGAGTTTTCGCCGGGAGTTTGTCTGGGTCGGCCTGTTCAGCCTGGTAGCCAATCTGCTGATGTTGAGTCCCACTTTGTACATGTTGCAGGTGTTTGACCGGGTTTTGATGAGCCAGAGCGAAATGACCCTGTTGGTCATATCTCTGCTGACCTTGGTGTTGTTTGCGGTGATGGGGTTCGCGGAGTGGATGCGGTCCCGCCTGTTGGTGGCAACGGGCGTTCGGTTGGATGAGCGGTTGAGTACCAAGGTGTTCAATGCCAGCTTCGACTCGTTTTTGAGTCAGAGCAGCGCTGCGGCGAACCGTGCCTTTGGGGATTTGATCCAGGTTCGCCAGTTTCTTACTGGCAACGGAATCTTTGCATTTTTTGATGCGCCTTGGACGCCCATTTACATGGCGGTCCTGTTTTTCCTGCATCCCTGGTTGGGTGCCCTGGGTATTGGTTTTGCGTGCCTGCAGGCTCTGATGGCGTGGTATGGGCATCGGCGCACGATTGTTCCTGCAGAGTCTACGTCGCAGGCGCAGAGTGAAGCCATGCAATATCTGCAAGGCAAGTTACGCAATGCCGAGGTGCTGGAGGCTATGGGAATGGTGGGCAATCTGCGCAGGCGCTGGCATGCCCTGCATCTTCGGTTTTTGGTACTGCATGGGGGGTCCCATGACCTGATGCACCGGGTGATGGCGAGCAGCAAGTGGCTGCGCTATACCCAGCAGTCACTGGCTTTGGGCGCTGGCGCATTGCTGGTCATTGAAGGACAGCTTTCCCCGGGTGGAATGATTGCGGCCAATGTGCTGATGACCCGCGCTCTGCAACCTATTGACTTGATGGTGAGCAGCTGGCGGCAGTTTGTTGGAGTTCGGGAAGCCTTTGGCCGCCTTGAGAAGCTCTTGCAGGATTTCCCTGCGCGTGAACCCGCATTGCGACGCGTGGCTCCCAGAGGAGCACTGAGTTTGACGGATGTTTCCGCTACGGCACCAGGACGCCCGCGCCCCATACTCTCGGGTATTTCGTTGCAGGTTCAGCCTGGAACGGTAACGGTGATTTTGGGTGCGTCGGGGTCGGGAAAGTCCACGCTGGCACGGGTCATGTTGGGCATTTGGCCCGATGTTGCAGGCGATGTAGTGCTGGATGGCTTGCCATTGAGTGGGTGGAACCGTGTTGAACTGGGTCCTCATATAGGCTATCTGCCGCAAGATATCGAGTTACTGGAAGGCAGCATTGCCGAAAACATTGCGCGGTTTGGTGCTGTGGATGCGGGCAAGGTGATTGCTGCCGCCCAAACCGCTGGTTTGCACGAGATGATCCTTCGGTTTCCGAAAGGCTATGACACCCCCATCGGTGAAGCTGGGAATATGTTGTCTGGCGGCCAACGGCAGCGCATTGGGTTGGCGCGTGCCATTTACGGGGACCCGGCCCTGGTGGTGCTGGACGAGCCCAATGCCAATCTCGATGACGCTGGGGAGACTGCCTTGTTGCAAGCAGTGCAGTCTCTCAAGGCCAAAGAGGTCTCGGTGGTGCTGATTACGCATCGCCCTGGGATTGTTGCAGTGGCCGACCGGCTGGCGATTGTGCGTGACGGGTTCTTGCAAACGGAGGGGCCGCGCGATGCCGTGCTGACCGCTTTGCGGGCAGCGCAGGCCCCCGCAGGGGCGCAACCCGCAGCTTCGACCGTTTAGTTTTTATTTTGATTTTGGAGGGACGCGCTATGTCCGACTTGACCGTTTCCAAATCGGTGACCTCAGCTGCGCAGGCTTTGGCGGAGACACCGGTTTTTGCCGCTACAGATACGCAGTCTTTCGTTAGCGAGAGTAGTCGTGCGTCACGCATTGGCCTTTGGGCGCTAGGTCTTGGGCTGGGTGGATTTTTGCTATGGGCTGGTTTGGCACCATTAGACGAGGGGGTCCCTGGCCATGGGACCGTGGCGTTGGACACCAAGCGCAAAGTGGTTCAACACGCAAGCGGTGGAATTATCCGTGAGGTATTGGTGCGCGAGGGGCAAGTGGTTCAAACGGGCCAAGTGCTTATGCGGCTGGATGCCGCAGTGGCAAAGGCCAACTTTGAGCAGGTGCGTCAGAGGTATTTGGGTTTTCGCGCCATGGAGAGCCGCTTGCGTGCCGAGCAGGCGGGTTTGGCGCGGATCGACTTTCACACAGATGTGCTAGAGGCTTCTTCCGATCCCCAAATCAGCCGGTTGCGTCTGGAGCAGGAGCAGCTCCTATCGGCTCGACGCGCTGGGTTGCGTGCGGATCTGGCGGCTCTCAGCGAGGGAATTCAGGGACTCCAGAGTCAGATTGAGGCGATGGGGGCCATTCGGATCAACCGCACCAACCAGTTGTCATTGCTCAATGAAGAGTTGGCGCAGTTGCGAGACTTGGTCAAGGAGGGATTTGCGCCGCGCAATCGCCAGTTGGAGCTAGAGCGCATGGTGGCGGAAACTCAAAGTGCGTTGGCGGAGTTGACTGGCAATCTGGCGCGCAATCGGCGCAGCGTGGCGGAGTTGCAGCAACGCAGTGCTGCACGCGAACAGGAATACCGCAAAGAGGTTCAATCGCAATTGGTGGAGGTGAGCCGCGAGGTGGAGGGGGATGCGCAGCGCTTCAAGGCGGCCAAGGACGATTTGCAGCGCATCGATATTCGCTCACCTGCTGATGGCCAGGTCATTGGGCTAGCCTACCAGACCGTTGGCGGCGTCATTGGATCCGGGCAACGTTTGATGGATGTGATTCCCACCGACCAGTCACTGATGATCGAGGTAAGTGTTGCCCCCCATTTGATTGACAGGGTCAAGACCGGCCTGCCTGTGGATGTGCGCTTCTCGACTTTTGCCCATTCCCCCCAGTTGGTCGTAGATGGGGCGGTTGTTTCCGTGGCGGGAGACCTCCTGCAGGATCAAGCCGGTACTGCTCCCTACTACCTGGCGCGCGTGACCGTGACCGCCGAAGGCTTGAAGAAACTGGGACACCGCCAATTGCAGGCAGGCATGCCGGTTGAAGTGGTGTTTCGCACGGGTGAGCGATCGATGCTGACCTACTTGTTGAGTCCGTTGACCAGGCGCTTGGCTGCTTCGATGAAAGAGGAATGAGCGATGTCACCAAAAGTTTGGGGCCATGCGGTCCTATCGCTGGGTTGGTTGTTTTGGGGTCAGGTTGCGGTGGCAGCCGACTTGTTGCAGGTGTTTCAAGCCGCTCAGATGCAGGATGCAACGGTTCGTGCGTCCAGGGCGGCGGCGCAGGCAGTGCGTGAGCGCTTGCCGCAGGCCCGCGCGCACATGCTGCCGGCAATATCCGCTAGTCTGTCTCGCAATGACAACCGGCTGGTGAGCACCACCCCCAGTTTTTTCGGCACTGAGCAGTCGACGGATTCTGCCTACCGCAGCAGCAATGAATCACTGGTTGTGCGCCAACCCCTTTTCCGGGGGGGGCTGATGGCTCAGTACGACCTGGCGCAGGCGCAGGTGGACGAAAGTGAAGCCAATCTCGCGCAAGATGAGCAGGAGTTGGCAGTGCGGGTTGCCACAGCGTACTTTGAAGCGTTGTTGGCACAGGAGCAAAACGGATTGTTGCAATCCCAGCGTACGGCCAATCTCAAGCAGCTGGAGTCAGCGCGCGCCACATTCAAGGCCGGTTCCGGGACGCGAACCGATGTGGATGAAGCGCAGGCGCGTCTGGACATGGTCGATGCGCAGCTGCTGGAATCGCGGTTGAATGTGGACTACACCCTGCGGCAGGTGCAATCGTTTGTGGATGATCCCATCGGGGCTGTGGCACCGCTGCACCCCGAACGGCTGGGTGCTGTTGCCGTGAACCACGGGACTTTGGACGAGTGGTTGGAGCGGGTCGTAGCGGCCAGTCCGCGTATCAAGGCACTGTCTGCACAGGTGGAAGCTGCCAGACTGGATGTTCGGCGCAACGCCGCGGGCCACTATCCCTCGTTGGATGTCGTGGGCCAATGGACGCGCAGCGCCAGCGAAAATGTGCAAAATGTGAATTCGCGCTACACCAATGCGTCGGTGGGCTTGCAGCTGCAGATTCCCATTTATTCGGGAGGCTCTGTGAGTGCCGCCGTTCGCCAAGCGCTGGCCAATCAGGAGCGTGCGGAGCATGCCCTGGAGGCAGGGCTGCGTGATTTGCGATTGCGGGTTCACAAGGAATATCGTGCGATGGTGGAGAGCGTGCCCAGAATCCACGCCTACGAGCAGGCACAACGGTCTGCCGAACAAATGGTTCTATCCAATCAGATGTCCTTCAAGGCCGGGAGTCGTACGGTGATGGACGTGTTGAACGCCGAGCAGCAGCGCATGGTAACTCGGCGCGATCTGATGCAGTCCCGTCTTCAGTATGTGCTGGCCAGAGTGCGTTTGAACGCCATGCTGGATGGCGGGGGACAAACGGCTATTGTTGCAATCAGCCCGCTGTTTGCGGATAAATAGCACCAAGAACGCGTGCCCCATTGGCACCCGTTACCGCTGAAATGCTGCCAGGTTCGTGGTGAATCGCCTTTTGAGCCAGCCATGCAAACGCGGTCGCTTCCACTTGCAGGGGGGGCAATCCTAGCGCCT
>CAZDDK010000060.1:0-15214 GCA_964504185.1 uncultured Rhodoferax sp. | reverse complement strand
CCGCACAATGAACCGAACACCGCTATTGTGCGGAACAACCTGGATGTAGGGAGTGGAGCGTGATGCGGCCCGTCAGTATTGCCTTGAAGATCTGGATGCCAGCCATTCTGGTGAGTGTGGGGCTGGTGGCCATGTCCATTGGTTCTGCGGTGCGCACCATCAAATCCCAGGCCGCCACGGCGTCCGAGCAGTCACAACAGCAAAGCAAGCTGGAGCTGGCGGCGCGCTGGCGCGGGCTGGGTGAAGCCCAGGCCCTGCGGGGCATCGGTGTGGCGCTCAACCCCGACGCGGGGGCGGCGTCATTGCTGCAGGCGGGTCAGGCCCAGGCCCAGCAGGAAGTGGCCAGCATCGAGAAAACCCTGGACGCACTGATGACCGAATCCCGGGAACAAGCCGCGCTGCAGGCGGTCAAGTCCAAGGCCCAGGCGCTGGCCGCGTCCCTTGAAAAAGTGCAAAAGCTGCAGGCCGCCGGCGACGCCGCTGTGGTGCAGGCCCACGTCAAGACCGATACCCAGCCGCAACTGGCCGCTTTTCTGGCCGCCCAGCAAGACCTGGTGCACCTGGCCGAACAGGGTGCCACCGCCCTGCGTGACAAGGTTGGGGCCGAGCGCCTGAAGACCGTCTGGACCGTGGCGGCCATCATGTCGGTCATTGCACTGCTGGTCTGCGTGGGCACGCGGGTGCTGCAGCGCAACGTCTGCGAGCCGCTGGATGAAATCGTGCGCCTGAGCCGTGCCATTGGCGATGGGGATCTGCGCGTTTCCATTCATACCGACCGGCAGGACGAGATGGGCGACGTGATGCGTTCGCTGCAGCACATGACCCAGTCGCTGGCAGATCTGGTGGGGCAGGTCCAGCGCTCGGCCACCAGCATTGGCTCGGCCAGCGCCGAAATTGCCCACGGCAACCAGGATCTGTCCAACCGCACGGAACAAACCGCTGCCAACCTGCAACGAGCCTCCTCGTCCCTGGAGCACCTCAGCGGCGCGGTCCACCAATCCGCCGATGCCGCCCGCCAGGCCAACCAACTGGCAGGCTCGGCCTACTCGGTGGCCGAAAACGGCGGCCAGTCGGTGGCGCAGGTGGTCAACACCATGCACCAGATTGACGGCTCGTCCAAGAAGATCGTGGACATCATCGGTGTGATTGACGGCATTGCCTTCCAGACCAACATCCTGGCACTGAACGCCGCAGTGGAAGCAGCCCGCGCTGGGGAGCAGGGCCGCGGCTTTGCCGTGGTGGCCAGCGAGGTGCGCAGCCTGGCTGGGCGCTCGGCGGCGGCGGCCAAGGAGGTCAAGGACCTGATTGGAGCCTCCGTGGCCAATGTTGAAGTGGGCACCAAGTTGGTGGACCAGGCGGGCCAGACGATGCAGGAGGTTGTCAGCTCGGTGCAGCGCGTCACCGGCATCATCCAGGAGATATCGGCCACCAGTTCGGAACAAAGCGCTGACATGCAGCAGGTGTCCTCCGCCGTGGCAGAACTCGAACAAATGACCCAGCAAAACGCGGCCCTGGTGGAGCAAAGCGCCGCCGCTGCTGCCTCCATGAGCGAGCAGGCGGCTGTTTTGGGCGAATTGGTGGGCAAGTTCTCGCTGCCAGCCAGCGGCGGGATGCTGGCGCTGGGTCGCTAGCTGCCTCAGCTGTGCTACAGTGCCCCAATCGGGGTGTCAGCTCCCCGGTGTCGGGCCAAACTGGCCCCAAGATGGTGTCCCATCCAATTGCTGGTAACGCAACAGGAGCAATCCGTGGACACCCAAAATCCGTCTGTTTTTTCCCTTTCCCCTCTGGACTTCAACGCCCGGCTGGGCCGTGCCGACACCCCGCTGGTGCTGGATGTGCGCCGACAACCCCGCTTTGACGAGAGCCTGCGCCTGCTGGCCTGTGCCCAGCGCTGTGCGCCCGAAGACGTGGCGGCTTTTGCCGCCTCCCATCCGCCACGCGAGGTCGTGGTTTACTGCGTCTATGGCCACAATGTCAGTGACGAGGCCGCAGCCACGCTGCGGGCCGCTGGTTGGCAGGCCCACACCGTGGCCGGTGGCATGGAAGGGGGACAGGAGGGTGAGGACGATCCGCAGGCCATCGCACAATGGCGCGCCCGACCGCCCCTGGGCTTTGCCAAGCGCGCCGACTGGGGCGTGACCGGCGAGCAGCCCTCGCGCTGGATCACCCGCGAGCGGCCCAAGATTGACCGCATCGCCTGCCCCTGGCTGATCCGCCGCTTCATCGATACCCGTGCCGAGTTTTTTTATGTGCCCACCAGCCAGGTATTGGCGCAGGCCCACGTATTGGGTGCGGTGGCGTTTGACAGCCCCGGTGCCCCGGTGTCCCACCTGGGCGAACAGTGCAGCTTTGACGCCCTGCTGCGGGGCTTTGAGCTGGAGGATGCCGCACTGGACCTGCTGGCCACCATCGTGCGCGGGGCGGATACCGACCGGCTGCAGCTGGCACCGCAATCCGCCGGCCTGCTGGCCATCTCCTTGGGCCTGTCGCGCCTCTATGCAACCGACGACCACGCCATGCTGGAGGCCGCCCTGCCGCTGTACGACGCGCTGTACGCCTGGTGCTGCGACCGGGTGGCGGCGCAGGACGAATCCCACAACTGGAAACCTGAAACCATGGTGGGAGCCCCGGCATGAGCGCAGAGCAGAACACGCTGCCGCACAGTGTCCAGCGCACCGTCCCGTTTGCCGAAGCCTTTCGCTTCTGGCTCAAGCTGGGCTTCATCAGCTTCGGTGGCCCGGCCGGGCAGATTGCCATCATGCACCGCGAGCTGGTGGAGGAGAAGCGCTGGATCTCGGAGGCGCGCTTTCTGCACGCGCTGAACTATTGCATGGTGCTGCCCGGCCCCGAAGCGCAGCAACTGGCCACCTACATTGGCTGGTTGATGCACCGCACCTGGGGTGGCATCGTGGCCGGCGGGCTGTTTGTGCTGCCCTCTCTGTTCCTGCTGATAGCCCTGAGCTGGGTCTATGTGGTCTTTGGCGACGTGCCCTGGGTGGCGGGCGTGCTCTACGGCATCAAGCCGGCTGTGGCGGCCATCGTGCTGCAGGCGGTGCACCGCATTGGCTCAAAAACCTTGAGAAAACCCACGGTAGCCCCCGTATTGTGGGCGATTGCAGCTATGAGTTTTGTAGCAATTTATGGGTTCAACCTGCCGTTCCCGTGGATTGTGGCGGGTGCCGCGCTCATCGGTTGGCTGGGCGCGCGCTGGGTGCCACAGCAGTTCGCCGGGACCGGGGGGCACGGCGCGGCCAAGTCCATCGCGTTGAAACCCGGCGAGGTGGACTGGCTGATCGGCGACACCACACCCGCGCCACCCCACGCGCGCTGGTCACCCCGACGGCTGGCTGGCGTGGTGGCGGTGGGTGCCGCCCTGTGGCTGCTCCCCATGGCTGGGCTGGTGGCGTGGCACGGATGGGACAGCACATTGGCGCAGATGGGCTGGTTCTTCACCAAGGCGGCACTTTTGACCTTTGGCGGGGCTTACGCCGTGCTGCCCTATGTGTACCAGGGCGCGGTGGAACACTTCGGCTGGCTCACCGGCACGCAGATGATTGACGGCCTGGCCCTGGGCGAGACCACACCCGGGCCGCTGATCATGGTGGTGGCCTTTGTCGGCTTTGTCGGCGGCTGGGGCAAAGAGGTGCTGGGGCCCAACACCCTGTTTCTGGGTGCGGCGCTGGCCGCCACGGTGGTGACCTGGTTCACCTTCCTGCCGTCCTTCGTGTTCATCCTGGCCGGTGGACCGCTGGTGGAAAGCACCCACGGCAAGCTGCACCTGACCGCGCCGTTGACCGCCATCACGGCGGCAGTGGTGGGCGTGATTGCCAGCCTTGCTCTGTTTTTTATAGCGCATATCGCAATAAATACGCGGGCTAGTGGCATATTTCATCATGGTGTGGATTGGCTGGCACTGCTGCTGGCCGCAGCGGCAGCGGTGGCACTGTTGCGCTACAAGGCGGGGGTGATTCCCGTGATTGCTGCGTGTGGGCTGGCGGGGCTGGTGGTGCGGTTGCTGATGTAGCCATCGCCCGCCAGGACTGCGCCGCCACGCCGTTGCGGCGGATGCCTGCACACCACGCAACCCGCCTGCGGTATCGATATGGCGCAGACCCTTGCCTGGGCGTAGACTGGCGGGGGCGGGGAGGCTTCCTACATTGTTCTGGAGCAGGCATGACCATTGAACTGGGCACAGGCGACAAGCTTGCCCTGTTGGCCGAGGGGCTGGACCAACTCGATATTGGCTATACCGTGTTCGACCGCGAACTGGTCATGGTGGCCGCCAACCGGCGATTCCAGGATCTGCTGAATTTTCCTGCCGCGCTGTGCCAGCCCGGCACCACCATGGAGGCAGCGCTGCGCCACAACGCGCAGCAGGGCGAATATGGCCCTGGCGACGTAACCATCCAGGTGCAGCAGCGCCTGGACCTGGCCCGCCAGTTTCTGCCCCATCGTTTTGAGCGGGTGCGCCCCGATGGCTCCATCATCGAGGTTTGCGGCCATCCGCTGTCGGGCGGTGGCATGGTCACCACCTACACCGACGTCACGGTCCCGCGCCAGCGGGAGCAGGCCCTGCGCGCATTGAGCAGCGAGCTGGAACAGCGGGTGGAAGAGCGTACGGCGGAACTGCGCCGCCGCGAGGCGGAGTTGGCGCGCAAGGCGGCGTTGCTGGAATCGGTCATCAGCAATGTGAACCAGGGCATCAGCTATTTCAACGCGGACCTGGTGATTGAACTGTGCAATGCCAAGTTTGGCGAACTGCTGGAACTCCCCCCCGAGCTGTGCCGCCCGGGCGCCACGTTCGAGCAACTGGCGGACTACAACGCCCGCCGGGGGGAATATGGCCCCGGCGACATCGACGAACTGGTGCGCAGCCGCGTGGAGACCGCCCGCCAGTTTCTGCCCCATCGGTTCGAGCGCACCCGCCCAGTGGATGGCAGGACCCTGGAGATCATGGGAATGCCCACCCCGGAGGGTGGCATGGTCAGCACCTATTTCGACATCACCGGGCGCAAGGCCGCCGAACAACGCATCCGCGAGCTCAACGCCGTGCTGGAGCAGCGGGTGGCCGAACGCTCGGCACAGTTGAACGCCGCCGTGCAAACGCTGCACCGCTCCCAGGAGGAGCTGGCCCGCAGCGCCGCCAAGGCGACGCTGGGGACCTTGGTGGCCAGTGTCACCCATGAGCTCAGCACCCCGCTGGGCAATAGCCTGATTTCGGCCAGCACCTGTTCCGATCTGGGCAAGCGCTTTGCCGCGCAGGTGGAGTCGGGGCAGATCAAACGCTCGGATCTGGCCACTTTTCTGGCCGAGGTGCGCGAAGGCAGCGACCTGATCGAGCGCAATTTGCACCGAGCGGTGGAGTTGATGAAGAATTTCAAGCAGGTGGCGGCCGACCAGGCCAGCGAGCAGCGCCGCCGGTTTGAGCTGCTGGCCGTGGTTCAGGAGGTCATGGACACACTGCGGCCCAGCCTGCGCCGCTATCCCCACCGGGTGGAGATCGATGTTCCACCGGGGATCTGGATGGACAGTTTCCCCGGAGCCCTGGGGCAGGTCTTGATCAACCTGATCAACAACGCCTATTTGCATGCATTTGAGGGCCGTACCGACGGCCGCGTGCGTATCGAGGCCCGGGTCCAGGGTGACGAGGTGCATCTGCGCACCGTGGACAACGGGGTGGGCATGTCCACGGAACTGCTGGCCCAATTGTTCCAGCCATTTTTCAGCACCAAGATCGGGCGCGGTGGCACGGGCTTGGGCATGACCATCGTGGAAAACCTGGTCAAGGCAACACTGGGCGGTTCCATGTCCGTCGAATCCCGTGCGGGAACGGGCACCAGCTTCCATATTCGGGTCCCCTTGATGGCACCGAGGGGGGATGACACGGCGTTTGATTCCCATATCTAGCCGCTGTGGCCCGCAAACGTGCCCATTTCCTGTCACCCATGCGGCGGGTTAGGCGTTGTGCCTAAACACCCGCCCCGGAATGGTCTTAGACTGTGATCATCGCCACTGAATCCCAATAGGAATGCCCCCCATGCCCCGTCGTTCGCCCGTTGCCCGCCATGCCCACGTGGGGGCACCGCACGTATTGAGCTCATTGCTGGAGCCCCGTGGTCTGCTGGAAATGGCGCTGCTGCCCGCGTCGTTGCCCCTGCTGGTGGACGCTCCCCAGGGCGATGGCCATCCGGTGCTGCTGGTGCCCGGATTTATGGCCAGTGAGGTGTCATTGATCGCCCTGAAAGTCTTTCTGCAGCGCAAGGGGTACGACGTGCACACCTGGGGACTGGGGCGCAACGTCGGCTTTCGCAGCAAGCACGCCAACGCGTTGCCGCAAAAAATCCGCTACCTGCACCACGTCACCGGCAAGAAGGTAAGCCTGGTGGGCTGGAGTCTGGGTGGGGTGTTCTCCATGTACGGTGCGCAACAGACGCTGGAGTGCGTGCGGTCCATCATCACGCTGGGCAGTCCGGTGAGTGTGGATGCCGCAGGGAGCCAGTCGCCACCGGCCGTCAAGGCCCTGTACCGGCTGGTTTCGCACCGGCTGGGTGCGTCGGCCCACGTCATGCAGCCGCGCGCAAAGAGCATGCGCGAGCGCCGCCGCCTGGCGGTGCCTACAAGTTGCCTGTATTCCCTCTGCGACGGCGTGGTGCCGCCGCAGGAGGCCACCATTGACGGTGATGCCGCTCTGCACGAGAACATCCAAGTGGCGGGCAGCCATATCGGCCTGGGCTTCAACGGCATCGTGCTGGCCATCGTGGCAGACCGTCTGGCCCAGCCCGAAAATGCGTGGAAGCCGTTTGCCCCCAAAGGTCTGCTGGGCCAGGTCTGGGGTCTGACCACTGCGCAAGCAGCCGATGACGCAACGCCGGCTGCCAACTGACTCAAAAGAGACCCCCCATGCGCCAACTTAGTGAACACGACGCTGCCTACATCTATTCCGACACGGCCCACGCCAACTCCAATATCACGTTGCTGCACATTTACGACCAGTCCACTGCACCCGGCGGTGTGGTTCGGTTCAAGCAGATCCTGGCCCACGTGGCGAGCCGCCTGGACCGCCTGCCCAACTTCCGCGAAAGAATCCTGCGCGTTCCGCTTGACCTGGACTACCCCTATTGGGTGGAAGACGAGCACTTCAATCTCGAATACCACGTGCGCCATATTGCCCTGCCAAAGCCCGGGGACTGGCGCCAGTTCTGCATCCAGTCCTCGCGCATCCATGCGCGCCCGCTGGACCTGCAGCGTCCGTTGTGGGAGATGTATGTCATCGAGGGACTCGACAGCTTTCTGGACTTGCCCGTGGGCAGTTTTGCCATCCTGCTGAAAATCCATCACGCGGCTGTGGACATGGAGCATGGCAACGAAATCACGCGCTTGTTGCACGATCTCTCGCCCGCCGCTCCATTGCCCGTCCCGGCCGCACCGTGGTTTCCCGAGTCGCCACCCGGCAACCTGGCGCTGTTTTGGCTGGCGGGGATCAACTTGGCCACCTTTCCCTTGCGCATGGCGCAGCCGCTGCGGGCCAGCTGGACGGCGTTGAAGTCCACGGTCAAGACCTTCGCGGGCGAATTCCTGGGCCAACCACACGCATTCCCCATGACGCGTTTCAACACCGAGGTTTCGCCCCAGCGGGTATTCGAGACGCGGCGCTTTGCGTTGGCCGACTTCAAATCGATACGTGCTCTCGTGCCCCATGCCACGGTCAACGATGTGGTGCTGGCCGTCTGCGCGGGTGGGCTGCGCAGCTACTTGGCACTGCAGGATGAGTTGCCCGATGACAGCATGGTCGCGGCCATGCCCATCGCAGTGCACAGCGAACTGGAGTCCGATCCAGCGACCCAGTTCTCATGGGTGCGCGTGGGCCTTGGCACCGACATTGCCGATCCAGTCCAGCGGCTGGTGGCGATCCAGCAGGCCAGCTCCTCGTCCGCTGCCATGGCGCAGGCCATCAGTGCGCGCGAGTTGACCAGTCTGGCGCAGCAGGCCCCCTCCCTGGCCATCATGGCGACCAGCAAGATGTTGCGTTCGGCCTCGGCCTTGCTGGGTGACTGGGCACCCTTGGCCAACTGTGCCATCAACAACGTGCCGGGTTCGCGGGAGCCGCTCTTTCTGCAAGGTGCCAAGCTCACCTACCTGTCGGCCATCATGCCGATTTCCGACGGAATGGGGCTGGTGTTCTCTGTCACCGGCTACAACAACACCATTGTGGTGTCGGTGACAGGGTGTTACGAACAACTGCCCGATCCCGAAGTGCTGGCCCAGTGTCTGCGCGACAGCTTTCAGGAATACCTGGCGCTGGCGCAACGCGTGGCCAAGCGCCGGGTGCGCCCGGTCAAATCCGCACAGTTGGCACCCGTGGCACGCCAGCGCAAGCGGCGCGCTGCGCAAGTGGCCCCGTCGGCACCGCAGTGAGGTACTGGAACCGCAGGTCGCTGGCGGGGATGCCAAATGCGGTTCAGATAGGCGGTTCAACTCTGCCTTTTTGCGCCCCAATTCTGCTAAAGTCATTTGCCATGGTGGTCACTTCAATGTGGCCGACTGGTTGAGATCGTTCGGTTAGGGCTGGCGAACGCACAAGAAGAATCGCCCAGGTGCAAGTTTGGTATGACGGCAAATGTGCAACCGGAAAGTGGACTTTTCGGGCCCGGTATGGCGCTGATGGCCAGACTGAGTGGTCCGACCAAGTTTTGGGTGATTGCGTCACCGCTGTTGCTGACCGTACTGTTTCTCACCGTGCTGCATCTGATGGGTCTGTCCGACCCGCCCAAGGGGACCGCACAAGGTGCCAGTAGTGCCGAGTTCTGGCTCACCTTGGCCGTCGCTCTGATTGGCGTGATGTTGTGGGGCTACGGGGTGCTGAGTTTTTTCAAAAGCAACCGTCTGGACCGAGAGCACATCGATCGGGTCATGCAGCAGGCCACTACCGGCGATCTCACCGGCACAGCCGGGCTCCTGGGGATCGACAGCATGGGCAACTTTGGCAAGCAGTTCGAGTTGGTCACCACCCGCATGTCAGAAATGGTGGCCAATATTCGCAGTGCCGCCGTGCAGTTGGGCGACACGGGCAAGAAACTGGTGGACGACACCCGTTCCCTCGCGGACCGCGCACAAGCCCAGGGCGAAAACCTCACGCAGACGGCCATGCATGTGCGCCGGGTGAGCGAGACGGTGTCGCGCAATGCGGATGCGTCCCAGGAGATCAGCACCATGACGGACCTTCTGCACAAGGAGGCATCCGGTGCGGGTGAGGAAATGAAGCTGACCGTCAGCAGCCTGGGGCCGTTGCAGGCAACATCGGGGCGCATGAACGAAATTGTGGGCACCATCGATTCCATCGCCTTTCAGACCAATTTGCTGGCGCTCAATGCGGCGGTCGAGGCTGCGCGCGCAGGTGAGCAGGGGCGTGGTTTTGCGGTGGTGGCCGCCGAGGTGCGCCGACTGGCCAAGAGCAGCCAGGTGGCAGCCGGCGAAGTCCGCGAGCTGATTCGGGAGTCGTCTGAACGGGTCGGCAACACGGTGGCCCAGATCGAACGCATCAACAAAGTCATGGAAAGCCTGGTGACCGGCATTGGTGAAATTGCCACCAACGTCAACGTCATGGCGGAAGGCAGCGCGGGCCAAAGTTCGGCTTTGCAGGACGTGGTCAACGCCGTGGGTGACCTGGATGTGCTCACCCAGGAGAACGCGGCCCTCGTGGTGCGCGCCAGCGCCAATTCCGATGAGATGACCGCCCAGGCCTCTGGCCTGGAAATATCGGTCAGCCACATTCAGTTGCGCCAGGGTTCTGCCGACGAGGCCCGGCAGATGGTGTTTGATGCGATGGTCGAAATCGGAAGGTCAGGTCTGCGCGACGCGATCGACGTGTTTCATGACACCAAGAGCCGGTTCAACTGGAAAGACCTGTATGTCTTTGTGCTGGATCGGCAGGGTGCCTACGTGGCGTGTGGCAGCAACCGCAGCCGGGTCGGCACCCGGCTTGATGACCTGTTGGGTGACGTAGGGGCAAAGCTCACCGTCGACGCGTGGGAGGTCTGCGACCGCGATGGCGGAGGGTGGGTGACCTACTCCATCGACAACCCCGTGACCAAGGAAGTCCAGACCAAGTTGTCCTACGTTGTCCCCATTGACCCCGAGCGTTTGATTGGATGTGGGTGCTACGTCAACGCGCAGTGGGTCTGACCGGCGGACAAAAATAGTCCCGCAGCAGTCTCGATGGCAAGAATTGCTTTACGATGCTCGTCACATCTGCACACATTGCGCCATGAACAACGGAACACCTCCCGTCGCTGGTCAAGGGCCTGACCCACAAACGCGGGACGCCCTGCTGGCGCTTTGCGCCGATCTGCTGCCGGTCTGGGGTCGTCATCTTTGCGCCTCGCGCGCGCAATCCGAAGTGGCGGTTTCACAAATGCTGCAGGCTTTTGCCGACATTGGCCCCCACATCAACATGGCCGAGCGACAGTCCCAGCAAATCAACGACGCCCTGGCCCAGCCGATTGGTGGGGTCACGGGGCTTGTGGTGGCATGCGAGCGGGCTCTGCAGCCCGTCTTGCAAGATGCCGACCTGGGTGCCGCCAACAAGGCGGCAGTTGAGCAGGTTTTGCGCATGGTGCAGGACGCGGTGGAAGCGCTGGAGAGGGTTTCGCGGCCCTTTCAGCACGAGACGCACATGGTGGCGCAGCAGGTTGAACGCATGTACATGGGCTTCCAGTACCAGGATCGCATCAGCCAGATGATGACGCTGCTGGAGGGGGATATGGCCCGCTTGCAGGACGCTTTGGCAGACCGCAGGGGGGGCGTGCCGGCCTCTGCGGAATGGCTGGCCCGCCTGGAGACGCTGTACGCGATGAATGAGCAGCGCGAGAGCCACGCCGGAACCGCGCCTGTTGCGGCAGCGAACGCGCCGGACGACAACGAAACAACTTTTTTTTGACGAGGTGGGTATGGCAAAAACAATATTGGTGATTGACGACTCTGCAAGCCTGCGACAGGTGGTCCGAATGGCGCTCAACGGTGCAGGCTATGACGTGATTGAGGCGGGCGACGGAAAGGCCGCGTTGGCGCTGCTCGATGGGCGCCAGATCAACATGGCAATTTGTGATGTCAATATGCCCGTCATGAACGGAATTGAGTTCGTCAAGGCGGCCAAGCAAATCGCTTCCTACAAGTTCATGCCTATTTTGATGCTGACGACGGAAAGCCAGGAAGAGAAGAAAGAGCAAGGCAAGGCAGCCGGGGCCAAGGCCTGGATGGTCAAACCCTTTTCGCCCACCCAGCTGGTGAGTGCGGTTTCCAAGCTTTGCGTCTAGCCATTGGACGCATCGCGCGACAGACTTGTCATTTCACGACGCGCAGGGACACACCATGAGCGAGCGTTTTGAGCTTCCTCCTGAACTGAATATTTACAGCGTGATGGACATCCGGGATGCCCTGCTGGCCTGGGCAACCGCACAGGTCGGCAGTGCCCGTGAATATCTGGAGGTGTCCGCCCGGGACGTGGAGAGCGTGGACGGTGCGGGACTGCAATTGCTGGCCGCGTTGTCCCAGATGGAGCGACCCTGGCAGCTGGTGGAGACCAGCGACGTGTTTGCCGACGCCTGTCACACCCTGGGTCTGTCCCAATGGTTGCACCGGTGCCGGCCATCATCCACCGCGGGAGGGGCTGCACCATGAGCCAGGACGCGTATTCAGACCAGGAATTCATTCGCGCGGCCATGCCGGCTTTCATCAGCGAGGCGGACGAGCAAATTACTGCCATTGAGACGCTGTTGCTAGAGTTGGAAGAGCAGCCGGACAATCGGGACTTGCTGGATTCATTGTTTCGGTGTGCGCACACGGTCAAGGGGTCGGCGGGGATCTTTGGGCTCAACCGTGTGGTTGAGTTCACCCATCACGTTGAGACCCTCCTGGACAAGATGCGCGATGGGGAGTTGGGCCTGACTCCCGCGATCAGTACCTTGTTGTTGCAGTGCAATGACCAAATCAAGTTTTTGGTGGATACCGCAGCCGACGAAGCCGCAGATACACCCGAAAAGAAGGATGAACGGGCGGATCTGGTGGTCCAGTTGCGGGCTCTCACCGAAGGCGGTGTAGTCCCCGCTGCGGCTACGCCCACTCCGAATGAAAACACGGCAGTTGGTGCTGGTGGCCTGCGAGTGTGGAGCATTTCTGCCCGATTCGGAACGGAAACGTTCCGCAACGGAATGGACCCCTTGTCCATCGCGCGGTATCTTGGTGGCATGGGACGCGTGGTGTCCATGCGCTGCGGCATCGATCTGGTGCCGTCGCTGGTCAACATCAATCCGGAGAGTTGCTACTTGGGTTTTTTCATGGAGCTGGAGACGGGTTCCGGCCGGGAGGAGCTGGAGGGGGCCTTCAGCTTTGTCATGGACGATTGCGAATTGAGTCTGGTGGAGCCCGAAACTCCGGGGCAGAAGTTGGCCCGCGCCATTGAAGAAATGCCCGAATCTCCTCGCTTGGGAGAAATGCTGGTTTCGGTGGGGGCGCTGTCCCAAGACAAGCTTGAACAGGTGTTATCGACGCAACAGCAGTCGCGTGGCATGCCGCCAGTGGCCAAGCCCAAGATCGGGGACCTGCTGGAAACCCAGGCTGGCGTGGCGCGGGAGGTGGTGGCGGCCGCCTTGGGCAAGCAGCAGAAGATTCGGGACAACGCGCCGTCGGAAGAACGCTACATCCGGGTGCAGGCCGATCGGCTGGATGCCGTCATCAATTTGTTGGGCGAATTGGTCATAGCCGGTGCCGGTGCCATGTTGTTGGCGCGCGAAACCCGCCATGAGTCTCTGATCGAGGCCAACCTCCAAATGAATGGACTGATCGAGGAAATCCGCAATGGCACATTGGGATTGCGGATGGTGCCCGTCGGCGAGACTTTTAGCCGCTTCCGGCGGGTGGTCCGAGACACCGCAGCAAGCCTGGGAAAGGAAGTGAATTTCGAGATCATGGGTGGAGACGCGGAACTGGACAAGTCCATGGTCGAAAAAATTGCCGACCCGCTGATGCACCTGGTCCGCAATTCGCTGGACCACGGCCTTGAGCCTCCGCACGAGCGACTGGCGGCAGGCAAGACC
Source organism: uncultured Rhodoferax sp. (assembly GCA_964504185.1). Taxonomy (GTDB): domain Bacteria; phylum Pseudomonadota; class Gammaproteobacteria; order Burkholderiales; family Burkholderiaceae_C; genus Allorhodoferax. The sequence goes on along the minus strand of CAZDDK010000060.1, from coordinate 2,123 downwards.
CGCGCGGGCCAGCTTACCCTCAGTGCCCGCCATGAGACCGGTGCCATTTTGATTCGCATCGAAGATGATGGACGGGGTATCAACCGGGAGCGCGTGTTGCAGCGTGCCTGGAACCGGGGGCTGGTCGAGCAAGGTGTTGTTCCCAGCGACAACGACATCAACATGTTGATTTTCGAGCCGGGTTTTTCCACGGCAGAGCAGGTGACCAATCTGTCCGGGCGTGGCGTGGGCATGGACGTAGTGCGCCGCAATATCGAGGCGTTGCGTGGGTCCATCCGCCTCAACAGCATGCCGGGCGTGGGTTTGCAGGTTGACATCCGCTTGCCGCTGACGCTGGCCATCATTGATGGCTTCATGGTGGGGGTGGGACATTCCAAGTTTGTGCTGCCGCTGGAGTCGGTAGTCGAGGTCATCGAGGCCGCTCCCAAAGACACGCGGGTCGATGCGTCGGGGCGACACTGCCTGGAACTGCGGGGTTCCGTGTTGCCGGTGGTCCGGTTGCGCTCTCTCTACGCATTGGACTCCAGTCTTCCCGACCGGGTCAGCGTGGTGGTGGTTCACTCGACGCGTGGCAACTACGGCATCGAAGTGGAAATGTTGCACGGTCAGCAGCAGACCGTCATCAAGCCCCTTGGGCGGCTGTTCAAGACCCTGCGCGGAATTTCTGGCTCCAGCATTCTGGGCAGTGGGGAGGTGGCACTGATTCTCGATGTGGCGTCCCTCGGCGAGCTGACCACCGGCTCACAGTCCAGCGGGGTCAGTAGTTAGTGAGAGAGTTCGTCCATTTAAGTTTTCGTCCATCAAGGAGTGCGCAATGAGTCAGAAAAACATGTCATGGATTGAACGGGTCCTGAACGCTGGTGCCATGGAGCGCCGGATTGCGGAGTTGGAAGCCGAGCTGAAGGTCCGCACCGACATCATGAATCTCACCAGCATTGTTTCCGAGGCCGACAAGAAAGGCGACATCCTCAGCATCAACGACAAGTTCATTGAGGTGTCCAAGTACCGGCGCGACGAATTGATTGGGCACCCGCACAACACCACGCGCCATCCCGACATGCCCAAGGAAACGTTCAAGCAGATGTGGGCCACGATCGGACGCGGAGACATGTTCCGAGGCATCATCAAGAACCGGGCCAAGGACGGGACTCCCTACTACGTGGACGCTGTCGTTGCCCCGATTTTGGGAGACAACGGAAAGCCCATGAAATATTTGGGGGTGCGCTACGACATTACCGAAGCCGAAATTGAGCGACAAAACGCGCGCGCCATTCTGAACGCCGTCGATTCTTCCTATGCGTATGTGGAGTTTGATCTGCGGGGCCATATTCTCAAGGCCAATCGAAACTTCTTGCAGGCTGTGGGCTATCAGAGTGAGGAGGTGCTTGGCAAGCACCACCGCATGTTTGTGGATCCGGCGCTGACGGCGCAGCCCGCCTACGCCCAATTTTGGGCCGATCTCAACGCGGGCCATGCCCAACGCGGAGCCTACAAGCGCCTGACCAAGGCAGGACATGAGGTAACCCTCCAGTCCGTCTATGCACCCGTGACCGATGAAATGGGACGGGTGATCAAGATCGTCAAGATTGCCACCGACGTTACGGCCGAGGTGCGTGCCAATGACATGTTGCGCTCGGCAGTGCAACAAGCCCAGGCGGTGACGGACGCTGCGAAAGAAGGTGACCTGTCGCAGCGCATTCCACTGGAGGGCAAGACGGGCTCCATCGAAGCGCTGTGCATGGGTGTCAATGGTTTGATGGAAACGACCTCCATCATCTTTGATGACGTGGTCCGTGTGTTTGGTGCCTTGGCCGAAGGAGATTTGTCGCAGCGCATCACGCGGGACTACGCCGGTACATTCGGGCAGTTGAAATTGGACGCCAATGCCACCACCGAGAAGCTGGCAGACATCATTGCGGATGTGGGGCGGGTGTTTTCTGGCCTGGCCAGTGGGGATTTGTCGCAGCGCATCACACGCGTCACGCAGGGAACGTTTGACCAAGTCAAACAGGATGCCAATTCCAGCTGCGACACCCTGGCGGGCATTATTGAGGAGGTGCGAGCTGCTGCCGACGCATTGACGGGAGCGGCCAACCAGGTCAGCGCGACGGCCCAGTCGCTCA
>CAZDDK010000059.1:5153-15316 GCA_964504185.1 uncultured Rhodoferax sp. | reverse complement strand
CCACCACGATGGGCTTGAGCCCCAGGGCCAGCGCCTTCTTGGTGACGAAACGGGTCTGGGGCATGGGGCCTTCCTGGGCGTCGATCAACAACACCACGCCGTCCACCATGGACAGGGCGCGCTCCACCTCGCCACCAAAGTCCGCGTGTCCGGGGGTATCCACGATGTTGATGTGGGTGCCTTCCCAGCTCACAGCGCAGTTTTTGGCCAGAATGGTGATGCCGCGTTCTTTTTCAATCGCGTTGTTGTCCATCACGGTGTCCACCACTTTTTCGTGCTCGGCAAAGGTGCCGGACTGGCGCAGCAGTTGGTCCACCATGGTGGTCTTGCCGTGGTCGACGTGGGCGATGATGGCGATATTGCGGATTTGTTTACTGCTCATGGTTCACTTTCTCTCTTGAATCTGTTGTGCCAGACGCGCTTGCGCTCAGGCTGCTTCCTGTTTCCACGCCTGCTGGGCCTGAGACTGTGCAATCTCCAGCGGGCTCAGCAAGCGCCCCGGTATCAGTTCTCCGGCCTTGGTGTGGGCGGTGCCCAGCAAGGCGTATGGCTGCGCACCGTATACGGCCACGGCGTCGCTATCCGGCCAGCTGCCCCGGCGGCGCATGCCGCTCAGGAAACGTCCGGCATTCTCGCCGTCCAGCATGACAGGGGTGTGGCGCTCCAGCAGCGCGTCCACCGGTAGCAGACAGGCCAGGCGTTCTTCGTCGGTCATGGCCTCTAGCGCTTCCAGCGTGACGCACTGCGCCCCGGTAAAGCCGCCGGTGGCGGTACGGCGCAGGCGCGTCAGGTGCGCACCACAGCCCAGGGCCAGTCCCATGTCCTCGCCGAGCGTGCGAATGTACGTTCCCTTGCTGCATTTTACTATGAAATCAATAGCAACATTACCATGTTCTACGCGGGCTAGACTCGCATTTAATGCATAAATGGTGACCGCTCGCGGTGCGCGCTCCACTTCCACCCCGGCGCGGGCGTACTCGTACAGCGCCTTGCCATCCTTTTTCAGCGCGCTGTGCATTGGTGGCGTCTGCAGGATGGGTCCGGTAAACCGAGGCAACAACTGGGCCAGGTCCTGCTCCGTCACGTGCACGGTCCGCGTTTCAATCACCTCGCCTTCGGCATCCCCGGTGCGGGTGCGGGTTCCCAGCAGCGCAGTCGCTGCGTATTCCTTGTCGGCGTCGAGCTGCATCTGGCTGAACTTGGTGGCCGCGCCAAAGCACAGTGGCAGCACACCGGTGGCCAGCGGGTCCAGCGTGCCGGTGTGGCCGGCCTTTTCGGCCCGCAACAGCCACTTCACCTTCTGCAGGGCGTCGTTGCTGGACCAGCCCAAGGGTTTGTCCAGCAGCAGCACGCCATGCACCGGCCTGCGCACGGTGCGCTGGCGCGGCTCCCCAGCGCGCTTGCCCGGAGTTGCGCGCGTGCCATCGCCGCCCTCCAGGGGCGCCTGCGCACCCTGGAGTGGCCTGGCATTGCTCACGTCATTCCTCGTTCTTGGAGCGCGATGCCACGGCCTGCGCTATCAGCGCGTTCATATCGGCCGCACGTTCAGTGGTGCGGTCAAATACGAAATGCAGCGTGGGCACGGTGTGGATGTGCAGGCGTTTGAACAGCCCATTGCGCAGAAAACCGGCGGCCTGGTTCAGGCCCTCGGCGGTTGAAGCCGGGTCTCCCTTGAGCAGGCTGAAAAACACCTTGGCATGGGCATAGTCCGGTGTCACCTCGACGGCCTGGATGGTCACCATCCCCACCCGTGGATCCTTTAACTCGCGTGCAATCAGCTCGGTCAGATCGCGCTGGATCTGATCGGCCACGCGGAAACCGCGGTTCGGGGTAGATGACTTTTTGTGCGCCATGGAATGTTCCGATTACAGCGTGCGGGCGATCTCGCGGATTTCAAAGAACTCCAGGGCATCCCCTTCCTGAATGTCGTTGTAGTTCTTGATCGTCAGACCGCACTCGAAGTTTTCCTTGACTTCCTTGACGTCGTCCTTGAAGCGCTTAAGCGAATCGAGCTCGCCGGTGTAGATGACCACATTGCCACGCAGCAAACGCAGCTTGGCCGTGCGGCGCACCACGCCCGAGGTGACCATACAGCCACCGATCGAGCCGATCTTGGATACCTTGAGGACCTGGCGGATCTCGGCGGTACCAATGACTTCTTCCTTCTTGTCCGGCGTCAGCATGCCCGACATGGCCAGCTTGAGGTCGTCCACGGCGTCATAAATGATGTCGTAGTAGCGAATGTCCACACCATTGCTCTCGGCGAGCTTGCGCGCACCGGCATCCGCACGGGTATTGAAGCCGATGATGATGGCCTTGGCCGCAATAGCCAGGTTCACATCCGATTCGCTGATGGCACCCACAGCCGTGTACACCATCTGAACCTTCACTTCGTCATTGGACAGTTTCAGCAAGGACGAGCTCAGCGCTTCCTGCGAACCCTGCACGTCTGCCTTGACAATGATTGGCAGCATCTTGACTTCGCCGGCGGAAATGTCGGTGAACATATTTTCCAGCTTGGCGGCTTGTTGCTTGGCCAATTTGGTGTTGCGGAACTTGCCGGCGCGGTAAGTGGCGATTTCGCGGGCGCGGCGTTCGTCGGCAAGCACCATAAACTCGTCACCGGCTTGCGGCACTTCGGTCAGACCCTGAATTTCCACCGGAATGGAGGGACCGGCCGTCTTGATCGGCCGCCCGTTCTCATCCAGCATGGCGCGCACGCGGCCGTATGTCTGGCCAGCCAGCACCACGTCACCGGTCTTCAAGGTACCGGACTGCACCAGGATCGTGGCCACGGGACCACGGCCCTTGTCCAGGCGGGCCTCGATCACCAGACCCTTGGCCATGGCGTCAACGGGTGCCTTCAATTCCAGCACTTCGGCCTGCAGCAGCACTTGCTCCAGCAAGTCGTCAATGCCCTGCCCTGTCTTCGAGGAAACCGCCACAAAAGGCGATTCGCCTCCGTACTCTTCCGGCACCACCTCTTCAACCACCAGCTCCTGCTTCACGCGGTCCGGATTGGCATCAGGCTTGTCCGCCTTGGTGATCGCCACCACGATGGGAACTCCGGCGGCCTTGGCATGCTTGATGGCCTCCTTGGTCTGGGGCATGACGCCGTCATCGGCCGCGCACACCAAGATCACGATGTCGGTGGCGTTGGCACCACGGGCTCGCATGGCCGAGAAAGCCTCGTGACCGGGGGTATCCAGGAAGGACACCATGCCGCGCGGCGTCTCCACGTGATAGGCACCAATGTGCTGGGTAATGCCACCGGCCTCGCCTGCGGCGACCTTGGCACGGCGGATGTAGTCCAACAACGAGGTCTTGCCGTGGTCAACGTGGCCCATGACCGTCACAACCGGAGCGCGCGGCAGTGCTTCGGCCTCCTGTTGCTGCACCTCGTCATCCGTGAATGCCTCCGGGTCATCCAAAGCCGCAATCACCGCCTTGTGCCCCATTTCCTCGACAACGATCATTGCTGTGTCTTGGTCCAGCGGCTGATTGATGGTCACCATCTGACCCAGCTTCATCAGCTGCTTGATCACCTCCGATGCCTTCACCGCCATTTTGTGGGCCAGGTCGGCCACTGTGATGGTTTCGGGGACATGGACTTCCAGTACGCGTGCTTCCACCGGAGCAGACGCAACCGACTGGTTATCACGTTCGTTGCTGCCCCGGCGCCCACGCGGACCGGAACGCCAGTTGGTTGATCGCCCTGCACCTGCGCCGGTGTCTCCCCGTGTGGGGATTGCCTTCTTTTTGGCGGGATCGCCAGCCCAGCTGCTCGACAGCTTGGCGGACTTGACCTCCTTGCCGCTTCCAGCATTTGCCCCGGCTGGCCCCGCTGCGGGAGCGGGCTTGGTCGGCTTGGCCACCGTGGCACCTGCCGCTGGTTTATGCAACGTGCCTTTCATGCCGGTCTTGGCATCGGGCGTGGAAGGTTTGGCTTCTTCCGGTTTTTTGGCGGTCAGCACGCGCTTGGGGGCAGCCATCATGGAACGGATGGCGGCAGCCTCGGCTTCGGCCTTGCGGCGACGGTCGCCCAGATCGGCGGCACGTGCCACCTCTTCATCCGCCAGAGCCTTGGAGGCAGCTGCCTTTTCACGCGCGGCCGCAGCGGCGTCGGCAGCTAGCTTGGCTGCATCCGCCGCTTGAGCAGCCTCGGCGGTTTCCTTGGCCAGTTGCTGCGCGGCTGTGGCCTTGCTCGCTGACTCTGTTTTTGCTTTTTGGGCTACCTCTTCTGCTTTGCGCGCCGCCAATTCGGCGGCCTGCTTCTCAGCAGCCTCGCGCTGCCGGGCTTCCTGTTCTTCGCGCTCACGACGCCGCTGGACCAGCTCTTCTTCCTGACGCCGGATCAGTTCTGCCTGGCGACGGGCCTCTTCCTCGCGGCGAACCAGTTCGGCGTTGTCGATGACGGGAACGGCAGCTGCCGGCACCTCGCTGGCAGGAGATGGAGCCTCTGGTGTCGCCACAACATCGTCATCACGCCGCACAAATGTGCGCTTCTTGCGCACTTCAACTTGGATGGTGCGCGCCTTGCCGGTCGCGTCAGCCTGCTTGATCTCGGTGGTCTGCTTCTTGACCAGCGTGATTTTTTTTCGATCCGGGCTGGCGGTTCCATGGGCACTCTGCAGATAGTTCAACAGGCTGTGCTTGTCAGCATCTGTCAGAACATCCGAGGCGGCCGATTTGGCGACACCGGCCGATTTCAGCTGCTCAAGCAGCGTATCAGTGGATTTTTTGAGTTCGTTGGCAAACTCGGCGACGGTCGTACTGGACATTTGTTGTGTAACCTTTGGCGGCGGCCCAACCACCCTGCGGGCAGCTGTTGGCCTAAACTGAAACGTGATTTACATAAACTCTACTCGTGAGAAGCGGCGTCATCGGTGAACCAATGCTCACGCGCTTTCATGATCAAAGCCTTGGCATCATCTGCGGACTGGCCCGTAATATCCGTTAGCTCGTCAACTGCCAGATCGGCCAGGTCATCAAGTGTGTGCACGCCACCATCGGCCAATTTGCCGATCAACTCAGGCGTCAGACCGTCCAGTTCACGCAAGTCCTGAGAGACCTCTTCCACACTTTCTTCGTGGGCAATCTCCATGGTCAGCAGAGCATTCTTGGCACGGGTCCGAAGCTCGGTGACCGTTTCCTCATCAAAGGCTTCAATTTCCAGCATTTCCTGCAATGGCACGTAGGCCACTTCTTCGAGGCTGGTAAACCCTTCGGAAATCAGGATGTCGGCGATTTCCTCGTCCACATCGAGCTTCTCCATAAACAGCTTGCGGCCCTGGTCTGTTTCGCTGGCCTGCTTTTGGGCGGACTCCGCAGCATCCAGAATGTTGATGCGCCATCCTGTCAATTCAGAAGCCAGTCGCACGTTCTGGCCACCACGGCCAATGGCGATGGCCAGGTTCTCCTCATCCACCACAACGTCCATGGCGTGCCGCTCTTCATCCACCACGATGGACGACACGTTGGCCGGTGCCAAAGCCCCAATGACAAACTGGGCGGGATCCTCACTCCACAACACGATATCTACGCGCTCGCCCGCCAATTCGTTGGTCACCCCATTGACGCGGGTGCCTCGCACCCCGACACAGGTGCCAATGGGGTCTACGCGCTTGTCATGCGACAGCACGGCAATCTTGGCACGAGAGCCAGGATCGCGGGCGCAGGACTTAATCTCCAGCAAACCCTGCTCGATTTCCGGCACCTCTTGGCGAAACAGCTCCACCATAAACTCGGGGGCCGAGCGAGATAACACAATCGGAGCCCCGCGCAGCGTCAAATCCACCTCCATGATCATGGCTCGTACACGATCACCGGTGCGCAGGTTTTCTTTGGGAATCATCTCGCCGCGCCGCAAACGCCCCTCGACACGACCGCTCTCCACAATCATGTCGCCCTTGTCCATGCGTTTGACGGTGCCGACAAAAATCTTCTCCCCCCGCGACATGAAGTCGTTGAGCAGCATTTCGCGTTCAGCATCCCGAATTTTTTGCAAAATGACTTGCTTGGCGGCCATGGCACCGATACGGCCGATTGGCACTGAGGGAACAGACTCCTCAATGTGTTCATCCACCTCAATGTCAGGAATTTGCTCCCTGGCTTCGAACAAGAGAATTTCCTGGTCGGGCAATTGCAAACCCGCCTCGTCAGGCACCACATGCCAGCGACGAAAGGTCTCGTACTTGCCACTGTCGCGGTCCAAAGCGACACGAATGTCCACATCGCCTGAATACAATTTTTTTGTCGCCTGGGCCAGGGCTGCCTCGACGGCACCCAACACCACATCACGCTCCACGTTTTTTTCACGTGAAATTGCCTCTACCAGCATCAACAGTTCGCGATTCATGCCATGACTCTCCTGAACACTCGAAATATCCAAACAAAACCCAATTACTCGGCGGCACTGCCGGTTCCACCGGCGGAGCCTCGACCCTTGAAATTCACAAGCGGTGCCAGACGGGCTTCCCGCAATTCGTCTAACGAAAATCCCAGGGCCTGCAGTGGCGGTGGCACCCGCTTTTTACTCACCCGCTGTCCGGGCTTCACTTCCGGGGCATCGCTCCAGACAATTTGCCAGCCCGCTGCACCGCCCTCGGCAGCCACCCGCTCCAGGGTGCCTCGAAATTTCTTGCGATTGGCGTTTATCAAACCACTGGCCGCCGCTCCGATGGGTGCCTTAAGCGTCAAATCCACCACGTGGCCGACAAAACGCGCGAAGTCCTGCGCATGTCGCAACGGCCGATCGATTCCAGGCGAGGAAACCTCCAACCGCTTGTACTCAATACCGTCCACTTCCAGCGCAAATTGCAACTGTCGATTGACCTTTTCGCAGTCTTCCACATTGACAAATTGCTCCACCGCCGCCGCACCTTGCGTCGGCTCCACCCAGGGCAAATCGATCGTAATTCGCAGCAAACCACCGGCAGAGCGCTCAATCTCCACCAGGTCATATCCCAGACCAGTAACGGTTTGTTCAACAATGTCTTGCAATGCCACTTCGAATCAGCTCGCTCAAAAACAATCGCCAAAAAAAAACGGGCGGTAATTACCCGCCCGTTTGGTCGTGAGCCGCGATTGTAACGCAAAATCTATGCTAAGTGCCTTGATTCGTAAGGAGTTATTGCGCAATTGTCGGGCTCCCCCTCAAGGTGTGGGCCACCGGCGCGTTTGAAGCAGCACTGTGAGGACCTGTGTCGGGCAACTGCCGCCTGTGCGTGCGAAAATTCTGCGTTCGGCAAAGTGGGCTCCTGCCATCGGCGCAACCGTCAAATCTCCCAGAATCTGCAATTCTTCAAAAAGTAATAATACGAACATGAATACACCGATCCCCTTGCATCAACTCCCCCAGAAGTCCCTGTTTCGCGCCGGTGACGTGTTTGTCTTGTTCGGCGAGCTCTTCGGACGGGGCTATGCCAATGGCCTGGTCAACGAAGCACGTCAGGCGGGAATGCACATTGTTGGTATCACGGTAGGACGCCGCGATGCGAACAATACGCTGCGCCCCTTGAATCAAGAAGAGCTGGCTGCTGCCGAACAAAGCCTTGGTGGAAAGATCATCAACATCCCCCTCATGGCGGGTTTTGACATGGATTCTCCGCAAGGCGAGCCTACCCCAACAGATTTGCTCTCCAATCTGACACTTAAATCCTGGGTAGACGACAAACTGGACTGGAGTCACATTGAAAAATGCCAACAAATTGGCGTTGCCCGGTTCACTAGTTCCCTAGAGCGCGTCATGGCGACTCTTGAAGGAATGATCTCTCCTGGCCGCAACGTGTTTTTTGCCCACACTATGGCTGGCGGCATTCCCAAGGCGAAGGTTTTCCTGGCAATTGCCAACCGGGTATACAAGGGTCGAGGCGAGCGCTTCATGTCATCTCAAATGCTGCTTGACAGCGACCTGGGTAGGCTGATTTTGAAAAACTTTGATGAAGTGTCTGCCAATACCTTTGGGCACCTTATCGAAGCCAGTACGGCTATCCGCGCGCAGGTGGAATCCAGCGGCGGTCAGGTGCGTTACACGGCCTATGGATACCACGGTACGGAAATTTTGATGGGTGAAAACTACGCGTGGCAAACCTACACCAACTACACACAGGGAATGGCCAAAATGCGTCTGGAGCGCATCGCTCAGACAGCGTGGGACAAGGGTATCAAGGCAACTGTTTACAACTGCCCAGAAATCAGAACGAATTCGTCCGACATTTTTGCCGGAGTTGAGCTGCCTCTCATCCCCCTGCTCCATGCCCTCAAGAAAGAAAACGGTGGTGCCTGGGCGGATTCCCAATGGCAGGCATGTCAAGCGCTATTGATTGACGGCGTCGCTCTGGACGATGTCCTGCGCAAAGTGCTGGATTTCCAGGGTAGTGATGTCATGCGGCCATTCCGCAACTTCGCAGCGTGGCCAATGCCCAACAGCCAGGAACAGGCGGACCTGACGATCGGCACATCAGACGAGGTTCAAAAAATGCACAGGGACGGCAAGGCGCTCATTACAGACCTGTTGAGCGCTCTTGTAATCGAGGCTACCGGTCCATTGATGTTCCGGGAGTCATCGCAACCCGCTGGACCTGTGCTATGGCTCAACCATGACATCATCGCGCGGCAGTTGAACCAACTCCACTCTTGACATTCTCGGCGGCTACCCAGATCTGGGTACCGCCGTTGCTATTGCGCCTTCACGCAATCGGCGTAGTAGCGCTTCACACCATCTCGACCCGTTTCCTCAACTAATCCGTGAATGTCGGTTTCGAACCCAGGACATTGGGCGTTGAATTCACGTGAAAACTTAAGATAGTCCACCACTTTCTTATTGAACACCTCGCCTGGAATCAACAGCGGTATCCCCGGTGGATAGGGCGTAACCATTCCCACGGAGATGCGGCCTTCCAGGTGGTCGATTTCGACACGTTCAGTCTTGCGCAATGCGATATGCGCGTACGCATCACTGGGGTTCATGGCGGGCAACAAATCACTCAAATACACCTCTGTAGTCAGGCGGGCAATGTCGTACTTGGCATACAGCTGGTGGATGTGTTGACAAAGATCGGCTAGACCCATTTTTTCGTAATGTGGGTGCTTTTGTACGAACTCGGGCAGTACGCGCCACATGGGTTGGTTTTTGGCGAAATCATCCTTGAACTGCTGCAATGCGGTCAACATGCTGTTCCAGCGGCCTTTGGTAATGCCAATGGTGAACATAATGAAAAAGCTGTAAAGCCCCGTCTTTTCTACCACCACACCGTGTTCCGCCAGAAACTTGGTCACGATGCTGGCCGGTATTCCACTCTTGGCGAACTTGCCATTGAGATCCAGTCCCGGTGTCACGATGGTGGATTTGATCGGATCCAGCATATTGAAGCCCGAAGCCAGCTTGCCAAAACCGTGCCAGTTGGCCTTTGCAGTCCTGGCCTCACCTTTGATAACCCAATCGGTCGCGCGCCCAATTCCTTCTTCAACCAAGCGATCAGGACCCCAGACCTTAAACCACCAGTCGTCGCCATACTCTTCATCGACCTTGCGCATAGCACGCCGGAAATCCAAGGCTTCCGCAATGCTTTCCTCCACGAGGGCTGTACCGCCGGGTGGCTCCATCATGGCAGCGGCTACGTCGCAGCTGGCAATGATGCTGTATTGCGGACTGGTGCTGGTGTGCATCAGATAAGCTTCATTGAACAGATGCTTGTCCAGTTTCACCGATTGGGAATCCTGCACGAGCACATGACTGGCCTGGCTGATACCTGCCAGCAGTTTGTGAATGGATTGGGTGCTGTACACCACCGCTTCTTTGGGACGTACACGGCTCTTCCCCATAGCGTGGTAGGTACCATAGAACGGATGAAAAGCTGCATGGGGAAGCCAAGCCTCGTCGAAATGGAGGTTCTCTACAAAGCCATCGAGCATCTTCTTGATGGTCTCCGTGTTGTAGAGCACGCCGTCATAGGTGCTTTGCGTCAGCGTGAGAATACGCGGTTTGATGGTCTCGGCGTTCACTCCCTTGAGCAGCGGATTGGCCTTGATCTTTGCGCGAATGGTTGCAGGTTCAAACTCGCTTTTCGGAATTGGCCCGATGATGCCGAAATGGTTTCTGGTGGGTTTCAAGAACACGGGAATAGCCCCGGTCATGATGATGGCGTGGAGGTTGGACTTGT
>CAZDDK010000059.1:0-5143 GCA_964504185.1 uncultured Rhodoferax sp. | reverse complement strand
CACCGTATGGTGCCACACCATCTTGTTGCTGGTGGATGTGCCATTGGTCACAAAGAAGCAGTGATCGGCATTGAAGATGCGCGCAGCGTTGCGTTCGCTGGCCCCTATTGCTCCGTTGTGGTCCAACAGCTGCCCCAGTTCTTCCACCGCGTTGCACACGTCAGCCCGCAGCATATTTTCACCATAGAACTGGTGATACATCTGTCCCACTGGGCTTTTCAGGAACGCCACGCCGCCCGAGTGCCCGGGGCAGTGCCAAGAATAGGACCCGTCCTCTGCGTAATCCAGCAGTGCCTTGAAAAACGGAGGCTGTACACCCTCCAAGTACCCCTTCGCTTCCCGAATGATGTGGCGTGCCACAAATTCTGGTGTGTCTTCAAACATGTGAATAAACCCATGTAATTCACGCAAAATGTCGTTAGGAATATGCCGGCTGGTCTTGGTCTCTCCGTACACATATATTGGAACATCCAGGTTCTTGCGGCGCACTTCCTCGATGAAATGCCTCAGATTGACTACGGCGGGATCAAGGTCCGGACCAGGCGTGAACTCTTCGTCGTCAATGGACAGGATGAAAGCACTGGCGCGGCTTTGCTGCTGAGCAAACTGGCTGAGATCACCGTAACTGGTAACGCCAAGCACCTCAAAACCTTCTGACTCAATAGCCTGAGCCAGGGCGCGAATACCCAATCCGGACGTATTCTCCGACCGAAAGTCCTCATCAATAATGACGATGGGAAAGCGAAACTTCATGAAAACTCCAGCCGCTGGCAAAAAAATGAAAAACAGGCGCGAAGTGTAAGGACTTATTGTGTCGAGCACTTTGCGCATGAGACCAATTGCCCCAAAATGTAGCGATCACAACACACGCAGGGGCACTATGGCGGAATCCACAATCTGGTGGTTACTTACGGGTACGGCAATCGGTGTCGAACTGGTTACCGGTACTTTTTATCTACTGATGCTTTCGGTGGGGTTGGCGGCAGCGGCTGTATCGGCCCATTTGGGAGCGTCTACCGCCATTCAAATGGTGGTTGCCGCCGTATTGGGGGTGGGCGCGGTTCTCCTTTGGCACAGCTATAGGCGCGCGCAACCCAATACGGCACCAGCCAGTGCCAACCGCGACGTCAATCTCGACGTGGGGGAAACGGTGTTTGTTGATACGTGGAATTCCGATGGCTCCGCCACCGTGAAATATCGGGGTGCCAACTGGGCCGTAACGGCTCTCCCAGATGGATCGCTCTCCAGCGGGGCACACCAGGTAGTCGAAGTGGTTGGCAGCCGACTGGTCGTCCGGAAAATTTAATATCCCCGACGCACTACGTCGGATTCGCGTTACTTTCAAGGGAAGCAAAATGGAAATCGGTCTCATTTTTCTGGTGGTTGCCGTGATATTTATTACCAAGGCGATCAAAGTAGTTCCCCAGCAACATGCCTGGGTTGTTGAGCGCTTGGGAAAGTACAACGGCACACTCACACCCGGCCCCAACTTTCTGGTGCCATTCATCGACCGAGTCGCTTACAAACACCTTTTGAAAGAGGTTCCGCTGGACATCCCCAGTCAAGTCTGTATCACACGCGACAACACGCAGCTCCAAGTAGACGGCATTTTGTATTTCCAGGTGACAGATGCCATGCGGGCCAGTTACGGGTCGAGCAACTATGTGGTTGCCATCTCCCAACTGGCGCAGACTTCCTTGCGCTCGGTGATAGGTAAATTGGAACTGGACAAAACCTTTGAAGAACGGGACATCATCAATGCCCAGGTCGTTCAGGCCATTGATGAGGCTGCGCTGAACTGGGGCGTCAAAGTCTTGCGCTACGAGATCAAGGACCTGACTCCGCCAAAGGAAATTTTGCACGCCATGCAGCAGCAAATCACCGCAGAACGCGAAAAGCGTGCCCTAATCGCTGCCTCCGAAGGCCGCCGTCAGGAACAAATCAACATCGCCACCGGTGAGCGTGAAGCCTTTATCGCGCGCTCTGAAGGCGAAAAGCAAGCGGCGATCAACAATGCCCAAGGCCAAGCGGCCGCAATTCTGGCTGTGGCGGAGGCCAATGCCGGGGCCATTGAGCGTGTCGCTGCCGCAATTCGCCAACCAGGAGGAGAGCAAGCCGTGCAACTCAAGGTAGCAGAGCAGGCGGTTGGGGCGTATGCCAAAGTGGCGGCCGATGCATCCACGACACTAATTGTTCCCAGCAACATGAACGAGGTTGCAGCCCTCATCGGTTCGGCGATGAAAATGGTCCAGGCTGCGAAGTAGTCGTTGGCAACCTCTGAAGACACTACAAAGGCATAGTCAACGCAAGGCGGGCTTGCTTGTCGTTGCGTCTGCATCTATGGGAGCGTCCCCGTCCTGTGGGTGACCCCACTCAGCCCAATCTTCACCAAATAGCTCCACCGGATGCGGCGTGCGGTCCGAGCCGTTGCCACAACGCATGTCCTTTGCAGCACAAAAAAGATCGCAGCCCCAACACACCCGTTCAGGATGCGCAGGTGCAATGGGGAATTTTTTGGTGGCCAAGATGAAAGTCCGCAAATGCTATCGCGGGTCTTGACTGTCTGTTTCGAGGGCGGCACATCGGTACATGCTTCGTGCGGTGTCCAACATCCGGTTGGCAAACCCCCATTCGTTGTCACACCACAAGAGTACCTTGATCAGACGTTTGTGCGCTACTCGCGTGAGTGAGCCGTCCACGACCACCGAGCGCGGGTCGTGGTTGAAGTCGATGGAGACCAGCGGGGCTTCGGTGTAACCCAAGATGCCGTGCAAACCACCCAAAGCGGCTTCGTTCAGCACGCAGTTGATGTCCTGCGCGGTCACGTCGGCGCGCAGGGTAAGTGCCAAGTCCATGGCGGTGACGTTGATGGTGGGAACGCGCACTGCGATGGCTTCAAAACGGCCTTTCAGCTGCGGCAGCACGCGCTGTATGCCTGCGGCCAACTTGGTATCCACAGGGATGATGGAGACGTTGGCAGCGCGGGCGCGGCGCAAGTCGGGGTGGTAAGCGTCAATCACGGACTGGTCGTTCATGGATGCGTGCATGGTGGTCACTGCGCCGCTTTCCACGCCAAAGGCGCGGTCCAGCACGTCGATGACCGGCACCACGCAGTTGCTGGTGCACGAGCCGTTGGACACACGCGTGTGCGTGGGCAAGAGTCCCAGCTGATTGGTGCCAAAAACGCAGGTGTAGTCTAGGTCGTGGGAACCTGGCTGGCTCAGCAGCACTTTCTGGGCACCGGCGTCGATGTGGCGGTCAAGCTGGGCTGCGGTTTGCATGGTGCCGGTGCATTCCAGCACCACGTCCACCGCCAGTTCGCGCCAGGGCAGCAGGACCGGGTCGGCTTGGGAAAGCAGCTGCACGCGCTGGCCGTGGACCAGCAGGTGCCCGTCTACACGTTCCAAGGCCCCGGGAAAGCGGCCATGGCTGCTGTCATAGCGCAGCAGGTGCTCAATGGATTCAGCCGGGGCCAGTTCGTTGATGGCAACGAGTTCAAATTCGGCTTCGCGACCGGACTCGATCAGGGCGCGAAGAATGCAGCGCCCAATGCGGCCAAAGCCATTGATGACAATGCGAGAGGGTCTTGGGATCATTGCAGCCTGAGCGCGATAAAAGTAGTGCAAACAAGGGCAGGTTAGCACAGGGTCGCGCGACCTTCTTTTGTCACTTGCAATGCTGGCCAGCCCAAACCACTGTATAGGCAAGTTCTTGCAAACAAGCCTGCGTTTCCAAGCAGTAGGTATCACTACACTAGATGCCCTTCGACTGGCCGGTTGTTCAGTTTGGTCAGTGGGGCTTTCAATATCTAGAGCAGAGGGAGAGGTACATGACGCGTCAGTTTGCGCAAAATTCCGAGCCACATTACGTGGCCAACATTGACTTGCTTCGCGCTATTGCGGTGCTGTCCGTATTTGCACACCACGCATACGCGATGACGGGTTTTTCCATTCCCTACTTTGATCATGCAGGTGGACTTGTGGGTGTGCAGCTGTTCTTTATCTTGAGCGGCTATCTGATCAGCGAAAGCGCAGCCAAACATCCCATGCGCTCGTATTTGGCGCACCGCTTTTTCCGAATCTTTCCCGCCTATTGGATCGCGATGCTGTTAGTTTCAGTGCTGGGACCAATGACATGGGCTTGGATTGCGGAACGGCCGGTGGGGGTCCTGCTTAACGTAATCAACTTGCAGCAGCTGGACGCAGTTGCATTGCTAGAGCTGGACGTGCTCCATGTGACCTGGACACTGACCGTCGAAGTGATTTGGTACGCGCTGGCACCCTTGATCTTGCTAGCCTACCGTCGATTTGCGTGGCCCACCTGGATGGTTTTGGCCTGTATGTCGATCAGTTGGAGTCTTGCGGCAAAACATCATTTGCTCGATCCAATGTATGCAACGCGTTTGGCGCACATGACACAACCCCTCGCGCCTGGACAATATGACGTATTGGTGGGTGCGGCATTTCCAGCACAAATGGTTTTCTTTGGCCTGGGGGCGCTGGTGCACCGCTACCGCGCCGAAGTCAACCGGCTTAGTTCCACAACGCTATGGGGCTGCATGTTTTTTTGCATTGTGGTGCTCGGTGTGCTCGGTGCCTACGGTACCTCACCGCCCATTCCTTTGGGTATCGGACTTACTGCGTTCTTTGTCCTGTTGTTGCGGGCACGGCCAGTTCGCGTTCCACTGCTTATCCATGTCGGCAAGATCTCGTACTCAATCTACCTGCTACACGTTCCCATACTGGTGGCCAGTGTGCACTTCTTACAGCAATCGGCGAAATTGCAGATACCGGCAGCATTGTTGGCAGTGGGGGTGGCTGCGCACCTGATGTACACCCTGGTAGAGCGACCCTGCATGGCGATGGCGCGCCGTTTACGGATAGGAAATTCAACCGCATGAGGCCAAGTATGGCACGAGTTTTTGCCTCGAAACACGTTCGGCCAAGGCAGTTTGAGCGCTCGCTTGTCGCTCAGTAGCGAGAGCTTGGGAGCTATACGCATTTAGGGCTGGCGCGCACGCAGCGACTTCTCGCAGCGATTATACCGCCGTCTTGCTCAGTTACCAATTGACGCGTTGGTCCACCTCGTAGTCCGGTGCCGGTTGCGCCGCTAGGTCCCAGTCTGCTGGCTCGGTTTGCGCCCC
>CAZDDK010000058.1:0-15393 GCA_964504185.1 uncultured Rhodoferax sp. | reverse complement strand
CTGGTGGAACGCGGCATTCCGGTCTGCGCCCATTTGGGGCTCACGCCGCAAACCGTGCACTCTCTGGGCGGCTACCGGGTGCAAGGCAAATCGCAGGCAAGCGCCGAAACCCTGAAACGCCAGGCCCACGAATTGCAGGATGCGGGAGCCTCCATGCTGGTGCTGGAAATGGTGCCTGCCCCGCTGGCAGCCGAGTTGACGGCCGAACTGACGCACTGCGCCACCATCGGCATTGGCGCTGGCAAGGGCACTGCCGGGCAGGTGCTGGTGATGCACGACATGCTGGGCCTGAACCTGGGCAAGAACCCCAAGTTCGTGCGCAACTTCATGGACGGAGCGCCCAGCATCCGCGGCGCGTTCGAGTCCTACATCGCTGCGGTCAAGAACGGCAGCTTCCCCGACGACACCCTGCACGCCTGGTAACCCCCCTATGAAAATCATCCACACCATTGCCGAGCTGCGCGAGGAATTGCGCGCCTACCGCCACCCCGCCGTGGTCCCCACCATGGGCAACCTGCACGCCGGGCACCTGGCCCTGGTGCGCCAGGCCAAGCCGCTGGGCGACGTGACGGTGTCCACCATCTTCGTGAACCGCCTGCAGTTTGCGCCGCACGAAGACTTTGATACCTACCCGCGCACACTGGACGCGGACTGCAAGCAACTGGACGCCGCCGGCTGCGATCTCGTTTTTGCACCGCTGGAGGCCGAGATGTACCCGCAGCCACAGACCTTCAAGGTGCACCCCCCCACCGAACTGGGCGACATTCTGGAAGGGCACTTCCGCCCCGGGTTCTTCATTGGCGTGTGCACCGTGGTGCTCAAACTGCTCTCGCTCACCCAGGCGCGCACCGCCCTGTTCGGCAAGAAGGACTACCAGCAGCTGATGGTGATTCGCAACATGGTCAAGCAGTTCGCCATGCCCATCGACATCGTGGGTGGCGAAACCCAGCGCAGCAGCGACGGCCTGGCCCTGTCCAGCCGCAACGGCTACCTGAGCCCGGCCGAGCGCCAACAGGCGGTGCAACTCTCGGCCACGTTGCGCTCGGTCGCCGAAGCCCTGCGTGCCCACACCCCCCCCAGCGTGGCCGACATTGCGCGGCTGGAGTCCCAGGCCATGCAAACCCTCAGCCAGGCCGGCTGGCGCCCCGACTACGTGGCCGTGCGCCGCCAGGCCGACCTGCAGCCCGCCCAAGCCGGCGACGCCATGGTGGTACTGGCCGCCGCGCGCCTGGGAGCAACCCGCCTGATCGACAACCTGGAGGTGTAGTTTGCTACGTTTTTTGTAGCTATAAACCCTTATCTTACGCGGGCTAGAGGCCTATTTAGCCAGACTTCCCGCCGACACCCGCCGGAGTCGGCGCGCAAACACCGGAACGCACTACCGGAAGATCCAGAACGCCGCCGCCGCCGCCAGCGTGGGCGGCAGGGCTGCCAGCAACAGGCCCAGTGGGTGGACGGCCCCCTCGTCAAAGTGCGGGCGCAGGATGGCAATGCCCGCCGGGTTGGGCGCGTTGGCGATGATCGTCAGGCCGCCGCCCGTCACCGCACCGGCCACCAGCGCGTATTTAAAACTGTCACTTAAACCCTCCACCAGCGAACCCAGGTAGGTCAGTGCCGCGTTGTCGGTGAAGGCGGTCAGCGCAATCGCGCCCACAAACACCACATCGCTGCTCATGCGCATCAGCAGCGGCTGCAGCCACCACTGCTGCTGCCCGCCCAGCACCACCAGCCCGGCCAGGAAGAACGCCACCAGCAAACCCTCTTTCAGAATCAGGCGGTCCTGGTGGTGCTCATAGGCATGGGTTACCCCCAGGAAGAACAAGAACAGCCCCATGAAAATGGGTGGGTGGTGCGCAAAAACGACCACCCCCACCAGAAACGCCAGGTGCACGGCCACCAATAGCAGGGGCACCGGCGGCGCGGCGGTGTCTGCGCCGGTTTGCAGGGGCAGCGCCGCCAGCTCCTTGCGAAACCACACCGATACCGCCACTGCATTCACCAGCACCGCAATCGCCGCCTTCCAGCCGAAGGTGGTGGCCATGAAGGGGGTGTCCCAGCCCCACTGCGCAGCCACCATCAGCACCGGCGGTGCGGCAAACGAGGTGAGCGTGCCGCCCACCGAAATATTGACAAACAGCACGCCCAGGGTGGCGTATTTCAGCCGGGTGGAGAGGTTTCTGGCAAATAAACGCTTGCCCAGAATCAGCGCGGCCAGGGTCATGGCGGCAGGCTCGGTGATGAACGACCCCATCAGTGGCACCATCACCATCACCACCAGGTAGTAGCCCAGGCTGCCCCCCAGCGGCACGGCGCGCGCCAGCCATTGCACCAGGGCCGACGCCGCCTGCAAAATGGGCCGCGTGGCGGCGATCACCATCACCGCAAACACAAACATGGGCTCGGTGTAATTGCGGTTGTCAATGTAGTCCACGGCGGCCTGCGTGCCCAGCATGGCCACCATGGCAATGGCCAGCACCAGCGCCCAGAAGCCAAACACCACTTCCACCTCGCCCAGCCAGTGCCACAGACCGGCATGGCGGGGCTGCAGGTGCGCAAGATGCTCAAAATATTTGGTCGAGAACGTGTGGGCAATCGCCAGCACAAACAGCAGGGCGCACACCAGCTCGAAGGGGGTCATGGACATCGCACTTTCAAAGGCTTATTCGTGGGGTTTTGCGGCGGGTGCGGGAAACCACTGCTCGGGAGGCACCAGCTTGGCTTCTTTGGGGTCTTCAAAGTACTGCGGCGACATGATCTGCACCCCATAGGTGTTGAAGACATCCTGGATGCTGGCGTGCAGCGCACTGAGCAGCAGGGCCCGGGGGCGCGGTTCCGTGGGGGTGGCGTGGCACACCAGGCGGTAGACCGGGTACCAGTCGTTCAGCGCGGTCTGAAACACCTGGGGCGCGGTGTCTTTGGAGATGCCTTCGGTGCGCGTGGCCGCCTCGATCAGCATGGCGTGCACCTGGCGCCAGGGGGTGTCGTAGCCAATGGTGACGGTGGTATCGAGCACAAAGCCCGCGCCCGGCACCGTGCGGGAGTAGTTCTTGGTGGTGGCACCCAGAATGCTGGCATTGGAGATGGTGAGCTCCTCCCCCAGCCCGGTGCGGATGCGCGTGGTGAAGATGCCCATCTCGGTGACCGTGCCTTCATGGTCCGCCAGGCGCACGTACTCGCCTTTGCGAAAGACCCGCCCATAGGTCAGGATCAGCCCGCTGGCGGCCTGCCCCACCAGGCTGGAGGCCCCCATGGAGAGCATCAAGCCCACCAGAACCGACAGGCCCTTGAAGGCTTCGGTGTCGGACCCCGGTAAATAGGGGTAGGCCATGGCCAGGGCAAACAGCCACACCACCACCTTGGCAATGCGCTGGGTGGGAACGACCACATCGGCATCGAGCCACTGCAGCTGCAGCACGCCGCTTTGCACCCGGGCAAAAAAACGGCCCAAGGCCTGGGTCATCACATACGCCAGGTAGAAAATCAGCAACGCGGTCAACAGTTCTGGAACCGATTCAATGGCCGCCGTCAAAATCGGCATGGCCAGACCCAACAAATAGCTGTTGAGTGACTCACCCCAGGCCCGGCTAAACGGGAAACTCAGCAGCACGAAGCTGATCCACTCCAGTGTCAGCACCAGCACCAGCACGCGGTACACCAGCGTGAGCACCGCCTGCACGAACCGGGTCATGCGCTCGCGCTGCAGCAGGGCCACACCACCCAGTTGCAGCTTGGCCGTGTGCCGGTGTGTGAATGCCACCAACTGGCGCACCAGCGCCCGCCGGGCAAGCACGGCCACCCAGACCATACCGGCATACAAGGCAGTGCCAGCCATGGCCAGTGCCAGCGCACGGGTCAGGGTCTCCAGGTTGCGGCTTTCGGCACTCTCGCGGAGGGCCTTGGCCAGCGCCGCTGCCGCGCGCTGGGTGGCCTGCTCCAGGGTTTCTTCACGCGCAGGGTCCAGGTCGCCGGGCGTGACCACAAAGCTGGTGGCTCCATTGATCTGGACTTCCATACCCACTGCACCGCCTTTGACACTGACCGCGTGGGGGCCAGCCAACTCCAGCTGGGCTTGGATGCGGGCATGCGCGCGTTTGGCCCGGTCCACTGCCGACACACCCAGCAAGGCAGCACGAAAGCCAAAGACCGGCCGGCTGAACAGCACCAGCTTGCCCACCTGGGCCGTTTGGGCAACGGCGGGGTGTGGGGCGGCCGCTGCCGGGCCAGTCCCCTCCTGGGCAAATGCGGCAAAACCCAGCAGAGCCAGAACAAGGGAGATGAAACAATGGCGCATGCCAACATTGTTACCCATGGGTCACAAGCCGTGGCAGACTCTGCGCATTCCCCTGCAATCCAACTTCTTGAATACCCACTATGACCACCCTCCCCCAACGCCTCGTTCTTTTGGCCAGCCTGCTGGCGGTGCAATCCTTCGCGCAGCCCGCGCAGGAGCGGACAAACTGCTCCGTGTCCAACCCCGTCATCGGGCACGCCACCTGTGTGAAGGAGGCGCGCAACGCCCGGGCCGAGATCCGGCGCGGAAAGATGAACGAGACCTGGCAAGCGCCCGACTTTGAACGGCATGCGCTTTTGCGTTGCAACGTGCACACCGGTGACGACAAGGCCGATTGCATTGCCCGCATCCAGGGCAAGGGCAGGACCCACGGCAGCGTGGCCGGCGGGGGAATCCTGCGCGAGTTGACCACCACGAAGACCGTCCCGGCACCCGCCACCCCTGCGCAAGCGGCCACGCCCCCCCAACAACCCCGCCCCTCCGGGCTGATGTCCAATTGCCGCTGGGTTCCTCCGACCGAGTGGGTCTGCAAGTAAGCGGGTGCCCCGGGGCGCTAGCGAAAGCGATCCAGGATCTTGCGGCTCCTGGCATCCAGCGCCAGGTGATCACGGATCAGGTACTGAATGCCGTGCGAATCGGCCACCAACAAGCTTCCCGCAGTGCCGATGCGGCGAATGTCTTCGTCGCCGCGCAACACAAATTCGGTGGGGCCGCGGTCGGTCTCCACGGACCAGGTGCAGGGGGTGGAATAGCTGGTTACCGACCGGATGGTGGTGATCACCGGCACAAACTCGCGGGTCGCCAACTCATGGCGTATCAGGCCTTGCGCGGGCTCGGCCACGTCGGCCAACTGGTCAATCCAGACCACCTCGCGGCCATCGGTGCTGACCATTGCAATGCCTATCTCCGGTGACTGAATGGGAAATGCCCGCACCGGCATGACACCGCTAAAGGAGTCGCCCTGCGCGGTGGTCAGCACCAGCGTGCCAAAAGGGTCGCGCTGCAGGGACCAGCCGAGGGTGTTCAATCCATTGTGCGCGTTCATTGCGAAGCATCCATATCGACATCCATATTGCGGGCCTGCGCCTGGTAGAGGTTGAAGTAGGCACCCCCCTGGGCCATCAGCGCATCGTGCGTGCCCTCTTCCACCACGCGCCCACGGTCCAGCACCACCAGCCGGTCGGCCCGGTGCAAGGTGGACAGGCGGTGCGCGATGGCGATCGTGGTGCGGCCCTTTACCAGGTTCTCCAAAGCCTTCTGGATTTCCTTTTCGGTCTCGGAGTCCACTGACGAGGTGGCCTCGTCCAGGATCAAAATACGCGGATCGATCAGCAAGGCTCGGGCAATGGAAATACGCTGGCGCTCGCCGCCGGACAAACCTTGTCCGCGCTCGCCCACCATGGAGTCGTAGCCCTGCGGCAGGCGCAGGATGAACTCGTGCGCATGGGCCGCGCGGGCGGCGGCGATGATTTCTTCGCGGGTTGCATCCGGCTTGCCATAGGCCAGGTTTTCGGCAATCGTGCCAAAAAACAGAAAGGGCTCCTGCAGCACCAGGCCGATGTTCTGGCGGTAATCGGAGATGGCGTAGGAACGGATGTCCACCCCATCAACCTTGATGGAGCCTTCTGACACGTCGTAGAAGCGGCAAATCAGGTTCACCAGGGTGCTCTTGCCCGAGCCACTGTGCCCCACCAGGCCAATCATCTCGCCCGGCGCAATGGACAAATTGATGCCCCGATTGACCTCGCGGTTGCCGTAGCGGAACCCCACGTTGGACACCTCAATGCGGCCCTGCACCTTGCCCACATGCACCGGTTGCGCGGGCTCGGGCACGCTGGAGACATGGTCCAGAATGTCAAAGATGCGCTTGGCTGCAGACGCCGATTTTTGCGTGACCGACACGATACGGCTCATGGAATCCAGCCGGCCATAAAAGCGGCCGATGTAGGCAATGGCCGCCAGCAGCATGCCCACGGTGATTTCCCCCCGGGACACCTGCCAGATGCCAAAGCCCCACACCACCAGCAACCCCATCTCGGTCAACAAGGACACGCTGGGAGAGAACAACGACCAGATCTTGTTGATGCGGTCGTTCACCAGCAGGTTGTGCCGGTTGGCCTCGCGAAAACGGGTGGCTTCGCGCTGCTCCTGTGCGAAGGCCTTGACCACCCGGATGCCGGGAATGGTATCGGCCAGCACATTGGTCACCTCGCCCCAGACCCGGTCAATTTTCTCGAAGCCGGTGCGCAGGCGGTCGCGCACAAAATGGATCATCCAGCCGATGAACGGCAGCGGCACCAGGGTGACCAGTGCCAGATAGGGGTTCATGGAAAACAAGATGACCGCAGTCATGACGATCATGATGACGTCGCTGGCAAAGTCGGTCAGGTGCAAGGACAGGTACACCGCGATGCGGTCACTCTCGCTGCCAATGCGCGAGAGCAGGTCCCCCGTGCGTTTGCCACCAAAATACTCCAGCGACAGGCGCAGCAAATGCTCGTAAGTGGTGGTGCGCAGGTCGGCGGCAATACGCTCGGACGCCAGTGCCAGCACATAGGTTTTGGCCCAACTCAGAACCCACGCCAGCAAGCCCGCCCCCAGCAGGCCGGAGAGGTACCACACCACCGTGCTGACGGGAATTTGCTGCCCGTTCTGGAACGGAATCAATACCTCATCCACCAAGGGGATCGTCAGGTACGGCGGCACCTGGCTGGCGGCAGTTCCCAGCAGCATCAGAACGAACCCCAGCAGCAATTGCCCGCGGTACGGCTTGGCAAAACGCCATAGCCTGAACAGGGTCCAGGTAGAGGGTGGTGTGTGGACCACCTTGGTGCAGATGGGGCAGTCTTCCTGGTCCGGCTCCAGAGGTGCCTTGCAACTGGGGCATACGTTGTGCAAGGCCTGTGCCAGGGGTTTGCCTGTGACGTGGCTTTGCAGTTGGGCGTGAAACTGGTCCACCAACCGGATGGCATGAAGGTTTTGGCCCAGTGTGAAACGCCAGGTGGCCAACAGACCGTCGCGATCGACCAGATTGAGGTGCCCAATACCCGCATGGTCGTGGTGGCGCAGATCCAGCCCCGCACGAAATGGCCACTCTTGCCAGTGAGACTCGCCCCCCGCACGGCAGAGGAGCCGCAGGTTGGTGACTACCACCAGGCCCCGCACAAAATGCAGGCGGGTATCGAGGTCAACCTCCAGCGCCGCCAGAACGTTCTCCTGTGCATGGAGTTGAGATTGCACATCGCCGTGCCAGCGAGCAGACAGTTCGCCTGGCGCAGGCGACTGGACGGATACAGCAGGAGTCATTTGATACGGACGATTATTCGATTTCGGTGTTATACGCACCCGGCGCACGCCGCATTGGGCAGCGTCATACTTTACGATACTCGGCTGGAACCCGACGCGCCCGGCACTCGCCAGGGGACCAGGTGAGCGAGAATACACAACGCAGCCAGTGCCACATTGGTGGACTGCCAAACCCACATGCAGCCATGACGGACCCAAAAAAGATCGACATTCTCCGGGTGACACACCTGCGCGGCCCCAATATCTGGACCTACCGGCCCGTGATAGAAGCCTGGGTCGATATCGGTGCACTGGAGGACTTTCCCTCCAACACCCTGCCCGGCTTCTATGAGCGTCTTACCGCTTTCCTGCCCAGCCTGGTCGAGCACCACTGCAGCCCTGGCGTGCGGGGCGGGTTCTTGCAACGGGTGCGCGAAGGCACCTATGCGGCCCACATTCTGGAACACGTCACTTTGGAGCTGCAAAACCTGGCCGGCATGAAAACCGGCTTCGGCAAGGCCCGCTCTACATCCCGGCGCGGGGTGTACAAGATTGCCTTTCGCACCCGCCAGGAACAGGTGGGGCGCGAAGCCTTGGCGGCCGCCCGCGATCTGGTGCTGGCCGCCATCAACAACACCCCCTACGACGTGGCGGCCACCATCGCCGTCCTGCAAGGCCGGGTCGATGACCTGTGCCTGGGGCCAAGCACGTCCCACATCGTGGATGCTGCCACCGACCGCAAGATC
The DNA here is from genome assembly GCA_964504185.1 of uncultured Rhodoferax sp. Classification (GTDB taxonomy): domain Bacteria; phylum Pseudomonadota; class Gammaproteobacteria; order Burkholderiales; family Burkholderiaceae_C; genus Allorhodoferax. Next base: position 7,071 of record CAZDDK010000058.1, on the reverse strand, counting down.
CCCTCAATCCGTTTGACCGAAGGCAACCTGGTGCAGTTGGGCTACGGCATCCACCAGCGCCGCATCTGGACGGCAGAGACGGACCAGACATCGGCCATTGCCGAGGAGATCGCCAGCGACAAGGATTTGACCAAATCCCTGTTAAAGGCGTGCGGCGTGCCGATTCCCGAGGGAGAGCTGGTACGCAGTGCCGAGGCCGCCTGGGAAGCCGCGCAGGAGGTGGGTGTGCCGGTGGTGCTCAAACCCTACAACGGCAACCACGGACGCGGCGTGTCCTTGAACCTGTCACTGGAAGACGAAATCAAGGCAGCCTACAAGGTTGCCGTGGAGCGTGGCAACGGCAGCAGCAGCGTCATCGTTGAAAAATACATCCGCGGCGACGAGCACCGCCTGCTGGTGGTGGGCAAACAGGTGGTTGCCACCGCCTTCGGCGAAACCCTGTGGATTACCGGCGACGGGGTTTCGACCATCGATCAGCTGTGCTGGAGCCAGATCAACAACGTCGATCCCCGGCGCGGCCGCACGGAAGAGTTTCCCCTCAACGTGGTGGTACCCAGCGAGAGCAAGGAAGTCCTGCTGGAACTGCAGCGCGTGAACCTGACGCCGCAGAGCATCCCGGCGAATGGGCAAAAGGTCCTGATTCAGCAAAACGGCAATGTGGCGCACGACATTACCGACCGTGTACACCCCAGCGTAGCCGCCACCGCCGCGCTGGCCGCGCGCGTGGTGGGCCTGGACATTGCGGGAATCGACATGGTGCTGGAAGACGCCAGCAAACCCATGGCGGCCCAGCAGGGTGCCGTCATCGAGGTCAACGCCAGCCCCGGCCTGCTGGCCCACATCAAACCCGCCCAAGGCGAGGGCCGCCCGGTGGGCAAGGCCATCATCGAACACCTGTTCAAGTCGGACCGTGATGGGCGCATCCCGATCGTTGGCATCACCGGGACCCAAAAGACCGGTCGCATCGCCCGCATGGTGGCCTGGCTGGCCCACATCAGCGGCAAGCATGTAGGCCTGGCCTGCAGCGAAGGGCTGTACCTGGACGGGCGCCAGGTGGAGGCGAAGGACTGTGCCCACTGGGACGCCGGTCAGCGTCTGCTGATCAACCGCTCGGTGCAGGCGGCCGTGTTTGAAAACGGCAGCAAAACCATACTGGCCGAAGGCCTGGCCTACGACAAATGTTCGGTCGGTGTGGTCACCGACGTGGGTTGGCAGGAGGAATTGTCCGAATTCGACATTCTGGATGCGGAACAAGCCTACAAGGTCGCCCGCTGCCAGGTCGATGTCGTTCTGCCTACCGGCACTGCCGTCCTGAATTCAGCCGACCCCCAGGTGGTGGAGATGGCGGAACTGTGCGATGGGTCTGTCATCTTCTACGGCATGGACCCGAAGTCACCCACCATGTCCAGGCACCGCGATGCGGGCGAGCGCGTCGTCTATGTGCGCGACGACCAGATCGTGCTGTCCCACGGGACGCAGGACATTGCCATGCTGCCACTGTCCTCGCTGAAGCCCGCAAAGGCCTCGCAGCCTGAAATGGTGATGGCCGCCGTGGCCGCCGCCTGGGCGCTGAACATTCCTCCGGAATTGATTGGTGCCGGCCTGCGAACCTTTGAATCCAACCCCAAAAAAACCCCGTATTGATAACTTTGCAGGACAGACCTTTGGCTCTGTCCTCAACTGATTAGGACGACCATGGAAGTCACCCGTATCCGGGCTCTGCGCGGCCCCAATCTGTGGAGCCACCACACGGCCATCCAGGCCATCGTGTCATGCGATGCCGTTGAACGCTCGATTGGCCGAATCGAGGGCTTTGAGTCCAGGCTGCGGGCCCGTTTCCCCGAGATTGGCCCATTCCAACCCACGGGACACGACGACTCTATTCCCATGGTCCACGTGCTGGAACTGGCCGCGCTGGGGCTGCAGGCGCAGGCGGGTTGCCCGGTGACATTTAGCTGTTCCACGCCCACGGTCGATACCGACGTCTACCAGCTGGTGGTCGAGTACAGCGAAGAAGCCGTTGGCCGCCTGGCGCTGGACCTGGCGCAAGCCCTGTGCCGGTCGGCGCTGGACGACACGGCGTTTGACCTGGCCGGTGCACTGGCACAGTTGCGCGACCTGGATGAAGATGTCCGTCTGGGCCCCAGCACCGGCTGCATTGTGGACGCCGCCGTGGCCCGCAACATCCCCTTCAGCCGCATGACCGAAGGCAGCATGGTGCGTTTTGGTTGGGGCAGCAAACAGCGCCGAATCCAGGCCGCTGAGATGGACATCACCAGCGCCATTGCCGAATCCATTGCCCAGGACAAGGAGCTGACCAAGAAGCTGCTGGCAGCGGCCGGTGTGCCCGTGCCCCAGGGACGCGCGGTGACCGACCCCGAAGACGCCTGGAAGGCCGCATGCGAAATCGGCCTGCCGGTGGTCGTCAAGCCCCAAGATGGCAACCAGGGCAAGGGCGTTACGGTCAACATCACGACCAAGGAGCACCTGCTCAAGGCCTACGCCACCGCCACCGAATTCCGCGACGACATCCTGGTGGAGCGCTACATGCCGGGCAATGATTTCCGCCTTCTGGTGGTCGGCGACAAGCTGGTGGCCGCCGCACGGCGCGACCCACCCAAGGTAGTGGGGGACGGCGAGCACACCATTGCCGAACTGGTGGCACAGGTCAACCTGGACCCGCGCCGGGGCCAGGGCCACTCCACCTCGCTGACCAAGATTCGCATTGACGACATTGCCCACGTCTGCCTGGCCAACCAGGGTTTCAAGGCCGATGACGTGCCAGCCAAGGGGCAACGCATCAACCTGCGCAACAACGCCAACCTGTCCACCGGTGGTTCTGCCACCGATGTCACAGACGACGTGCACCCGGATGTGGCGGCACGCGCCGTGGCGGCCGCCCACATGGTGGGCTTGGACATTTGCGGGGTGGACCTGGTAGCCGACAGCATCCTGCGTCCCATCGAGGAAGTGGGCGGCGGCATTGTCGAAGTGAACGCCGCTCCCGGTCTGCGCATGCACCTGAGCCCGTCTTTCGGCAAGGGCCGCGCGGTGGGCGAAGCCATCATCTCCAGCATGTTCAAGAACGGCGAGACTGGGCGCATTCCGATCGTCGCGGTCACCGGCACCAATGGAAAAACCACCACGGTGCGCCTGATTTCCCATCTGTTGACGCAAAGCGGCCTGTGCGTAGGCATGACCAATACCGACGGTGTCTATGTGGGTGGCCGGTGCATCGACACCGGCGACTGCAGCGGCCCCAAGAGCGCCAAGAGCGTGCTGCTGCACCCGGACGTGGACGCCGCCGTGCTGGAAACCGCACGGGGCGGCGTGCTGCGCGAAGGCCTGGCCTTTGACCGCTGCGACGTGGCGGTGGTGACCAATGTGGGCAGCGGCGACCATTTGGGGCTGAACTACATCACCACGGTGCAGGACCTGGCCGTACTCAAGCGGGTCATCGTGCAAAACGTGTCGCCCACCGGTGTGGCCGTGCTCAATGCCACCGACCCCACTGTGGCGGCCATGGCCGGCAAGTGCCGGGGCTCGGTGACCTTCTTCGCGGTGGACAAGTTCCACCCCGTCATGGCCACCCACCGCGCGCAGGGACAGGCCGTGGTGTACGTGGAAAACGGCCACATCGTCGCCAGCAAGGGCGACTTCCAGCAGACCATGGCGCTGGCCGACATTCCGCTGACCATGGGCGGCATGATCCCGTTCCAGGTCGAGAACGTCATGGCCTCGGTGGCTGCAGCCTGGGCGCTGGGGCTGGACTGGGACACCCTTCGCCAGGGCTTGCGCACGTTCTCCAACGATGTCAACAACGCCCAGGGCCGTTTCAACCTGTTCAAGTACCGGGGTGCGACGGTGATTGCCGACTATGGCCACAACCCGGATGCCATGCTGGCGCTGGTGCAGGCGGTGGAAGCCATGCCGGCCACACGCCGCTCGGTGGTCATCAGCGGTGCCGGTGACCGACGCGACCAGGACATCCGCCAGCAAACCGAAATTCTGGGCGATGCCTTTGACGAGGTCATCCTCTACGAAGACCAGTGCCAGCGCGGCCGCCAGGACGGTGAAGTGGTTGCCCTGCTGCGCCAGGGACTAATCAATGCACGGCGCACCACGCAGTCCAGCGAGATCAAGGGGGAGTTCCTGGCCATCGACACCGCCATGGACAAACTCACCCAGGGTGAGTTGTGCCTGATTCTGGTGGACCAGGTAGAAGAAGCACTGGCCCATATTGCCGCGCGGGTCGCCAAGGGCTGACAACCCAGGTTTCTTGCGCCAAGCCACTCCGTGCGACGCGCGCGGTGCCATTTCGGCGGGCTACATCCCCTCGGCGGTGGGGCCGCGCCCCATCAACTGGGCGACCGCCTGGTCGGCCCGCAATCGGCCATCCAGCAAATCCACCACGCTGTGGGCAATCGGCATGGCAACCCCCAGGCTCTGCGCCCGTTGCACCACCGTGCGCGCGCTGTAGACTCCCTCGGCCACATGCCCCAGGGATTCGATGGCCTGCTGCAGGGTGTGTCCCCGCGCCATGGCCATGCCCACTCGGCGATTGCGCGACAGATCTCCGGTCGCCGTCAGGACCAGGTCACCCAGGCCACTGAGCCCCATGAAGGTCTCCGGTCTGGCACCCAGCGCCACCCCCAGGCGCGTCATTTCCGCCAGGCCACGGGTAATCAGTGCCGCGCGCGCATTCAAACCCAACTCCAGGCCATCGCACAGACCGGTGGCAATGGACAAAACATTCTTCACCGCGCCACCGACCTCGACCCCCACCACGTCGTCATTGGCGTAAACGCGCAGGGTCGGACCATGAAAAGCCGCCACCAGCGCCTCGCGCACGTCCGCCAACGCACTGGCCGCAACCAAGGCGGTGGGCTGGCCCCGCGCAACTTCTTGTGCGAAGCTGGGACCGCTGAGCACGCCGACACGCAAGCGGGGTGCGACCTGGTGTTGGATTTCGTGGCCCAACAGGCCAGGTTCGGTGCCAATGCTGGCCTCGAAGCCTTTGCACAGCCAAGCCACTGCGGCGCTGCAGTCCTGAATGTGTGCAAGAAGACCCCGCAGCCCGGCCATGGGAGAGGCCACGATCACCAGATCGCGGCTCTCCAAAAGTGCCAATTGTTCGGACAAGGCCTGGCTGCTGATCTGCAGACCAGGGGGCAAGGACACGCCGGGCAGGTAGCGCTGGTTTTCCCTGTCCTGCCGCATGGCCGCGCCCTGCGCGGGATCGCGCACCCACAGGGTGACATCGTGCTGGGCGACCGGGTTGCGGCAGGCACTGATAGCCACCGCCGTACCCCAGGCACCACCCCCGATTACTATGATTTTCATAGCAAACAATTTAATGTTTACGGGGGCCAGAAGCCAATATTCATCCCAACTTATTGGGGCAACGCGCCATCGGCAGCGCCAGCGGCGGCGCGGGCCTGCTGCTGTTGCTCGTACATCGACTGGAAATTGATTTCCGCCAGATGCACGGGCGGGAAGCCACCGCGTTGCACCACATCGGCCACATTGCCGCGCAGGTAGGGGTAAACGATTTGCGGGCAGGCAATGCCCATGATCTGGCCCATTTGGTCTTCGGGCACGTTGCGGATTTCAAAAATACCGGCCTGCTTGGCTTCCACCAGGAACACGGTCTTGTCCTTGATCTTGGTGTGCACGGTGGCTGTCACGCTGACTTCGAAAACACCGTCGGCCACGGGTGCGGCTTCCACGCCCAACTGGATGTCCACGCTGGGTTGCTCCTGTTCCAGCAGGATCGCCGGGGAATTGGGCTGCTCCAGAGACAACTCTTTCAGGTACACGCGCTGGATCTGGAAAACGGGGGTCTGATCGGCCATACAACACTCTTTCTAAGTAAAACAATGCCCACCCGAAAACTCCGGGCAGGCTCATAACGGGAATTTCGTCAACCGCGCATTATCTCAGGCCCGCAGCGCGCTGCGGCCACGGGCTTACGCGGCGTTGAGCAAGGGGACCAATCCGCCTTGGGTGTCCAGCGCAACCAGATCGTCACAGCCCCCTACATGGGTGGAGCCAATAAAAATCTGGGGCACCGTGCGCCGCCCAGTCAGCTCCATCATGGCGATGCGCTCCTGGGGCTGGCTGTCCACGCGAACTTCTTCGATGTGTGCCACGCCCCTGGCTTGCAGGAGGCGCTTGGCCTGGACGCAGTAGGGGCAGACGGCGGTTGTGTACATCTTGACGGTTTGCATGGTCTCACCCTTTTTCCACCGGCAGATTCGCCGCCTTCCAGGCCGCCAAACCACCTCCCAGGGACTGGGCCCGCTCGTAGCCCAGCTTCTTGGCAATGGCCACGGCCCGGCCCGAACGCATACCCGACTGGCACACCAAAATCAGCGGCAGGGACTTGTTCTTGACCGTGCCCGCCAGTTTGGCTTCCAGCTCGGCAAGCGGGAGATTCTTGGCTCCACCAAGGTGGCCGGCAGCAAACTCGTTGGGTTCGCACACGTCAATGACCACGGCTTTTTCGCGGTTGATCAATTGAACCGCTCCCGTGGGGTCCAGTCCCGCCGTTGCGGCACCCTGAATCACGGGCAGTAGCAGCATCGAACCCGAGGCCACCGCAATGGCAATCAACATCCAGTTATCGAGAATGAACTTCACATTATTCCTTGTTAGTTTCCAGGCAGAGATTCCGCCATTTTAGAATGCTGGGTGTTTTGTCGCACGGCAAGCGCACGTCCACCCCACTCTATTTCGACCCATGTACAAAATCGTTCTCGTTCGCCACGGCGAATCCACCTGGAATCTTGAAAACCGCTTTACCGGCTGGACCGATGTGGACCTGACCCCCACCGGTATTTCCCAGGCCATGGCGGCCGGCAAGTTGCTGAAAGCCGAAGGCTTCGCGTTTGACCTGGCCTACACCAGCGTGCTCAAGCGCGCCATCCACACGCTGTGGTACGCACTGGACGAAATGGACTGCACCTGGTTGCCCGTGGTCAAAAACTGGCGCCTGAACGAGCGCCACTACGGCGCGCTGCAAGGTCTGCACAAGGCCGACCTGGCCAAGCAAAACGGAGAAGCCCAAGG
>CAZDDK010000057.1:5037-15660 GCA_964504185.1 uncultured Rhodoferax sp. | reverse complement strand
AGAACAGAATACGTTCGGACGTAGTGGTCGTGCCAGCGTCGATGTGGGCCGAGATACCGATAGTGCGGTAACGCTCGAGGGGAGTAGTGCGAGCCATGATGGATCCTTGGTTGATCAATTTCTGTGAACCGCCAGCTGCACAGCGCAACTGGCGTGCGGCTTCCAAAGTGTGGATGCCCCACATGACAGCGCCATTGCGCTGCCCGGGACGCCCTGGGCACTTGAAGGCCGCGTGTACCGCTGTTAGAAGCGGAAGTGCGAGAAGGCCTTGTTGGCTTCAGCCATGCGGTGAACTTCGTCACGCTTCTTCATGGCACCGCCGCGGCCTTCGGTGGCCTCCAGCAACTCATTCGCCAAGCGCTGGGCCATGGACTTTTCGCCACGCTTGCGGGCGGCTTCCTTAATCCAGCGCATGCTCAGCGCCAGACGACGAACCGGACGCACTTCCACGGGCACCTGGTAGTTAGCACCACCCACGCGACGGGACTTCACTTCGACCATGGGCTTGACGTTGTTGATGGCAACGGTGAAAGCCTCAACCGGATCCTTGTCCGGATGCTTCTTCTCGATCAGCTCCAAAGCGCCATAAATGATGCGCTCTGCAACCGCCTTTTTGCCGCCTTCCATGATCACGTTCATGAATTTGGACAGCTCGACATTGCCGAATTTAGGATCCGGCAGAATTTCACGTTTAGGGACTTCGCGACGACGTGGCATATTTCACCTCTTTGCTTCAGCTGGTGCCCTATAAGCACCGCGAGAGTTAATTAATAAGACTCTCACTTACTCGACCCAAGTGCGGGTCACTTCGTCCATTTACCGCGCCACGCAGTAAACAAACACCGATTTATCCAAATTGGCTTACTTAGCCTTAGGACGCTTTGCGCCGTACTTGGAACGCGACTGCTTGCGGTCTTTCACGCCCTGCAGATCCAACGAGCCACGAACGATGTGGTAGCGCACACCTGGCAAGTCCTTGACACGGCCGCCGCGAACCAGCACCACGCTGTGCTCCTGGAGGTTGTGGCCTTCACCGCCAATGTAGGAAATCACCTCAAAACCGTTGGTCAGGCGCACTTTGGCAACCTTACGCAAAGCGGAGTTAGGCTTCTTGGGCGTTGTGGTGTACACACGGGTGCATACACCGCGACGCTGCGGAGAGTTCTGCATCGCAGGACTCTTCGACTTGATGGTCTCGACCTCACGGCCTTGACGTACGAGTTGATTGATGGTTGGCACTTAAGCCTCCTATAGCTAAACGTCCCTAAACGTTTGAATGAATACGAAAACGTGAATCCCTTCGGAATTTCCGAAAAGCCTTCTAATGTATCAGATCACGGGTTTCCCCGCAAGAGGAAATGGCCGCCCTGCGTACACCCACACTTTTGCCGCGTCAACGGATCCACAAACGGACCGAATCCCACGCCCGTCCCAGAATACCTGCCTGCTCAACAGGTTCCAGTGCCAACAGCGGAACCTCTCCAACCGGTTGGTCGCCCGCGAGAATTTTCAGTACACCCAGTGACTGCCCCTTGGAAATGGGGGCCACCAAGGGCTCAGACCGGACGACCTGGGTTTTCAACTTGGCCGCACTGCCATGAGGAACTGCCACCACAATGGCTTGCGGCCGACCCAACTTGACCGCGTTTTGCGCCCCCTTCCACACGCTGGAAGACGCCACCGCCTGCTCCGCATCGAACAGCTTCACTCCTTCATAAGCGGTAAACCCCCAGTTCAACAGCTTTTGTGACTCATTCGCCCGCGCGTTCTCGTTGGCAGTTCCCAATACGATGGAAAGTAAGCGTCTACTTCCAGATGACACAGACATTCCTGTGCCGGTTCCGCTAGAAAAGTCCCGCTTCGCAGTGGCAACCATGCAATATCCCGCCGCCTCGGTGTAGCCCGTTTTCAGGCCATCCACGGTGGGGTCTCGAAACAATAGCAGATTGCGATTGCTGTCATTTGCTGCGGGGGTGCCGGGATAGCGGTACTTCTTAATTGCGTAAAACCCGACGTAATCCGGAAAGTCGGCCATCAGTCGGGTTGCCAGAATGCTCAAATCGCGGGCGGTGGTTGTGTGCCCGGCCTCGGTCAACCCTTCGGGGTTTTTGTAGCCCGTAGATTTCATACCCAACACTTTGGCCTGGTCATTCATCATCTGGACAAAGCGCTCGGCGGTTCCGCCCACCCCCTCTGCGAGTGCTATGGTGGCGTCATTGCCACTCTGCACGATCATTCCCTTAATCAGATCTTCCACAGGAACCTGCATCTTGGGATCGATGAACATGCGAGAACCAGGCATTTTCCAAGCGCGTTCGCTCACTGGAAGTGCCTGCTTCAGGTCCAGCTTTTTGTTGCGCAGGGCGTCAAATACCAAATAGGCTGTCATCAACTTGGTCAGTGACGCAGGCTCTACCGGCATGTCCAAATCCTTGGAGGCCAGTATCTGGTTGGCACTGACGTCCAACAGCAAATAGGCCCGTGCCGCGACCTCAGGTGGTTGCGGGGTCTGTGCGGCCACGGAAAAACACAGGGTAGCCACAAGGGCAGCAAGCAATGATTTCATGGAAGTAGGTCAATCGCCATCTTCATAAGAAGGTCTGGCAGGGAGTAAAGAGAGGCTAGTGGAACGGAGTTGCCTGGCGGGTGGTCTGCTAGGGTAGCGGACTTACATCTGCGTGCAGGTGGCGCACCACCAGACTGCGTAAAAGCGGCAATTGTCCATGAAAGAAGTGAGTGCCTCCCGGAATCACCGTCACCGGCAGGGTTTGGGGGCGCGCCCAGTTCATGACATCCGACAGCGGCACCGTGTCATCCTGCTCGCCGTGCAATACCAGCGTACGCAGATGCAGATCCACTGGCACGTCTGCCACAACGAACCGGGTTGCCGCGGTACCCACCAGCACCAACGACCGTGGTGCCCGCTGCGGGCCCAGTGCCGCCAGCGCGTGGCTGATGACAAAGGAGCCAAAAGAAAACCCCGCCAATGCCAACGGCACACCGTGGCCAGGTGGCAGGCCTGCCGTCTTCGGATCGGTTACGTTGTCTATCACGGCCAGCAAGTCGTCAAGTTCGCCGCGCCCGGCGTCGTGTACGCCTTGCGTCGCACCGACGCCTCGAAAGTTGAATCGCACTGCGCGCCATCCGCATTGCACGAACGCCCGCGCCAGGGTCTGAACCACCTTGTTGTCCATGGTCCCGGCAAACAAGGGATGCGGATGCGCAATCACGGCGACGCCACGCGGTGCCCGTCCGGCGGGCAAGGCGGGGAGATCTTCCAGGGCCTCTATGGACCCAACGGGGCCTTGCAATAAGAAGCGGCGGGTTTGGGAGTTCACGCTTCAGCGCCCCAGATGCGCCGGAGTGAGAAGCCGCTGCACCACTTGGCCATTTTTAAGATGCGACTCGACGATTTCGTCGATGTCCTGTTCGTCCACATAGGTGTACCAGATGCCTTCGGGATACACCACGGCCACGGGACCCGCCGCGCAGCGATCCAGACAGCCTGCCTTGTTGACGCGCACCTTGCCAGCCCCGGACAAGCCCGCCTCCTTGACCCGCTGCTTGCAGCGCTCAAATCCTTCCTGGGCGCGGTGCTGGGCACAGCACTCTTCGCCGTTTTTGCGCTCATTCAGGCAGAAAAAGATGTGCCGCGTGTAGTACGGCGCGTGGGGGGCATTGGACTCGGTCATAGCAGGATTCTAGTTTTTTGGCTCACCCGCCCCCATCAACGACAGCACATAGACCAGTGCCGCATAGGGCCACAACCAACCCAACCACTGGGCCAGGCCATGGAATCGGATAAACCGGCCCTGTTCCCAGGCTTGCAGGGTCTGGGCGAAATAGGCGCTCTCCGGAGCCTGATTCAGCAGACTCAGGTAGACGCCCAGCGACACCAGCAGCAAGGCCGCACTCGCACGCCATGGCACGAACGCCAACACCAGCGCCAGCAGCACGGCCATCACCATGCCCAACTGGGCCGGCAGCCCCAGCCACGCCCACGCATGGGCGGGGCCCCAACTCAGCGCAGCAGAAAGGGCCGACACCCCCACGCCCACGCCCACCGTCATCAACACGAAGGCCACTCGGCGCAACCGCGCGCGCACCAGGCAAAACCCCAGCAAACAGGGAATCAACAGGCCCAACCACACGCACACCATTTCGGCACCGGGCACCAGGGGCTGCAGCTCCGTCTCCCGCAACGGCAGCCAATTCAAGAACGGCGTGTCCACCAAGTGCTCGGCCAGTGCAGCCTCCACCCGCTCCAACACCTGGCCCAAACCAAATGGCACGGCAGCGGGAAACAGCAAGGACGGAGGCCACAACGCCAACAGCACGATGCCACCGCGCGAATGGGGCACAAACCAGCGCCCGCGAATCTGGCTCCAGCGGTCAATGGCACCCAGCCGGGCAAGCACCACCGCACCGGTGGCACCGACCGCCGCACCCAAGGTGTCAAGCAACCAGTCCTCGCGCGACGGGACCCGCGCCGGCAGGTAGCTCTGTAGCGCCTCCATGACCAACGCCAGCGTTGCGGCCACTGCTATCGGCAGCAGGATGGCATGCCCTGCCCGCGCCGAACGCAGCACGCCCAGCGCCAGCAGCCCCCCCAAAGGGGCGTAGCCCAGCATATTGATGCCCACATCGAAACCGGTCCAATAGCGCGGCAAGGGAGCCGCCAAAAATGTCCAGGGGGCAATGCCCTGGTCGCGCCACTCGGCAAACGGATACAGGCTGGCATACACAATCAATCCCACGTAAAGCAAGGCCAGTGGCCAGGCTGCCGATTTGTGCATGGGAGGGTGGCCTCGCTAAAACGGTTTGACGACCACCAGTATCACCGCCACCAGCAGCAGCAGCACCGGCGCTTCATTGAACCAGCGAAACCAGACGTGGCTGCGCGACATGGTGTTGGCCTCGAACTTCTTCAGAATAACGCTGCACCCATGGTGGTAGCCCATCACCATCAGTACGACAACCAGTTTGGCATGCATCCAGCCGTTGCCCGGCCCCCAACCAATGCCAAACCCGATCCACAGCCACAACCCCAGACCCAGCGCGGGCACCGCAATCACGGTCATGAAACGCAGCAGTTTGCGCGCCATCAACAGCAGGCGCGCACGCTCCGCGTCGGAGCCGACCGGCACCATGGCCAGATTCACAAATATGCGGGGAAGGTAGAACAGGCCGGCGAACCAGCTGGCGATGAAAACGATGTGCAGGGATTTAACAAGAAGCATGCGCACGAGTTTAGCGCCGCACCCAAAAAAAACCCCAGCACATGGGCTGGGGTGGTAAGCCTATTTGCTGTCACACATCAAGGCCCCGCTCAGGGAGGAAAAGCGGGAGGTAGCAAGCTACCTGGGGCCAAATTTAGCAAAGTTGGAACCACTTTGCAAGCATCTTTACGAAAAACCCCTTCATTTCGTTGCCGATATTTCACGCGGTCGGTCCAGCCGATGGCCGGTTGTGCTATCCCATGCCGCACGGGCGCATTCTGAATCAGGCACAATTTTCCCCATGACACCTTATGCCCCCTACCCCCTTGGCCGCCCGCGTCGCCTGCGCCGCGATGGCTTTACCCGCAACCTGGTGCGCGAAAACACGCTCACCGCGCATGACCTGATCTACCCGGTCTTCGTCGTCGATGGCCAGAACCAGCGGGTGCCAATTGCCTCCATGCCCGGCGTGGAGCGCCTGAGCCTGGACCTGCTGCTGCCCGTGGCCGAGCAATGCGCGAAGCTGGAAATTCCGGTCATGGCGCTGTTTCCGGTGATCGACCAGTCACTGAAAAACTACGAGGGGTCCGAGGCCCTCAACCCAGACGGTCTGGTACCCCGCGTGGTGCGCGCCCTCAAAAAAGAGTTCCCCCAATTGGGCGTGATGACCGACGTGGCCCTGGACCCCTTCACCAGCCACGGCCAGGACGGCCTACCCGATAAGCGACCCGAGGCCGAGGGTTACATCCTCAATGATGAAACCGTGGCCATACTGGTGCAGCAAGCCATGACCCAGGCCGACGCCGGCGTGGACATCGTCGCACCCAGCGACATGATGGACGGGCGCATTGGCTCCATCCGCGCCGCGCTGGAGGCCAAGGGCCACATCCACACCCGGATCATGGCCTACAGCGCCAAGTACGCATCCGCCTTCTACGGCCCGTTTCGCGACGCCGTGGGTTCGGCCAGCAACCTGGGCAAGAGCAATAAAAAGGTCTACCAGATGGACCCGGCCAACACCGATGAGGCCTTGCGTGAAGTAGCGTTGGACATCGCCGAGGGCGCCGACATGGTGATGGTCAAACCCGGCATGCCGTATCTGGATGTGGTGCGCCGCGTCAAGGACGAATTCAAAGTGCCAACCTTCGCCTACCAGGTCAGCGGCGAATACGCCATGCTCAAGGCCGCCGCGCAGAACGGCTGGCTGGACCACGACGCCGTGATGCTGGAGAGCCTGCTGGCCTTCAAACGCGCCGGGGCCGATGGCGTGCTGACTTACTGTGCCATCGACGCTGCCAAATTGCTATCCAAATGATAGCATTCATCCCAATGATTACGCGGGCTAGGGCCCTATTTTATTCAATAGCCTCCTGAAACAAGTCCATGCGCATCTTCCACATCCAGCCCGGTGGCCCCACAGAAACGGCAGACCTGGACGCGCTGATCCGCCTCGGCCCACCCGCCCAGGGCTTCATCTGGGTGGCCTGCGCGCGGCGCGAGTTCGAGGTGGAGCAGACCCGCTTGCAAGGCATGCTGCAGACCCTGTGCGGCCAGCAGCTGGTGGATTTGCACATCTCGGACCTGATCAACAACCAGCTGCCCTCCCACTACGACTACACCTCGCAATACGACTTGCTGGTGTTTCGCAGGCTGGCCGCTGGCAGCCGCCCCACCGACCTGGAGCATCCCGGCGAAGTGCTGACACAGGAGCCTCGCCGGGGCGGCCCCCCCATTCTGCGGCGCATCGACACCAGCCCGGTGGGCTTTGCCGTGTTTGACCGCGTGCTGCTCACCGTGCACCCCACCGAATGCTCGGTGCGCGACGTCTATGCCACGCGGCTCATGCAGGCATCCCGCGCCGAATCGCCCACCGCCGGTGCCCGCCTGCCCACCAGCCCGGCCGACATGATGTTGCGCATCGTCAACCAGATGGTGGACGGATTTCTGGAACTGCGCCGTGAACTCACCCACCAACTGGACCACTGGCAGACCGAACTGCTAAACCCCAAGACACGGTTCAACAACTGGGGCTCGCTGCTGGACGCCCGTCTGTCGCTGCACTATCTGGACGAAGTCTGCGAAGACCAGCGCGCCGCAATACAGGACTGGATCGAGGCCATCAAGACCTGGCCCGAGGCGCAAACGCCCGCCGAACACCGCGAGCGCGACCTGCTGCAGGTGCGTTCGCGCGACGTGCTCGAACACATCGAACGCGTGGTGCACCACGTACGCCGGTTGGAGCAAAGCGTGGAAACCGCGGTGCAAATGCACTTCAGCGTGCAGGGCAGCCGCACCAACGACATCATGCGCACACTCACCGTGCTGACCGCCATCTTTCTCCCGCTAAACCTGATTACCGGCTTCTTTGGCATGAACTTCGACGCCCTGCCCCTGATCCACCAGCAAAGCGGCATCTGGAAGGCCATGGCGCTGATGCTGGCCGTAGCCCTGGGCCTGGTGGTGCTGTTCTGGCGCAAACGCTACCTGGCACACAGCGGGCGGTGATTTCAACGCTAAACTGGTTCGTGCCCAGCCCGCAACCACACCCATCCTCCAACCCTGTACCTGCATGCAACCCACCGTTCTGATCACTGGCGGCTCCCGTGGCATTGGCGCGGCCACGGCCCTGCTGGCCGCCCAGCAAGGCTACGCCGTAGCGGTGAACTATGCCCACAATTCCCTGGCTGCTGACGAGGTGGTGCGCCAGATCCGCGCGGGTGGCGGCACGGCCATGGCGGTGCAGGCCGATGTCGGGGTGGAGGCGGACATTTTGGCCCTGTTTGCCAAAGTGGACGCCAAGCTGGGGCCACTGACCGCACTGGTCAACAATGCGGGCATCGTGGATGTTGCCTGCCGGGTAGAGGCCTTGACGTGGGAGCGCATGCAGCGCCTGTTTGCCACCAACGTGCTGGGCGCGATGGCCTGTGCCCGCGAGGCGGTGCGGCGCATGAGCACCCGCCACGGCGGCGCGGGCGGCAGCATCGTCAACGTCTCCAGCGTGGCCGCACGCGGGGGCGGCGCGGGCCAGTATGCGGACTACGCCGCCACCAAAGGGGCCATTGACACCTTTACGGTGGGGCTGGCCAAGGAAGTGGTCAGCGAGGGCATCCGCGTCAATGCCGTGCGGCCCGGCATCATCGACACCGACATCCACGCCAGCGGCGGCCAGCACGGTCGCGCGCACCAAATGGCTGCGCAGATTCCCATGCAGCGCCCCGGCACCGCGCAGGAAGTGGCCCAGGCCATTGTCTGGTTGATGGGCGGGCAATCCAGCTACACCACGGGCAGCATTCTGGACGTGACGGGTGGGCGCTAGCCCAGGAGACACCACCATGGATTTCAAACCCCTCATCACCCTGCTGGCCATCGTCAACCCGCTGGCCATCGTGCCCTTCTTCATCCACTACACCCAGGGGTTTTCGGCGGCGCAGCGCCAGCGCACCATTGCCGTATCCACCTTCAGCTGCTTTACGGTGATCGCCACCAGCGCGCTGGCCGGGCTGCACATTCTGGATTTTTTCGGTATCTCGCTGGCCAGCTTTCAGGTGGGCGGGGGCATGCTGCTGCTGACCTCGGCGCTGAACATGCTCACCGCCCAGCCGGCCGAGGCCAAGGCCAGCACGCACGAAATGGAAGACGGGGCTGAGAAAGCGGCCATGGGTGCCAGCATTGCCGTGGTGCCCTTGACCATTCCCTTGCTCACCGGCCCGGCCACCATGTCCACCATGGTGATCTATGCCGAGAAGGCCAAGACCTTCTGGCAGATGGGCACGCTGGTGGGCTACGGCGTGGTCATAGCGCTGGCCACGGCGCTGTGCTTTCGGCTGGCCGAGCCGATTGCCCGCGTGCTGGGCAAGACCGGCATCAACGTGATGACCCGCCTGATGGGGCTGATCCTGGCCGCGCTGGCGGTGGAGGTGATGTCCGACGGGCTGGTCAAGCTGTTTCCGGCGCTGGGGCGCTAAGTCCCCCATTTCCCCGCCGAGCGGGTGGCGTCGTCCAGCCAACCCTGCACCCGCTGGCGGATTCCGTCCAAGACCGGATTGGGGGCCCGTGCAGCGCGCTGCACCCAGGCAATGTGCGATTCCAGCCCGGCCATGGAAAAGGGCAGCTGCACCAGTGCGCCGGACTGCAGCAGCGGCAGGGCCGGGGCCACGATGCCGACAAACAGCACATCGCTTTCGCAGGTCAGTTGCAGCATGGTGACTACGTCGTCGCTGCCCAGGGTCAGAAAACTGTCGGGGTGGGCCGTGGTGCCAAAGCGCTCCACCGCGTGGCGCGCCACGCTGGCGCTCACGCCAGTACCGGCGGCCGGATAGGCCTTCAGGTCGGCCAGGCTGGGGGCGGGCACCCGGCACAGCGGGTGGTCGGCCCGGCACAGGATGCCGGTGGGCATTTCGCACAGCTTTTGCACCACCAGGTCGCCATTGCTGTGGGGAACAGAGCGCAGGTCCATCACCAGCGCATCAAGCTGGCGCTCGCGCAGCGCCAGCAACTGCAGGTCCTGCAAGGCGCGCGAGATGCGGATCTTCATGCCGCCGGGGTAGTCGCGCGCATAGCGCATGAGCGGCAGGCTCAGCAGCGCCGCCGGGGTCGCGCCCAGGCCAATGCGCACATGCCCGGCATCGCCGTTCACGTGGTGCTGCACCACCTGGTGCAGTTCGTCGGTCTGCGCCACCACCTGGCGCGCATGCTCCAGCACCGTCAGACCGATGGGGGTGAGGCTGTGGCGGTGGCCCTGGCGTTCGATCAGGGCCACACCCAGCTTGGCCTCGAGCTCGGCAATGCTGCGGCTGAACGCGGCCTGCGAGCGCCGCGTGCTGTCGGCCCCGCGCGTGAAGGAGCCGCTCTCGGCCAGGGCGATGAAGTGGCGCAGTTGAGCAATGGTGGCGGTCATTATCGAAAAAACCGATCAATATTCATGAAATTATGCATTGGACACACTTTTCAGCGGCTTTTACCATCGTCCGTTTGCACCATAACGAGGAGAACGCCGTGATCAAGAAGGTCTTCCTGGGGCTGCTTGCCCTGCTGCTGCTGCTGGCCACCGCCGTCGGCATCAACACCGCACGCAAGGGCTCGCGCCAGTTGCAGGTGGCCCCCCTGGTCCCGGTGGCGGTGGACGAGAAAGCCGTGGCCGAGCGCCTGGGCGAAGCAGTCCGATTCCAGACCATCGCCTC
This sequence comes from uncultured Rhodoferax sp., assembly GCA_964504185.1. Taxonomy (GTDB): domain Bacteria; phylum Pseudomonadota; class Gammaproteobacteria; order Burkholderiales; family Burkholderiaceae_C; genus Allorhodoferax. Next base: position 5,261 of record CAZDDK010000057.1, on the reverse strand, counting down.
GCGGGAGGACGCCAACCTCAACGCCGACCAGTTCAAGGCCTTCCACGCCATGCTGCAGGCGCGCTTCCCCAAGGTCCATGCCACGCTCAAGCGCGAAGTGGTGGGGGGCCTGAGCCTGCTCTACACCTGGGAAGGAGCCGCCCCAAAGACCAAGCCCCTGCTGCTGCTGGCGCACCAGGACGTGGTGCCCGTGGCACCGGGCACCGAGGGTGACTGGAAAGAGG
>CAZDDK010000057.1:0-4937 GCA_964504185.1 uncultured Rhodoferax sp. | reverse complement strand
GCCGAGAAGGGCTACATGACCGTGGTGCTCAAGATTTCGGCCACGCCGGGCCACTCGTCCACGCCACCGCCCAAGGGCACAAGCGCCATTGCCATGATGGCGGCCTCGCTCAAGCGCCTGGACGACGAGCAGCTGCCGGCCCGCCTGCAAGGCGTGGCGTTCGAGATGTTCGACACCCTGGCCCCCGAAATGAGAGGCTTCTCGCGCGTGGCTTTGTCCAACCTGTGGCTATTCGGCCCGGTGGTGCAGAAGCAGCTGGAAAAAGGGTCCGGTACCAATGCCATGCTGCGCACGACCACGGCGCTGACCATCGTCAACGCCGGCAACAAGGACAACGTGCTGCCTGGCCGGGCCGAAGCGGCGGTGAACTTCCGCCTGCTGCCGGGCGACACCCGCGACGCGGTGCTGGCACACATGCGCTCCAAGGTGGAGGCCCCCGAGGGCCAGTTCGAACTGTATGCGCCGGACCACGGCAAGCCGGATTCGGCCTACAAGGTCGCCCCGACCAGTTCAGCCCAGTACGCCACGCTCAACCAGACCATCCGTGAAGTCTTTCCCGACGCCGTGGTGGCCCCGGGCCTGATGGTGGCGGGGACCGACTCGATCCACTTCGGCGAGATCAGCGACCACATCTTCAAGTTCTCGCCCATCCGCGCCAACAGCGACGACCTCAAGCGTTTCCATGGCACGAACGAGCGCCTGAGTGTGAAAAACTACGCTGAAGCCATCCGCTTCTACCACCGGCTGATTCCGCAGATGGCGGTCGCGCGCTAAGGGCGACGCGGCTGCACCGGTTCGGACTGTTCCACCTGCTCCAGCCACTGCGCCAGCTCGGCAAGCACCGCATCGGTGGCGGCGGTCAGGGCCTGCACGCCACCGGCGGCGTCGGCCGTGGGGGCGGGGCGCTGCACCACAAAGCTGCGCTGGGCCACCAGCCGCTCGGTGCCCGCGGCGGCCTGGCCCACGGTGGCGCGCAGGCGCACCAGACCAGTGCTGTGGCTGCTCGATTCAAACAACTGGCTGAATTCATCCAGCTCCAGGTGCAAAGACAGCGCGGCGGGCGGCACCACCATGCCCTGCGCCGCGTTGAGGACGGCGCGGCGCTGGCCCCACTGCTCACGCAGGCGCTGGCGCAGCAGCTGGGCAGGGGCCATGCTCCAGCGGGCCTGGGCGTAGGGACGCAGCTGCCGGGCGTCGCTGTAGGCCAGGCGGTACAGCACGGCGGTGCCGTCCAGCGCGGCATGGGCATCCACTTCGGCCAGCACCAGCGCCGGCAAGGGTGCCATGCGGTTGATCGCACTGGCGCTGACCGGGCCGGGGCCAAAGTCGTACACCAGCGCACGCGGGTGGGGCTGCAGGGGCGAGCAGGCACCCAGCGCCAAAGCCATACAAACAAACAGGGCTCTAGCCCGCGTGTTTTCTATTGTTATAGCTACATATTTCATAGCATTCCCAGATGAATGTGTTGCAGATGCCAGATGAGGGTGCCCGCTCTCTCAGCGCTGCGGGGGTGCCACAAAGCCCGGCTCACCCGGGCCGGGTGGCACGCTGCCGTTGCCCAGCAGCAGCGCCTGCGGGTTGTCGTTGACGGTTTCCACCGCACGGCCGATGTGGCGCACGGTGCGGGCGGTGTCGTCCACCGTGCGGTTGATGCGTGGCACCAGCGTGGCGTTGAGCGACTGGCCGGTGGCCAGCAGGGCGTCCGTGCCCTGGGCGATCTGGTCCAGCGTGCCGCCGGGTTCGCTCATGCGCTGGTTCATCTTTTTGAACGCGTCGGCCGATGTGCGCACCGAGTCGGCGCTCTGGCCCAGACGCTCGGCATTGGTCTTGAGGCTTTGCAGGGCCACGCTGGTGTCGTGCGCCAGGGCTGGCAGGTTGGACTGCTGGGCCACCTGGCCGATCTGGGCGGCGGCCTGGCCCAGGTTGTGGACAGCGTCCATGAGTTGCTTCTGGTTGGGAGCGGCCAGCAGCTGGTTGACGCGCCGACTGGCCTCGTCGAGCTGCACCAGCAGGCCGGAACCCTGGTCCGACAGGCGCGACATCAGGCTGGGCCGCATGGGCAGGCGCGGGGGCTTGTCGTCCACGGCGGCCAGCGCCTGCGAGGCCGCGCCGGTGTCGTCCAGCTGGACGAAGGCCAGGCCCGTCACGCCCTGAAAGCCCAGCGTGGCAAAGGTCTGGGTGGTGATGGGCGCGGTGGCGTCCACCGAGATGCGCACCAGCACGTTGCCGGGGGCCTCGGTGTCCAGCGCAATGGCCTGCACCCGCCCCACAGTGACGCCCTTGTAGCGCACCGCCGCCTGCACCTGCAGTCCGGTGACGCCCTCGCGGCTGGAGATTTCAAACACGCGGTGCTGGCCGGTATCGCGCGTCAGCCAGGCGGCCAGGGCGACCAGCAGGGCGACCACCACCAGCACGAAGGCACCGGCGGCAAGGGCATGGGATTTGTTTTCCATAGCGGGGTTGGCTTTCTACACGGTGTCGGGGTGCAGGCGCAACAGCTCCTGCGCGCGCAGGCCCCGCCCGCCCAGGAAAAATTCCCGGACAAAGGGATGGTCAAAGGCAATGACCTCCTTGGGTGGGGCATCGACGATGACATGCTTGTCCGCCACCACCGCCACGCGGGTGCTGATGGCGTAGATGGTGTCCAGGTCGTGGGTGACCATGACCACGGTCAGGCCCAACTCCTGGTGCAGGGAGCGCAGCAGGTCGCAAAAGGCGTCCGAGCGGTCCGGGTCCAGACCGGCGGTGGGTTCGTCCAGCAACAACAGCGGCGGGTCCATGATGAGCGCACGTGCCAGGGCGACGCGCTTGACCATGCCGCCGGACAGGTCGGCCGGCATCTTGTGGGCGTGGGCCGGGTCCAGCCCCACCATTTGCAGTTTGACCATGGCGGCGTCGCGCACCAGGTCGTCGGGCAGGGTTTTCAGCTCGCGCAAGGGGAAGGCAATGTTCTCCAGCACCGTGAAGGCGGAGTACAGCGCCCCGTGCTGAAACAGCATCCCCACCCGGCTGGCCGCACCCAGGCTGGTGAGCTGCTGGGCCGATCGGCCCAGCACCGTGATGCTGCCGCGCGAGGGCAGCTCCAGCCCCAGAATTTGGCGCAGCAGCGTGGTCTTGCCGCTGCCCGAGCCCCCCACCACCGACAGCAACTCGCCCCGCGCAATGGCCAGGTTCAAATCCTTGTGGATGACAGCGTCCACCCCGGCGCTGCGAAACACCGTCCACAGACCCCGGATATCCACGACCGGCGCAATAGCGGGCGGCAGCGACCCGTGCAACGGCGGAGCGTGGGGACTCATAGAACCTGCCGCCGGGCCGCCCCAAGGCAGGTCGGCCCCCTTGGGGGGCAGCGACCCGTGCAACGGCGGAGCGTGGGGGCTCATATCCCTATCCCCTTGAACACCACCGCAAACAGCGCATCCACCAGAATCACCATGGTGATGCTGGTCACCACCGAGGCCGTGGTGCCCTCGCCCAGGCTCTGCGTGTTGGGCAGAATGCGCAGCCCGTAGTGGCAACCAATCAGCGCAATCAGCAGCCCAAACACCACGGATTTGCCCACCGCCAGCCACAGGTTGGACACCAGCACCGCCCTGCCCAGTGCGGTGACAAAGTAGGCCGGGGGAAGCCCCATGGCCATGTCTGCCGCCAGCATGCCCCCCAACAGCGCTGCCAACGTGGTCCATACCGCCAGGAGCGGCATGGCCAGCGCCATGGCCAGCGCGCGCGGCATCACCAGGCGAAAGCCCTTGGCAATGCCCATGACCTGCATGGCGTCCAGTTCCTCGGTCACCCGCATCACGCCAATCTGCGCGGTGATGGCCGAACCGGAGCGCCCGGCAATCAAAATGGCGGCCAGCACCGGCCCCAGCTCGCGGATCAGCGAGATGCCCAGGATGTTGACGATGAAGGCATCCGCCCCGAATTGGCGCAGCTGTTGCGACATCAGATAGGCCAGCACCACACCAATCAAAAACCCGACCAGCGCGGTAATGGGCAGGGCCGTGGCCCCAATGCGGTAGATGTGCCCTGAAATATCCCGCCACGGCCCACTGCGCGGCGCGCGCAGCAGCTGCACCAGGTCCAGCAGCAACTGGCCGATGAGGCGCACCGCACCCAGCACGTGCTCCTCGCGGCGCAGAACCCATTCACCCAGGTGCAAGAACACATCCGTGGCCGTCTGGCGCTTGCGCGGGGGCAGGGCCGACGAGTAGCGCGCCACCCGCTCCAGCATGGCGCGCTGCGCCGACGTGGTGTGCGCAGATTCGGGCCACTGGCGGTACCAGGCGTTCCACAGCAGCTGCGCACCGGTATGGTCCAACCGCTGCAATTGGCGCAAGTCCCATTGCCAGTGCCGCCAGTCGGGTGGCAACGTGTTCAGGGCGGCCTGCACCTGGTCCCACTGCGCCGGCACGGCCAGCGACTCCGCCGTCCAGCGCCCCAACACGCGCGCACGCAGACCTTCGGGCACCTGCTCGAATGCGATGCGGGGCGAGGAATCCTCCATGGGCGGCCTTGTCTCGGAAAGGGTCGGGGTGCGTGCGGGGCAACAGCGTATCGCATGGTACAGGCTGGCGCTGGGGCGGTGTTGCACAGGTGTTGCTTTTGCACCCGTCACGCCAGCGCTTGCGGCAAAATACGGCAGTAGCCCGCGTATTCATTGCCTAAATAGCTACAAAAATCATAGCAAATCAGGAGCCTTCCCCATGAGCACCCCTCCCAGCGCCTTTTCCTCCACCTCCGAGCTGTCTGCCGAGCAGCGCGGCCCGGTTCTGTGGCTGACCATTACCCGCGAGGAGCGGCGCAACGCCATGAGCCACGGCGTGCTGGCGGCGATGGCGCAGGCGATCACCGCCGCGCAGACCCAGCGCAGCGTGCGTGCCATCGTCATCACCGGTGCCGGTACCAAGGCCTTCTGCGCCGGTGCCGATCTGCAG
>CAZDDK010000056.1:12392-15796 GCA_964504185.1 uncultured Rhodoferax sp. | reverse complement strand
CGTTTCACCTTGGGACGGCCCGGCGGTGAAACAGCCCCCACGGTCGCCCGCTGCGCGTGGCTCTCTGCCCCCCAAGGGGGCCGCGTTTCACCTTGGGACGGCCCGGCGGTGAAACAGCCCCCACGGTCGCCCGCTGCGTCTATAAGCGGGTCACGCCGGGCAGGTAGCCAACCAGTTGGCCGTCCACGTACAGCGCGCCTTCCGGGGCACCGGCCTCGGCGTAGAACTCGAACACTTGCGCAGCCCGTGCACGCGCCCGTTCACGTTCGCGCTCCTCGGCGCTGAGGCTGCGCGACAGCCGGGCCAGGCCACGGCTGGCGGCGCGCAGCACGGCAGCGACGCGGCGGCGGGCCGATGGGCCGGCGGGGGTGTAGTAGGGCAAGGACTGGGTATGCAAACTTCCTGACAACATGGGGGTATCTCCTGGCTGGGCGGTCGCGTCTTTGGCGAGCGCCGGTTGAATTCAGTTACAACTGGGGGGTCTTGCGGGGCCGCTTGCAGGGCGTCGGGAACGCTTGCAGGCAGGACGGCACGAATTGGCGGTTAAGGGGATGCAATGCGACATGGGTCACTCCTTCAGGTTGCGGTTTAAAAAAACAGACACAAAAAAGCCCGGACTGCTTTCGCACCCGGGCTGCCGTGAAGCCAACGCGCCACTCGCTAAAGCTGCGCTCGGTTCACAGATGCCCCCGGCAGGGCGCGATGTGTATTCCCACCCGCGGACGCACGGTCCAGCAGACTGTCAAGCCACCGCGCCGCGCGCGGACCAAGGCAAACAATTGCAGTGGCAGACTGAACCATGAAAAACGGGTGAGGGGTTGATCGGAATTGCTCAAATGATAAATTAAACGTTATCTTGAGCAAATAGTATTTATCCGAATTGACGCCCCATGGGCGCATGACTACTTCTTTTGTCGCAGTGGCGCAACACCGGCCTGGGAGCGCAGCCACAAGGCCTGGGCGTCTGCGGGACCGGGTGCGGGTTTGACGGGCGAAGCGGCATCGCGGGCAGTGGGCGCTATGGACCGGGCTGGCTCGGTGGCGGGGGTCAGCACTTCGCCCAGCAGGTCCAGCAGGCGGGCCCGTGCCTTGAGCGGGTGACGCCGGTAATAGGTCAACACCAGTCCCACGATGAAGCGCTCATCGTCATCCCGTGGGGCATGGCTGTCGCGGGTAGCATCCGCCGGTGCCGCCACCGGGATGGGAACCGCACCCGCCGTGTGCACCTGGTCCATCCAGCCATTGGGCTTGTGGCACAACAGTTCAAACTGGCGCGCCAGGCGCTCCCCAATCTGGCGCGAGCGGCCCTTGATCTGGCTCCAGTAGCTGGGCTGGATGTGCACCTTTTCGGCAAACCGGCCCTCCAGTCCTCGCAGGGTGGCGGCGTCGGGGTGTTTGATGGTGTTGCGCACAAATTCATCGAACAGACCCAAGGCATTGTCCAAGCGAATTTGTGCCAGATCGGTCGCACTGGTCATGGTGCCAATGATAAACCTGCCTTGCGCTGGCTCCCGCGCGCCAGCGCAGCGCCGCGCCCGCAGCTTGTCCCTCCCTCATGCAGTCTGTCCACGGCCATCCCCCGTGCATCACATGGGGGTGGCAAGACCCGGGCGGGCACCGATACAGTGGGCCCCATTCCATTCGCCACAGAATACACACCATGCAAACTTCATCCACCGCACCTTCCGCAGCTGGCACCTGGGCACGGTTTAGCGAGCGCTTTCTCCGGCTGTATCACGCCTACGCCGGTTGGCTGGTCAGCATTTCCTGGGGCCGCTTTTTCTTCCTGTCGCTGGTTTTGATCATTTCCATGGCCATCATTCACGACCTGCCCCCACTGAGCTGGACCTACTGGGAGGTGGTGGAACCCGAGATCAAACCACCCAAGCCGCCCCGCCCGCCCGCAGACATGAAGCGCCAGAGCCGGCCGGCCGGCAACAAGAGCGAGAGCGTCAACATCTCCATCGATGACGGTGGCGTGCACATCACGACCAAACCGTCCGCCAAGGCCGCGCAGCCCCCGTCGGCACCCTCTGAGCCCGGTGCGCCCGCAGTCCCCGGTGTCGGCGCGTCGGCGGCGAGTACCCCATCCGAGTCCGCCGCCAGCGAAGCCGCAGTGTCCAGCCTGCCCGGCGTGCACATCCGCCTGCCTCCAGGGTCGGATACGAACGATGTACGCGAGGCCATTGAAGAGGCCAAGCAGGAAATCAAGGAGGCGCTGGAAGCCGCACGCAGGGAAGCCGAGAACGCGCTAGAGGAAGACAACGAAGAACCGCGCCAGCGCATCATTCGCCACAAATTTGGCGACCCCCTGATGCCCCTGACCATGTGGTTCTTGCTGATATCGGCCATCATCAAGATCACCTACAAAGGCAAGGTCCAGGCCGAGGCCAAGGCCGCACAGGCGACCGAAGTAGCCGAATCCGAATCGCTCAAGCGCCAGGTAGTGGAGGCACGCATGGCCGCCATGCAGGCCCAGGTGGAGCCCCACTTTCTGTTCAACACCCTGGCCAGCATTGACCACTTGATCGAGACCGACCCGCCGCGCGCCAGCATCATGCAAAAGAACCTGATTGCCTTGCTGCGCGCCAGCATGCCCACCATGCGTGAGGCCAATGCGCAAAGCACCCGCGACATGGGGCGCGAGCTGGCGGTGATCCGCCCGTATCTGGAAATACTGAAGGTCCGCATGGAAGAGCGTCTGCACACCGAGGTGCGGGTCAGCGACGGGCTGCTGTCCGCCGAGTTCCCGCCCATGATGCTGCAAAGCCTGGTGGAGAACGCCATCAAGCACGGCCTGGAACCCAAGGCCGAAGGCGGCGACCTGACGGTGAGCGCCGAGATTGTGCATGGCAAACTGGCCGTGACCGTGGCCGACACGGGGCTGGGTTTTGGCAAGGCCGCCACGGCGGGCACGGGCATCGGCCTGTCCAACATCCGTGAGCGCCTGGCCCTGCTGTACGGGTCCAAAGCCAGCCTGGCCATCACCGAGACGGCCGGTGGCGGCACCACGGTGACCATCACCGTGCCCTATGTGGCGCGTGAACCGGGTGCCGCTGCGGAATAATGGGCCACCTTGCTGACCAGGAACCCACCATGCCCCGTGCCGTGATTGCCGACGACGAACGCCTGATGCGTGACCAACTGCGCGCCCGCCTCACCGAGGTGTGGCCCGAACTGGCCATCGTGGCCGAAGCCAAGAATGGCCAGGAAGCCGTGGAACTGACGCAGCAGCAGCACCCCGACATCGTGTTCCTCGATATCCGCATGCCGGGGCTGACTGGCGTGGACGCGGCGCGGCAAATTGCACAGCTGCCCACGCTGGACGATACCGACGACGGCTGGCCGGGCTGCGAGATCGTCTTCATCACTGCCTACGACCAGTATGCGGTGCAGGCCTTCGA
>CAZDDK010000056.1:5184-12382 GCA_964504185.1 uncultured Rhodoferax sp. | reverse complement strand
GCGGTGGCGGTGCCGGTGCTGCGCATCGTCCACAACGCCCGGCTGGACGGCCTGCACCGCATACAGGGCGTGGTGGACTATGTGCTGAAACCCGCCGAGCGCGAGCGCCTGCAGCTGACGGTGCAGCGCATTCAGACCCGCATGGCGCAGCGCGAGCAGGCGCACAACGCGGTCCCCCAGCAGGAACCCGACGCACTGCCTGCCCACACCCCCGCCATGGCCCAGCTGCTGCAGCAACTGGGCCAGCAACTCAGCCCGGCCCAGGCACCCACCTTGCAGTGGATCCAGGCCAGCGTGCGCAACGCCATTCAGATGATTGCGGTGGAAGACGTGCTGTTTTTCATCTCCGACGAAAAGTACACCCGCGTGCAAACGGCGACGGTTGAAGCGCTGATCCGCAAGCCCATCAAGGAACTGATCGCGGAGCTGGACATGCGCCAGTTCTGGCAAATCCACCGCTCCACCCTGGTCAACGTCAAGGCCATCAGCGGTGTCAGCCGCGACGAGCGCGGCCGCCAGCTGGTGAGCGTGCGCGGCAGCAACGAGAAGCTGGAAGTCAGCCGCAGCTACACCGGGCTGTTCAAGGCGATGTAGCCCATGTTCATGGTCCGATTGTTTCGCCTCTTGGCGCGCCTGCCCCTGCCACTGATGCAGCGTGTGGGCGCGGCGCTGGGCTGGCTGGTGTGGCTGCTGTCGGGCCCCTACCGCAACCGTCTGGAAGCCAATGCCAAACAGGCCGGGCTGACCCCGCTCCAATACCGCCCGGCCATCGCCGCCATTGGCACCATGCTGGCCGAACTGCCCTGGCTATGGCTGCGCCCGCCCCACCAGGGCGTGCTGCACCTGGTGCATTGGGACCGGGTGGAGCTGTTTGAGCAGGCACTCGACGCGGGCAAGGGTGTGATCCTGGCCCTGCCGCACATTGGTTGCTGGGAAATGATTGGCCAGTCCCTGGCCGAACGCTTTGGACCCACGCGCGGCCCGCTGGTGGCCCTGTACCGGCCGGCGCGCAAGGCCTGGCTGGGACCGCTGGTGGCCAGTTCGCGTGAGCGCCCGGGGCTCAAGACCGTGCCCACCAGCGTGGCAGGCGTGCGCAGCCTGATCCGCGTGCTGCGCGGCGGTGGCTACACCGCCATCCTGCCCGACCAGGTACCACCCGCCGGTCAAGGTGTCTGGGCCCCCTTTTTTGGCAAATCGGCCTACACCATGACCCTGCTGGCGCGCCTGGCCCAGCAAAGCGGTGCCCAGGTTCTGCTGTGCTGGTGTGAACGCCGACCTTCCGGCCAGGGCTTTGTCATGCACTTCGAACCCCTGGACGCACCCGAACTGCGGGACCCCGATGCCCGCCCCGAGGCGGCGGCAGCGGCGGTGAACGCCGGCATGGAGCGCATCATCCGCCAGGCACCGGGACAGTACCTCTGGTCCTATGCGCGCTACAAGCAACCCGTCGGCGACGTGTAACGGCCCCGCCACTGCGCACGCACGCGTAGGTACGGCGTAGGTAGCCTGCACCGGCTCTGCGCGCCACACTGCACCGCATCAAAATCCTGTTTCATTCGCCATGTCCGACACCCCACCCACGCTGCGCATCGCGCTTGCCACCTTGCTGTTGTCCGTCGCCGTCGCAACACACGCCACGGAGCACTTTTGTGGCTACAGCAAGGCCCACCCCATCGACAAGGCCTTGGACGCAGCCATCCAACGCAGCGGTGGTGTGACCGTGGAGCTGAACGACGCACAATCCGAGGCGTATTCCGCCTGGGACAAGGAACTCAACCGCGTGTACGCCCAGTTGCTCAAGGCGGCGGGGCCTTCCCGGCGCGATGCCCTGCGGGCAGCCCAGCGTGCCTGGCTGGCCTTTGACACGGCCCAAGCGCAGTGGGATGGCACCCTGCTCGCCGACCAGGGCACTTCGACCAGTGTCAATCTGATCGCGGGGGCGTTGAGCCGTCGCCGCGCGCGGGTGTGCGACCTCCGCGTGGACCTCGATAGCCTGCAAGCCACACAGTGATTCGCCGCGACCTGCTGCGCCTGTCCACGCTGGTTCCGGCACTGGCCTGGGGTGGCGACAACCCCGTCTGGCTGCGCGTCCGCAACGCTGGCACCGAGGTTTTCGAGCACATCTGGCTAGGCCTGCCCCAACGCGGTACCAGCGTAGACCTGGGCCCGGTGCAGCCGGGCCAGACCAGCCGCTGGCACGCATTTCCCGCCGTATTGGCGCACTACCGCAAGACGCGGATCCAACTTGCCCACCGCCAGCTGATCCACGTGACCGACCGGTCATTCCCGCAGGGACATCCCACCCTGGAGCCGGGTCGGTACACCCTGGCGTACAGCCTTGCTGCGGGTGGCTTGCACTTGACCGTGATTCCAGAAGATCCATCGGCCACCTAGTTCGCTATGCTATTTATAGCGAACTAGTTAGTGATTACGCGGGCCAATGGCCATTTCTCTATAGAACTTTAGACCAAGACCGTCAGGCCGCCGCCCGTCCGGCCAGCCCCCGCGGAATGGCCTGCAGCAACTGCTGGGTGTAGGCATGCTGGGGGTTGTTGTAGATGTCCTCGGCCAGGCCGCGCTCCACGATTTCGCCCTTGCTCATGACCAGCATGTCGTCGGCCATGTACTTCACCACGGCCAGGTCGTGGCTGATGAAGACGTAGGACAGGCCGAATTCCTCCTGCAGGTCCAACAGCAAATTCAACACCGTGGCCTGCACGCTGACGTCCAGGGCACTGACGCTTTCGTCGCAAACGATGATCTCGGGTTTCATGGTCAGGCAGCGGGCAATGGCGATGCGCTGGCGCTGGCCGCCCGAAAACTCGTGCGGGTACTTGCCAAAGGCCTCGGGCGGCAGGCCCACCTTCTCAATCAGGGCCACCGCGCGATGGGCGCGCTCGGCATCGTCCTTGCCAATGCCGTGGATGCGCATGGGTTCCATCAGGATCTGGGCAATGGTGAAGCGCGGGTTCAGGCTGGCGTAGGGGTTCTGGAAAATGATCTGGATGCGGCTGCGGTAAGGGCGCATCTGGTCCGCACTCAGGGTGGCCAGGTCCTTGCCCTCAAACAGGATGCTGCCGGTGGTGGCCGCCGTCAGGCGCGTGAGCATCATGCCAATGGTGGTCTTGCCCGATCCGGATTCCCCCACCACGCCCAGGGTGCGGCCCTTGTGCAGGGTGAAGTCGGCTTTTTGCACGGCCGGAAACACGCTGTGTCCAAACAGCCCCTTTTTGAAGCGGTATTCCTTGCGCAGGCCCTGCACCGTCACCAGTGGCTCGCCGGTGGCGCGCGCGGTCACGCGCTGCACGGTCTCGATGGGGCGGCCATTGACGAAGTCGTCGATCACCGGCAAGCGCCGTGGCCGCGTGTCCAGGTTGGGGCGGCAGGCAATCAGTGCGCGGGTGTAGGCGTCCTTGGGCGCGTTGAAAATGGTCTGCACATCACCGGTCTCGCGCACCAGGCCGTGGCGCATGACGACCACCTGGTCCGAGATTTCGCCCACAAGGCCCAAATCGTGGCTGATGAACAGCACGCTCATCTTGTGGCGCTGCTGGAGCTTGGCGATCAGGTCGGTCACCTGGCGCTGCACGGTCACGTCCAGCGCGGTGGTGGGTTCGTCGGCAATCAGGAGCTTGGGTTCGCAGGCAATGGCGATGGCGATCATCACGCGTTGCTGCTGGCCACCGGAGAGTTCATGCGGGTAGGACTTGAGACGCTCCTTGGGGTTGGGGATGCCGACCTCGGTCATCAATTCCAAGGCGCGGTCCAGCGCCTGGCGCGGGTTGAGGTTCATGTGGATGCGCAGCACCTCGGCAATCTGCTCACCCACGGTGAACACCGGGTTGAGAGAGCTCATGGGCTCCTGGAACACTACGGAGATGTCGCGCCCACGCATGGCGCGCAAGTCTTCCACCGAGGCGGTGAGCAGGTCGCGCCCGTCGTAGAGGATCTTGCTGTCGGCACCGAGGATGGCGTTTTCGGGCAGCAGGCGCACGATGCTCATGGCCGTCACGCTCTTGCCGCTGCCGGATTCGCCCACCAGAGCCACGGTGGAATTGGTGGGAATGTCGAAGCTGACGCCCTTGACGGCCGATGCCGTCGCGGTCTTGCTCATGCGAAACGACACTTGCAGGTTTTGTACGCTAATTAAATTATTCATGTCTTACCTCATCAGTTGGGGTCAGAGCACATTGCTTCGCAAGTGGTCTGACCCCAAAGAATCTCTATCGCAATTTGGGATCCAGCGCGTCGCGCAGGGCATCGGTCAATAGGGCAAAGGCGGTCACGAAGGTGGCCATGAACAGGGTGGCGGTCGCCAACTGCCACCACTTGCCCTGCACCAGCTCGGTCTGGGCCTCGGAGAGCATGGTGCCCCAGCTGACCATGTCGATGGGCACACCCAGCCCCAGGTAGGACAGGATCACCTCCGCCTTGATGAAACCCACCACGTGCAGACTCAACTGCACCAGCACGACGTGGCTGATATTGGGCAGGATGTGGGTGAACATGCGCGAAGTGTGCGACGCACCAATCGCCTCGGCCGCCTGCACGTACTCGCGTGAACGGTGCTTCATGTACTCGGCGCGCACCAGGCGGTAAATGCCGGTCCAGCCCACCAGGCTCAAAATGATGACCACGGTCCAGACACCACTGCCCAGCGTGCTGGCCAGCGGCCCCGACTTGAGCACCGCCGCCAGCGCAAACACCAGCAGGATGTAGGGAATGGCGGTGAACACGTTGTAGACCCACTCCAGGAAATCCCCGGTACGCCCCCCAAAATAGCCCCCAATCGCCCCCAGAACCGTGCCGATGAGGGTGGCAAACAGGGCCGCCGTCAGGCCCACTGTGATGGACACCTGGGCACCCTTAATCACTTTGGCGAAGACGTCGCGCCCCTGCTGGTCGGCACCAAAAGGCAGCGTGTCGGACTTCACCACGACCTCAGTCTTGAACTGGGCGGCGCGCTCCTCCCACTCCTTGTATCGGCTGGCCAGGGGGTCCACGTCGCTGATGTCCACATTGGGTCCGGCGACGGATTCCACGATGGCGTTCTGGGTGCCGTCGGCAATTTTTCCGACCAGGGTGGGCGCGGCAAAGGGAACGCCGACTTCCTTTTGCCAGTTTTTGGCCACCAGCCCCAATTGGGCGGCCGCCACCAACGCGATGAAGAACAGGGTCACATACAACGACACCATGCCCACACGGTCGTTTTTCAGGCGCAGCCACGCCTGTTTCCACACGCCAGGAGACTGGGGCAGGGTTTGCACAATATCGGTACTCATTTCAACGTCACCCTTGGATCCACAAATTTGTAAAGCACATCGGTGATCAGGTTGATCACCATCGTCAACGCCGCCAGATAGACCGTGGCCGCCTGGATGACGGGGTAGTCACTGCGGTTCACCGCCACCAGAATCTCGCGCCCCAGCCCGGGGATGGAGAAGAACACCTCGATCAGGAAGGAGCCAATGAACACGCCGGGCAAACCGGTGGCCACATTGGTCAGGATGGGGATCATGGCATTGCGCAGCACATGCTTGAACAGAATGGTGTTTTCCGAAACCCCCTTGGCGCGCGCAGTGCGCACGTAATCCTGGCCGATTTCATCCAGGAAAAAGCTCCTGTATAGACGAGTTTGGGGTGCCAGGCTCACCAGCACGGCCAACAACACCGGCAGCGGCGCGTAGGTGACCAGGTTCTTCCAGAGGCTGTTGCTCCAGCCCTGCACCGGAAACCAGCCCAGCACAAAGCCAAACACATACTGGCCCACGATGATGTAGACCAGAAAGCTGATGGACAGCGCCACCGTCGTCAGGATCATGATGGCGCGGTCCGTCAGGCTGCCACGCACATAGGCAACGGCCAAACCGGCCACGATGGCCAGCAACACCTCAAGCAAGAGAATGGGGACCATGATGGTCAGCGTGGCGGGCAGCCGAGTGGAGAAAATGTCGGAAATCGCCTCGTTGGTGGTCCAGCTTCTGCCCCAGTTGAAGGTGAAGACCTGCTGAACGAAGACCCAGAGTTGCTCCATCACCGACTTGTCCAGCCCCAGCTGCGCCCGCAGCGAGGCCAAGCGCTCGGGCGAGGCCCGCATGCCGGCCATGATTTCGACCGGGTCGCCCCCAAATAATTTGAACAAAAAGAAGATCAGCAGGATCACCCCCAGAAGGGTGGGAAGCATTTGCCAGATGCGTCGCAGGATGTAGGAAAGCATATATTGATGAAACTAGGGTTAAACGCTGATGCAGCGGAACAAGGCGCGGATTATGCTTGCGTGTTTTGCTTTAGGCATTGGTGTTTGTATGAGGGTGACTATGGGTTTAGGAAAATTAGGGCTGGCCGTGGCCGTGCTGTGCGGGAGTTTGTCTGCCATGGGGCAGCCAGCGGACAAAGCGCAACCAGAGAAGGTATTGCGCTACGCGTTTGAAATTGCGGAAACCGGCTTCGACCCGGCACAGATCTCCGACTACTACTCGCGCACAGCCACCGAGAACATGTTCGACGCGCTGTACCGCTACGACTATCTGGCGCGCCCCGCCAAGGTTGTTCCCAATGTGGCGGATGGCATGCCAGTCGTCGCCGATGACTTCAAGACCTTCACCATCAAGGTCAAGCCCGGCATTTACTTTGCCGACGATGCGGCCTTTGGTGGCAAAAAGCGCGAGCTGACCGCGCAGGACTTTGTCTATACATTTAAGCGCATCTTTGATCCCAAGACCAAGAGCCAGATTTATTCGGACGTGGAAGAGCTCAAACTGCTGGGCATGGATGCCCTGCGCCGGGATGCCGAAAAACCGGGTGCCCGGTTTAACTACGACACCGAAGTGGAGGGGCTGCGGGCGCTGGACCGTTACACCATTCGTTTCAAGCTGCAAGACAGCCAACCCCGCTTCATTTACCGGTTGACCGAAGCCAGCGTGCTGGGCGCGGTGGCGCGCGAGGTGGTGGAGAAATATGGTGACAAGATCATGGAACACCCGGTGGGCACGGGCCCGTTCAAGCTGGACCAGTGGACCCGCTCGTCCAAGATCACCTTCGTGAAGAACCCCAACTTCCGCGAGGAATATTACGAGGCCGAACCGCCGGCCAACGATGCGCTGTCACAGGAAATTTACCAGCGCATGAAGGGCAAGCGCATTCCGATTGTGGACAAGGTGGAGATTTCCATCATCGATGAAGTGCAGCCACGCTGGCT
>CAZDDK010000056.1:0-5084 GCA_964504185.1 uncultured Rhodoferax sp. | reverse complement strand
TTCGAGGGCAACCTGGCCGCTTTCCAGAACGACGAGTACGACAAACTCTACCGCCAGCAGGTCGTCATGCCCGATGGCCCGGAGCGCCTGGCCCTCATGCAAAAGATGGTCAAGATTCTGGTGGCCTACATGCCCTACAAGTTCAACACCCACCGCATCCGCACCGATGTGATTCAGCCCTGGCTGGTCGGTTACCGCCGCCACCCCACATCGCGGGCATTCTGGCGCTACGTCGATATCGACCTGGACAAGCTGCCCAAGCAGTAAAGGGTTTACCCCATAGGTGCAGCCCCTACAATGCTGCACCTTCCGCCCCTGCTTATCTGCAACCCGGGATGCCAGGTGGTCGTTCGCACAACGAACCCGCTCTGGCGTCAAACGAATAGGAACACCATGCAATTGCGCACCCATTTGACGGCCATTGCGGCCCTGACCATGGCATTCTCTGGAGCCAGTCTGGCGGCTGAAATTCCGGCCGGCACCCAACTGCACCCCACACAGACCTTTGTGCGGTCCAACGGCTCCGAGCCCGAGAGCATGGACCCAGCGGTGGCCGAAACCGTGCCATCGAATCAGATTTTGCGCGACCTGTTTGAGGGGCTGACCGCGACGGACACCACCGGCAAGACCGTGCCCGGTGTGGCGGAGAGCTGGAAGCAGACCAACCCGACCACCTGGGTCTTCAAGCTGCGCACCAATGCCAAGTTTTCCAACGGCGACCCCGTCACCGCAGACGATTTTGTGTATGCAATTCGCCGCTTTGTCGATCCCAAGACCGCCTCCCCCTATGCGGCCACGTTCGGTGTGTTTTTGTTGAATGGACTGGAGGCTGCTCAGGGCAAGAAGCCCACCAGCGAGGTTGGCGTCAAGGCACTGGACAAGCACACGCTGGAAATCAAGACCCAGGACCCCGTGCCCTTCATGGCCGAGCTGGTGAGCAATACCCAATTGGGTCCGGTGCACAAGGCCACGGTGGAAAAATGGGGCAAGGACTGGGTCAAGCCCGGCAACATGGTGGGCAACGGTGCCTACGTGCTCAAGGAATGGAAGGTGAACAACCGCATCGTGGTGGAGAAGAACCCCCAGTATTGGGATGCCGCCAACGTGCCCCTCACCAAGGTGACTTACCTGCCAATTGAAGACCAGTTTGCCGACATCAAACTGTGGGAATCGGGTGAGACCGACTATGTGTATCAAATGCCACCCGGAGTTTTTGACAAATTCAAGGCGCAGTACCCCAAGGAACTGAAAAACCAGGCCATCGTCGGCGTGCGCTACTACGACTACCAGACCAAGGACCCCGTTTTCAAGGATGTGCGCGTACGCAAGGCGCTGTCCATGGTCATTGACCGTGAAATCCTGTCCAAACGCGTCACCGCCGATGGCCAGCCTCCTGCCTATAGCCTGATCGTCAATGGCGTGTCCGGAGCCGATCCGACGCCCTACGAATGGGCCACCTGGCCGATGGAGAAGAAGGTGGCCGAGGCGAAGAAGCTGCTGGAACAGGCTGGCGTCAAGCCCGGGACCAAGTACAGCTTTTCGTACAACACCAGCGAATACCACAAGAAAATGGCCGTGTTTGTGGCCTCGGAGTGGAAAACCAAACTGGGAATCATCATGGAAACCGAAACCATGGAGTTCAAGGTTCTGGCCAAGAAGCGCCATGATGGTGCCTTCCAGATCGCCCGCAATGGCTGGCTGGCCGACTACAACGATGCCACCTCCTTCTTGGCCCTGGTGCGGTGCGATTCGGACCAAAACACCAATTTCCACTGCAACCGCGAAGCGGAGTCCTTGATTCAAAAGGGCACGCAGTCTACCGATGGGGCCAAGCGCAAGACGCTGCTGACCCAGGCCTCCAAGATGATTCTGGACGACTACCCGATCATCCCGCTGGTGCAGTATTCCCTGCCACGCCTGGTCAAATCGTATGTGGGCGGCTACTCCGAACTGAATCCGCAGGACCACTACCGCAGCAAAGACTTCTACATCATCAAGCACTAGGGGCTTAGGCGATGTGGTCTTACACGCTGCGCCGCGTTCTGGCGGCGATTCCGACCGTGCTGGTCGTCATCACGGTTTGCTACCTGCTGTTGCATGCCACCCCTGGCGGCCCGTTTGACAGCGACCGCAAGGTTTCTGAGGCGGTTCTTGCGAATTTGCAGGCCAAATACCACCTCGATCTGCCGCTGTGGCAGCAATACCTGCTGTACCTCAAAGGCCTGGCCCAGGGTGACCTGGGTGCTTCATTCCGGTATGCCGACTGGTCCGTCAACGACTTGGTCGCCAGCGCCTTGCCCGTGTCGCTGGCCATTGGTGGCATCGCCATGCTGCTGGCTGCGGTGATTGGCGTCACGCTGGGGATTGTGGCGGCGCTGCGGCAAAACAGCGTGGCCGACTATCTGGTGATGTTTCTGGGCAATGTGGGCAGCGCGGTACCCAGCTTCGTGTTGGGGCCGGTGATGATCATCGTATTTGCCATTCTGCTGAAGTGGCTGCCGGCCGGCGGTTGGCATGACTTTGAGTTTCGCTTCATGGTCCTGCCCATTGCACTGCTGACCATCATCAACGTGTCCACCATCGGCAGGGTCATGCGTGGCAGTTTGATTGAGGTCATGCACAGCAACTTCATCCGTACGGCGCGCGCCAAAGGCTTGCCCACCCGTGTGGTCGTGCTGCGCCATGCGCTCAAGCCGGCCCTGTTGCCCGTGGTATCGCTGTTGGGGCCCCTGGCCATTTCGTCCATCACGTCCGCCCTGGTGACTGAAACGGTGTTCTCGCTGCCCGGACTGGGCAAACTGATTGTGAATGGTGCGGGCAACCGCGACTACACCCTGGTATTGGGTTTGGTCGTACTGATCACGCTGTTGACCGTCACCCTGAATCTGTTGGTGGACCTGGCGTATGCCTGGCTCGACCCCAAGATTCGTTATTGAGCCCCCTATGTTGACTCCCCAAGAATCCTCTGGCCTGGTGGCCAAAGTGGCTGACGCTGCCGCACACCCAGGTTCCGCACCGGATGGTGGTCGCAGCCTGTGGTCGGATGCGCGCCGGCGTTTTCTGCGCAACCGCGCAGCCATCGTCAGCCTGGCTGTGCTGTCACTGATCTGCCTGGCCTGCGTGATTGGGCCCTGGGTGCTTCCGCACTCCTTTGACAGTGCCGACTGGGACCTGATGAGCGCCGCACCAACCCTTGCCAATTCGCACTATTGGGGTACGGACGACGCGGGACGCGACCTGCTGGTGCGCTGCCTGATTGGCGGGCGTGTGTCCCTCACGGTGGGCTTGCTCGCCACCCTTTCATCAGTCACATTGGGCATAGTGTGGGGTGCCACAGCGGGATTTGTCGGTGGCAAGGTGGATGCGTTGATGATGCGCATCGTGGACATGATGTACGCCATCCCCTACTTGCTGATCGCCATTTTGCTGGTCACCATTCTGGGCCGCGAGTTCTACCTGGTGGTGCTGACAATTACCGTCTTTTCGTGGATGGACATGGCGCGCGTGGTGCGCGGGCAGACCCTGTCCCTGCGTTCGATGGAATATGTGGAGGCCGCGCGCGCGATCGGCGTATCCACCCCGCGCATCATCCTGCGCCACATCGTGCCCAATCTGCTGGGGGTGGTGGTGATCTACACCACGGTGACTGTGCCCGGGGTCATTCTGACCGAATCCGTGCTGTCCTTTTTGGGTCTGGGCATTCAGGAGCCCATGACCAGCTGGGGGGTGTTGATTCAGGACGGTGCCAAGACCATGGAAGCCACACCCTGGATTTTGCTGTTTCCTGCGGGCCTGCTATCGGCCACCCTGTACTGCTTTAACTACATTGGTGACGGCCTGCGCGACGCATTGGACCCCAAGGAACGGTGACAAGACCATGCATTTGATGGAAGTAAAACAGCTGGGCGTGCAATTTCAAACGCCCGATGGACTGGTCAGTGCGGTCAATGGCATCGATTTCACGCTGGATCGCGGCAAGACGCTGGGTATTGTGGGAGAAAGCGGTTCCGGAAAAAGCCAAACGGTACTGGCCATCATGGGGCTGCTGGCCGCCAATGGCCGTGCGACGGGAGAGGTTCTTTACAACGGCAAGGACCTGATCCGCATGCCGGTGGAAGACCTCAACCGCATCCGGGGCAACCGCGTGGCCATGATTTTTCAGGACCCCATGACCTCGCTCAACCCCTATTTGACGGTGGAGCGCCAGATGACGGAGGTGCTGGAGTTCCACAAGGGAATGAGCCGCAAGGATGCCCGGGCCAAGGCGATTCAGGCACTGGACGCCGTCAAGATGCCAGAAGCTGCGCGGCGCGTCATGATGTACCCGCACGAGTTTTCGGGCGGCATGCGCCAACGGGTGATGATTGCCATGTCGTTGCTGTGTGAGCCCGATGTGTTGATTGCCGATGAGCCGACTACCGCCCTGGATGTGACAGTACAGGCGCAAATTCTGATCCTCATGCGCGAGTTGCAGCGCGACTTTGGCACCGCCATCGTCATGATCACCCACGATCTGGGTGTGGTGGCGGGGCTGTGCGACGAAGTGATGGTGTTGTACGGCGGCCAGGTCATGGAACAGGGCAGCGCTGACGCCATCTTTTACAGCCCCTCGCACCCCTATACCGGCGGATTGTTGGCGGCGGTTCCCCATTTGGAAGCCGGTGACGCCCCCATGCTGGCGATCCCCGGGTCGCCCCCAAATATGGCGCGGCTGCCTGCGGGCTGCCCCTTCACCGAACGGTGTGCCATGGCGCTCCCGCAGTGCGCCAGCGAGCGCCCCGTCTTCGGCGTGGCAGCCCATGATGCCGGGGTGCGCCGGGCCTGCCACATGAGCGCACAGGACGTCGCGCAGAGCCTGCAGCGCCTGAAATCCCAGCAAGGAGTCGCGACATGACCGGTGCAACTGCCCTCTCTGAACCATTGCTGGTGGTCAAGGACCTGCGCGTGCACTTTGCCATCCGCAGCGATAGCCCGTGGCCGTGGACGCCGCCGCGCACGCTGAAGGCCGTGGATGGCGTTTCGTTTGAACTGCGTGCAGGCGAAACACTGGGCATCGTGGGCGAATCGGGTTGTGGCAAGTCCAC
>CAZDDK010000055.1:0-15925 GCA_964504185.1 uncultured Rhodoferax sp. | reverse complement strand
GATTGTACCCACAAGCGCGGTGTTTATTGGGAGGCTGGGTTGGTTGAAACGTCCTTTGTGGAGGAAAAGCGAAAGCCGTTGCGGCCAGCGGCCTTGATTTCATACATGGCGTGGTCGGCACGCGAGAGCAATTGCGCGGCCGTGTTGCCATCGTCCGGGTACTGGCTGATGCCGATGCTGAACCCCACTTGCATTTCGTTGCCGTCGTGCAGAATGGGTGCACGCACACTCTCCAGCAGCTTCTCGGCGATGTTGACGATGTCTTCGCGGTGGCTGGGGTTTTCCAGCAGCACCACAAATTCGTCACCACCCATGCGGGCCACGGCGTCGGCCTTGCGTGTGGCGGCGCTCAAGCGCAAAGCCACGATTTTTAGCGCGGCATCGCCCCCGTCGTGTCCCCAGTGGTCGTTGATACCCTTGAAGTTGTCCACATCGATGAACAGCAGTGCAAAGCGCTCTGCGCTGCGCTGGGCCCGCACAAGCGTCAGTTCCAGCCGCTCCTGAAACGCACGGCGGTTGGGCAGGCCGGTCAGGACGTCGTGGCGTGCCAGGTGCTCCAGTTCCTTGCGGTTGGCTTGCAGCGCTTCGAGCTGCTGGCGAATTTCGTCCTGCATGTGGCTGACGCTGCGTGCCAACACCCCAATTTCGTCCTGGCGCCCGGTTGGCAAGGCCGCGCGTTGATGGCCAAAGGCAAAGCGCTGCACGGCGGTGGTCATGGAATTGATGGGGTGGGTGACCGCGCGCGCCACCACAACCGCCAGCAACAGGCAGGCCAGGCACAGCGCCACCACCAGTTGCAGCACCACGCGCCCCAGCGCATCGGCCTGGGCCAGCACGTTGGACAGGGGTTGTGCCAGGCCCAGCGTAAGGCGTTCCTCGTCTCCGGAGACCTTGAGCTTGTTGCTGGTGAAGGTGGCCAGCACGGGCGCTCCGGTGTAGCGACCGTCGTGGACTTCGATCAGCAGTTTGCCGGCCTTGCCATCCACCACGTCACGGGTTTGCGCAAACTCGTCTTGCATCAACACCCGGCGTCCCTTGTCAAAGCCAAAAGTCTGCGTGGGGTCGGGGTGGATCAGGAAATCGCCATGGCGATTGGCCAGAAAGAGCTGATAGTCCCGTGGCAGGTCGGCTGCCAGCGTGGCGAACACGCCGTTGAGGTCCACATTGATCACGACCACGCCCAGTGCGTGTCCGGCGTCATCCACCACCGGTGTTGCCAGAATCACGGATGGCTGGTCCAGTCCGGCATGGGCACCGCGCTCGTGGTTGATGACGATGCGCGAGAGGTAGGTTGCACCGGGTCGCAGTTTCAGCGCGCCAGAAACGTAGGAGAAATGTGCTTTTTCTTGCAGGTCGTCGCCCTGCACGCGCAACACCCGGTCGCCGCTGCGGTCCACGCGCACGCGCTCCATGCCGTTGTCGCTGGCAGAGATCAGGCGGATCTGAAAGTACGAAGGGTTGGCGTGCAGGATGCGCTCGAACAGCGTGGCCAGCTGGTCTTCGTGGCCGGGGCGGTTGCCCTGCAGAGCCAGCAACGCGGCGGGATGGCTGGCCAGCACCTGGAGGTTGCGCGTAACCTCTTCACGGGTCAGGACGACCCGCCGCCCCAGTACCTGGATGGTGGTTAGCAATTCCGTCTTGGCAGATTGGACCAGCATGTCGCGGCTGGCCTGGTAGGCGTAAAAGCCGGTCAGTCCGGCAGCCAGCATGCTGACGCCCGCCAGCAGCAGGCCGAGCTTGGCCGCAATACCGAATCTCATGGGGCCAGCACCTTGCTGGCGCGGTCGCCCGCCAGGATGCGGTCCCACAGCCGCGCCCGGTGCTGCGCGTTTTCTACGGGCTCCAGCCATTTCAGTTTGTCCTGTGGCCGCAGATAGGGTGATTCGGAGGTGGTATTGGCCAGACCTTGGCGGGCGAGCAGGGCAGCGCCTGGTTCGGGTTCCAGCAAGTAATTGATCCAGGCGTGCGCCAGGCCCCGGTTTTTCGCACCGCGTGTAATGGCCCAGCAGTCCAGCCAGGCCAGTGCGCCTTCCCCGGCAATGGCGTAGCCCACATCGACCCCCATTTTTCGGAGAAGTTGTAATTGTTGTGAGCCGTAGTTGGCAAACATCAGGGCTGCGTTGCCCTTGGTGAACAGCTCAACGGATTCCTCGGGTTGTGAATAAAAACCCTGCGCATTGCGCCGCAACGCGATCAGTTGATCGACTGCGGCGGGCCACTGGCGATCGTCCAGCTGGAAAGGCGTAGTGTCTCCCAGCACCATGGCCGCGAGTGAAAAATTGTGGGCGCTTCCGTTGTACAACAGAACCTTGCCACGGTAGCGGGGTTCCCACAGCGCACGCAGCGAAGTGGGCGGCTTCTTGATCTGTTGGCGGTCATAGATCAACCCCATTTCGGAATAGGTATAGGGAATGCCGTAGACCTTTTTGTCCCGTACCAGGCCGGGTATGCCAAAGAGGTTGCGAAAACGCGGCAATTGGCGGGCTGTGTGGGGCAGCGCCTGGGTGTCGATGGGAACGACCAATCCGGTCTGGATGTAACGCTGCAGCTCGGCGGTGTTGGCTGCGAACACGTCATAGTCGGCACCGTCGTTCTTGTGGAGTTTTTGCCACAAAACGTCATCGGAGTCGATGGTAGTGACCTCCACCTTGGAGCCAGTGCGTTGTTCGAACACCCGAACCAGGTCGGCATCGGCGTAGCCGGGCCAGGTGAGTACCCGCAAGACTTCTTGTGCCTGCACGCTGGCACCCAGACACAGCACCGCCAGGCTGCACAAGGCATGCACGCACGACAAGGCCAGGGTTCGCAAGGGCACCATTCCGACAGGGTAGTTGTGAACGAGGGTTCAGTCTATAGCAAGTCGATTCAACCGTGCGCACCTCGGGGCGTTTCTGGCCATGGAGACCGGCAATTAGAATCGGCGCATGTCCTATCTCGTGCTCGCTCGCAAGTACCGCCCCCGCACGTTCACCGAAATGGTGGGCCAGGACCATGTGGTGCAGGCCCTGACCAATGCGCTGAACAGCCAGCGCTTGCACCATGCCTACCTGTTTACCGGTACGCGCGGTGTGGGTAAAACCACGGTGTCCCGCATTCTGGCCAAGTCACTCAATTGCCAAGGCCCAGATGGAACCGGTGGAATTACCGCTAGCCCCTGTGGAATATGCCAAGCATGCTCTGATATTGATAGCGGTCGTTTTGTCGATTACACCGAACTTGACGCTGCCAGTAACCGGGGCGTCGATGAGGTCCAGTCTCTGCTGGAGCAGGCGGTTTACAAGCCGGTACAGGGGCGCTTCAAGGTCTTCATGATCGACGAGGTGCACATGCTCACCAACACCGCGTTCAACGCCATGCTGAAGACGCTGGAGGAACCCCCCGAGTATCTGAAGTTCGTGCTGGCCACAACCGACCCGCAAAAGGTGCCTGTCACCGTGTTGAGCCGCTGCCTGCAATTCAACTTGCGACCGATGGCACCCGAGACCATTCGCGAGCACCTGGCACGGGTGCTGGACGTCGAGCAAGTCCGCTCGGAGGTGCAGGCGCTGCGCTTGCTGGCCCGCGCCGCGCGTGGCTCCATGCGCGATGCCTTGAGCCTGACCGACCAGGCCATTGCTTTTGGCAGCGGCCAGTTGCAGGAAGCGGCCGTGCGCCAGATGCTCGGCAGTGTGGATCGCTCGTATGTGTTTCGTGTGATTGAGGCATTGGCGCTGGGAGACGGCAAGGCCGTGGTCGAGACATGCGAAGCCCTGCGTCTGAACGGTCTGAGTGCTGCCTCCACCCTGGAAGAAATGGCCACCGTGTTGCAGCGCATGGCGGTGGTGCAAGCCGTCGGCGGGGGCGCGGACGATGACAGCGACCCCGAATCCGCCGATACCTCCCGTCTGGCCAGCCTGATGCCGGCGGACGAGACCCAATTGCTTTACAGCATTTGCCTGCATGGCCGCGCCGATTTAGGGCTGGCACCCGATGAATATGCCGCCCTGACCATGGTGCTGTTGCGCCTGCTGGCCTTCAAGCCACAGGAGGCAGGGGCCACGGCAGAAAAAAAAACTCTAAACCGGCCACCTAGCACCGCGCCGCGCCCGCCACGAACGCCGCTGGTTGCGCCGACGGCTCCAAGCGCCGTGGTGGTGCGTCCCGGTGCCAGCCCCGAGCGTCCCCTGGCCGTACAACCGTGGGAGGATGCCCCGCAGGCCCCAGCGGTGGGGCAGGACCACGGCAGCGCGTTGCCACCGGGCCAGGTGTTGCCGGTCCGGGACGCCACGCCTGTGAATACGGATCAGGATCCCGCCCAGGAATATGAGGAAAATCCGGTTGTAGCCCGCGTAAAATATGATAGTGCTGCTACAAAAATTGTAGCAGTTCCAGTGCGTTTGCAAACAGAGCCGCGTGCCGACATCGCCGCGCAGCAGGCCGCGCCGGTGCTGCTTCCCACCGAGGAGGGAGATTTCTGGCACGCGTTGGTGCAGCAGTTGATTCGGGCCGAAGCCATTCAAGCCATGGTGCGCGAATTGGCATTGCAATCGCAACTGGTCGCGCGCGACACCGATCAGTGGATTTTGCGGGTGGAACGTGAATCGCTGAACCAAGCCGGCACGCGCGAGCGCCTGAACACTGCCCTGCAAAATGCCGGCCACGCCGTGCGCTTGGTGGTGGAGGTGGGCCGAGTCACCGATTGTCCGGCGCGGCGCAACGCTGCTGCCTCGGCCGAGAAGCAACTGGCTGCCGAGAAGATAATTTTTGATGACTCGTATGTGCAGACCATGATGCGTGACTTTGGCGCGAAAATCGTGCCGGGTTCCATCAAGCCACTTTAGTCAGTTGCATTTATTCAGTTGGGGTCAGAGCACATTTTCTGCGCAAAGTGGTCTGACCCGCAAAGTTTCATAACGTCAAAGGAAAACCATGTTCAACAAAGGACAACTTGCCGGCCTGATGAAGCAGGCGCAGGCCATGCAGGACAACATGAAGAAGGCCCAGGATGAGCTGGGCAATATCGAAGTCACCGGTGAGTCCGGCGCGGGTCTGGTCAAGGTCACCATGACCTGTAAACACGACGTCAAGCGCGTCACCATTGATCCCAGCCTGTTGACCGAGGACAAGGACATGCTGGAGGACCTGGTTGCTGCCGCCTTCAATGCGGCTGTGCGCAAAGCCGAGGACACGTCTTCAGAGAAGATGGGCAAGATCACCGCCGGCATGCCCGGGCTGCCCGGCGGCATGAAATTTCCGTTTTGATTGAGCAGGGTGCGTGGCTGATTCCACTTCGCTGGACGCGCTGATCCAGGCGCTCAAGCGACTCCCTGGCGTGGGCACCAAGTCTGCCCAGCGCATGGCATTTCACTTGTTGCAGCATGACCGTGCGGGTGCGGATACCCTGGCCCGCGCGCTGCAAAGCGCCGTGGTGGGCGTGCGCCATTGCGAGCAATGTCACACGTTTACCGAGCAGGTGGTGTGCGCGACCTGCTTGGACGTTCGCCGAGATGCCTCCAAGTTGTGCGTGGTGGAAACGCCTGCCGATCAATTGGCCCTGGAGCGCACCGGTGCGTACAAGGGTCTGTATTTCGTCTTGATGGGAAAGCTCAGTCCGCTGGACGGCGTTGGCCCGCATGACATTGGTCTGAAAAAACTGTTTGATCGCGCGCTGGATGGCCGGGTCCAGGAGGTGATTTTGGCCACCAATTTCACCGCGGAGGGCGAGGCCACTGCGCATGTCATCGGCGAGGCGCTCAAGGCGCGCGGCCTGACCATGACACGCCTGGCGCGGGGTGTGCCCGCTGGCAGCGAACTCGAATATGTGGATCTGGGCACGATCGCCCACGCGTTGGTGGACCGCCGCTGACGCCTCTTACCGAAAGAACAGTTGCATGCAAGTGACCCACTTCACCCTGGCCTATTGGTGTGTTTTTGTTGCGGCCGTGCTGCCCCTTGCCTGTGCAACCCTGGCCAAGGCGGGCATGTTTGGCAAACCCCGTCGCGAGGGGGGCTACGACAACGGCAACCCGCGCGCCTGGCTGGCCCGCCAGAAAGATTGGCGCGCCCGAGCCAATGCCGCGCAGGCCAACAGTTTCGAGGCACTGCCGTTCTTCCTGGCCGCCGTCATCATTGCCCATCAGCTGGGAGCCCATCAGGGGCGGCTGGACCTGCTGGCATTCCTGTTTGTGGTGCTGCGCATTTTGTACGTGATGATGTACGTCGCAGGCCTGGCCAATTTGCGCAGCGCCGCGTGGGCTGCGGCATTCGCAGCCAACACGGCGATCCTTTTCATCGGCTACCGCTAATTCAGTACGGCGCGGTGTGCACTACCGCTTGGCAACGCGGGTCGGGACGGTCTTTTTGGCGACCGCCCGCTTGGTCACGGATTTGCGAGCGGAGGCGCTGGATGGGCTTGCTGTCTTTTTCACCGGGCTTGGTGCCAGGAACAGTATCACCTGCTGACCCGGCTTGAAGCTGGCAGACAGCCCCACCTTGTTCCATTGGGCCACCTGGTCGGCGTTGACAAAATGTTTGCGGGCGATGCTGGCCACCGTCTCGCCTTTGCCAGCCCGCACCTGGGTGCGCTTGAGGATGACTTCGGGTGCCAGCGACAGTTGGCCGTTGTCGGCCAGCTTGGGGGCAACGTCCTGGCTTACACCATTGGAGCGCGGCACCAGCAGCGAAGAGCCCGCCCGGATCATGACCCGGGGAGGAATGGCGTTGACGTTGCGCAATTCCGATTCGCTCATGCCGACGCGCTTGGCAGCGTCGGCGGTGCGCAGGGTGGTGGGAGCCACCCAGACCGTCCAGCTGGCCAGCCGCCCGCCACCATAGGCTTCCAGGTTGCTTTGAAAAATCTCGGCATTGTCCCAGGGCAGCAGGACCTGGGGAGTGCCGGCGGCCAGGATGACCGGGCGGTTGATGGACGGGTTCAACGCCTTGAAATCGGACAATTCCACTTCCGCCAGCTTGGCGGCCAGGGCCACGTCGATGTCGCGGTGGATGGTGACGGTTTGAAAGTAGGGGTGGTTTTCGATCAGTGGCAGGCGTGAATTGAACGCGTCGGGCCGTGAAACAATGTTTTTGATGGCCTGGAGCTTGGGGACATAGAAGCGTGTCTCCATGGGCATGTTGATGTCGGTGTAGGCCGTTGCCAGGCCTGCGTTCTGGTTTTTGGCAATGGAGCGGCTGACGCGACCTTCGCCCCAGTTATAGGCGGCCAGCGCGAGATGCCAGTCGCCAAACATGCCATGGAGCTTTTGCAGGTAGTCCAGCGCCGCCCGGGTGGAGGCGAGCACATCACGCCGGTCATCGCGAAAGGCGTTTTGCTTGAGATCGAAATACTTGCCGGTGGCCGGCATGAACTGCCACATGCCAGCGGCCTTTGCGCTGGAGACGGCTTGCGGATTGAAGGCGCTCTCGATGAAGGGCAATAGGGCCAGCTCCGTGGGCATATTGCGCATCTCCAGTTCCTCGACGATGTGGAACAGGTACTTTTTGGATCGCTCGGTCATGCGAAAAATGTAGTCCGGGCGATTGGTGTACCACTGTTCGCGATCTCGGACCAATTCATTGTCCAGGTCGGGCATTGCGTAGCCGCGCCGAATCCGGTCCCACAGGTCAACGGGGGGTGCCAGGGGGGCCACCGCGCGCGAAGGGGTCTCCTGGGCAAACAAAGGGGCAAACGGTGGGTGGTTTTTGGAGGTGCTGCTGTAGGAAGGCTTGGGCGGGCGCATGCCCACGCCAATTTCCCGACTGGTTTGCAGCGTCAGTCCGGTTGCGTCGCTGGGGGCAGCTGCAGCTTCGTCGGTGGGTGCTGTCGCACAACCTGTCAGCCATAAGATGGCCATTGCGCAGAGAATTATGAGTCGGTTCATCAGTATTGGTTTTTCCATTGGCGCAGTGTCGCAAAGACACCATTGCGCGCGACACCTGGCGCATCAAAGCGGCGGACCGATGCAATGACGTCCGGTTGGTCGCTGCGCAGAAAGGGATTGATCTGGCGCTCAATGGCCAGGGTCGTTGGCAACGTGGGCAGCCCCTGCTGTCGCAACCTGTGGCAGGCAGCCGCATAGTCGGCGAGTGCCTGGTTCTGTGGGTCCACTTCCTGCGCGAATCTCAGATTGGACAAGGTGTATTCGTGGGCACAGCAGACGCGCGTGTCGTCGGGCAGGGATGCAAGCAGGTTCAGTGATGCCAGCATTTGGCCCGGCGTGCCTTCGAACAGCCGCCCACATCCGGCGCTGAACAAGGTGTCGCCGCAAAACAGAACAGGGCTCTCCCCCCCCTGGGGCTGCCCATAGTAGGCAATGTGTCCGGCGGTGTGGCCGGGAACATCCAGGACTCTCAGGTGCATGCCAAGCAGGTGTACGGTGTGGCTCCCCGAGAGCCTTTCCAGCGGTACCGGAATCGGTTCGGATGCGGGTCCGAAGACCGTGGCCCCCGTGCACGCGCACAGGGTCTCTATTCCTCCGGTGTGATCGCCGTGGTGGTGCGTGACTAAAATGCTTTGCAGTTGCACGCCCTCGTGTTGCAGCGCCTGCAACACGGGTTGGGCGTCGCCTGGATCCACCACCAGCGCCCTGCGTCCATCGTGGAGCATCCAGATGTAGTTGTCAGCCAGTGCGGGCAGCGGTATTAACTTCATGAGCAGTCAAATTATAGGTATGCACGATTGGCTTCAGACCCCTGCTGGTCGGTACCTGTTGGATTGGGAGCGTGCGCAGTTGGATGCGTGCGTGGCAGACATTTTCGGATACCACGCGTTGCAGCTCGGTGTGCCGGAGTTGGACGGGCTGTGTGCCAACCGCATGCCGCACCGATGGGTGGCCACGCAGGCGATGGACGCGCCCCAGGATCTCCCCGTTGCAGCGGCGGTGTTGTGCGATTTTTCGGCACTGCCGTTTCCTGCTGCCAGTCTGGACCTGGTGCTCTTGCCGCACACTCTGGAGTTCAGCATCGATCCCCATGCGACCTTGCGTGAAGTGGAGCGGGTGCTGGTGCCCGAAGGGCGGGTTGTGATTTGCGGATTCAATCCCACCAGCCTCTGGGGCCTGGCGCAGCGACGCGGGCATCTGTATCGCCGCCTGGGCTTTGGGCGCTTATTCCTTCCGGATGGCGGAGAATTCCTGGGCTATTGGCGATTGCGGGACTGGTTGCGCCTGCTGGGCTTTGAGGTGGAAACGGGGGAGTTCGGTTGCTACCGCCCCGGTGTCACCAGCGAACGGTGGCTGCGGCGGTTTGAATGGATGGACAGGGCTGGCGCACGGTGGTGGCCGATTCTGGGTGCCGCGTATTTTTTGGTGGCAGTCAAGCGGGTGCGTGGTGTGCGTTTGATGGAGCCGGCGTGGAAGACCGCACCCGCGAGTGTGCGCAAGTCAGTGTCCGTGGCAAATCGGTCGCACGATGGTTGAAGTGTTGATGGGAGAAATGTGTGTGAACGAAGTGACGATTTATACCGATGGCGCTTGCAAGGGCAATCCGGGGCCGGGTGGCTGGGGTGTGCTGTTGCGCTCATCGGATGGAACCGAGAAGGAACTGTTCGGCGGCGAGCGGGAGACTACCAATAACCGCATGGAAATGACGGCAGTGATTCAGGCCTTGGGTGCCTTGAAGCGCCCCTGTGCCGTCACGCTGCACCTGGATAGCCAATACGTGCTGAAAGGCATCACCGAGTGGTTGACGGGCTGGAAGGCCAAGGGTTGGAAGACGGCGACCAAGCAACCCGTCAAGAACGTGGATTTGTGGCAGCAACTGGACCAGTTGGTGGCACAACAGGGGCACCGGATCGATTGGCGTTGGGTCAAGGGACATGCCGGTGATCCCGGAAACGAACGTGCGGACGCATTGGCCAATCGTGGCGTTGAACACGCGCTGGGACGCTGAGCCGCCCGCACGACCTCGAGAATCTGATTTTTTCTATGACCCATTCACGCGCTTTCTTCATTCCTTCGGTGTGCTCGGCCCTTGCGGTGGCCTTGCTGGCGGGGGGGTGCGGCGACAAACCGGTTCCCGGTCCCGTCGCGGCAGGGGTGCCCTCCGGTGCACCTGCGACCAAGTTGCCGGGCGTGCCGGTTGCCGTGACGACCGTGCTGGCCCAAGGGCGGGATATGGACGTTACCCTGGAGACCATAGGCACGGTGACACCCTTGTCCAGCGTCGAGGTAAAGCCCCAGATCAGCAGCGTGGTGACACGCGTCCATGTTCAGGAAGGGCAATTTGTGAAGGCGGGCGATTTGCTGTTCACACTGGACCCGCGCCCGGAACAGGCCAACGTTGCCAAGTTGCGCGCGCAGATGGCCAAGGATGAGGCGGTTCTGGCGGACGCACAACGCCAACTGGCGCGCAGCCGCGATTTGATGTCCCAGCACTTCGTATCGCAGGGCGCTTTGGATTCCAGCCAGGCGCAGGTTGACGCGCAGATGGCGAACCTCTTGGCCGACCGCGCTGCGGTGGATGCTGGACAGCTGGCGTTGTCCTACCACAGCGTTCGGGCATCCAGCGCAGGCCGGCTGGGCGCAGTGGCTGTCTATCCCGGAACAGCGGTGCAGGCGAATCTGACCCCTTTGGTCACCATCACCCAGTTGCATCCGGTGAACGTCAGTTTCAGCCTGCCACAGCGCAACCTGGACGGTGTGCTCGAAGGGTTGAAGTCCGGCGGCATGGCGGTCTCGGTCCAGTTGCCGGAGTCCGGCGATAGGGCTACGGGGCGGTTGCAATTCGTTGACAGCACGGTGGACGCAGCGACGGGCACTGTCAAGGTCCGGGCCCGTTTTGACAACCCGAAGCTGCAACTCTGGCCGGGGGCCTTCGTGAAAGTAGCGCTGGTCACGCAGACCCTGAAGAATGCAGTGGTCATACCGACAGCTTCTGTCATTCAGAGTCCCCGTGGCAGCGTCGTTTATGTGGCTGACCAGGGCAAAGCGGCGTTGCGCCCTGTCAAGGTCCTGGCGGTGCAAGGTGAGGAGTCGGCCGTGACCGGCATTGCTGCGGGCGATAGAGTGGTGTGGGAGGGACGGCAGAACCTGCGACCGGATTCGCCGCTGCTTGAACGCGCGCCGGATGGTGCCCAACCCGTGCGCGCTGCGGCGTCTTCGGCACCATGAACTTGTCGGAACTGTTTATCCGCCGCCCTGTGATGACGGTGCTGCTCAATCTGGCCATAGTGCTCGCCGGCGTGATTGGCTACCGCAGCATTCCCGTGGCGGCGTTGCCCAGCTATGACACGCCGGTGATCAATGTGTTTGCCGGATTTCCCGGCGCGAATCCCGAGACCATGGCCACCTCGGTGGCCTTGCCGCTGGAGAAACAGTTTCAGACCATTCCCGGACTTGCCGTCATCAGTTCAACGAGCACGCTGGGCAGCACGTCTCTGACACTGGAGTTCGAAGAAGGCCGCAGCCTCGACGGTGCGGCGCTGGACGTGCAGGCTGCACTGCTTCGGGCGCAACGGGCGTTGCCCCAGGACATGACGCAGTTGCCAGCGTACCGCAAGGTCAATCCGGCGGATGCCCCTGTTTTACTGGTGGCACTGACCTCTCCGTCCATGCCGCTGTCGGACTTGCAAGACTACGCCGAGCACCTGATCTCGCCCACGTTGTCCACCATTGCCGGTGTTGCCCAGGTCAACATATTCGGTTCCAAGCGTTTTGCGGTGCGGGTTCGCGTGCAACCCGAGGCACTGGCCGCGCGCAATATCACCATGGAGGAGCTGTCGTCCGCGCTGCGTGCCGCCAATGTCAACTCTCCGGTGGGCACACTGGAAGGCAAGCAACAGTTGCTGACCCTGCAGGCCAATAAGCAACTGCGCAATGCGCAAGAGTTTGCCGGGTTGATTATTGCCACCCGGGGGGGCATTGCGGTGCGGTTGCGGGACGTGGCGATTGTGGAGGACAGCATCGAAACAGTGCGTTCCTATGCCAACCTCAATGGCGAGCCTTCGATCACCTTGGCCATTTTGCGGCAACCCGGTGCCAATACGGTGCGAGTGGTGGACGCGGTCAAAGCAGCGCTGCCCCGGCTCAGGGAGCAAATGCCCCAGTCGATCAACATGACATCCGTGAACGACCGTTCCGTCTCCGTACGCGACGCCCTGCACGACGTGTCCCTCACCTTGATGGGCACGATTGGCTTGGTGATTCTGGTCATCTTCCTGTTTTTGCGCCGGTTTGTGGCCACTGTCATACCGGCGCTGTCGCTGCCAGTCTCGCTGATTGGCGCGGTCGCGCTGCTGTGGGGCATGAAGTACAGCCTGGACAACGTGTCATTGTTGGGACTTACGCTGGCAGTTGGGCTGGTGGTGGACGATGCCATCGTCATGCTGGAGAACATCATGCGCCACGTGGAGAACGGGGAGGACCCGTTCAACGCCGCTTTGCGTGGTGCGCGTGAA
Organism: uncultured Rhodoferax sp.; assembly: GCA_964504185.1. Classification (GTDB taxonomy): domain Bacteria; phylum Pseudomonadota; class Gammaproteobacteria; order Burkholderiales; family Burkholderiaceae_C; genus Allorhodoferax. Next base: position 3,555 of record CAZDDK010000055.1, on the reverse strand, counting down.
GTGGGGTTCACCATCATCTCAATTTCCAGCTCGCTGATTGCGGTGTTCATCCCCATTTTTTTCATGCCGGGCGTGATTGGCCTGCTGTTCCACGAGTTTGCGGTGGTAGTCGGGCTCTCCATATTGGTGTCCGCCTTTGTATCGCTAACGCTAGTTCCCATGTTGGCCAGTCGTTTTTTGCGTGCTGAAGTGCACGCAAGCCAACACCACTTTCTCATTCGTTCGTTCGAGTCCGGTTTCAATGCCACCTTGGCGCTCTACACCCGCACGCTGGACATGGCCTTGTCCCACCGTAAGACGGTGCTGGGTGTGGCCGTCGCGACCTTTGTGGCAACGGGCTGGTTATTCAATGTGATACCCAAGGGTTTTTTTCCAGAGGAGGACATCGGGCAGATCACAGCGACTACGGAGGCCGCGGAAGACACTTCTTTCACCGAGATGGTGCGATTGCAGGAGCGGGCAGCGGCCACCATCCGGTCCGACGCCAATGTTCTGGCCGTCAGTTCGTTTAACGGCGGCAGTGGTTCGCAGAACACCGGGCGCATGTTCATTACGCTCAAGCCGCGCGACCAGCGCCAACCCATGAAGCAGGTGGTGGAGGGGTTGCGCCGCAAGTTGCGCGATGTCTCCGGCATCAACGTCTTCATGCGCCCCATCCAGAATTTGCAGCTGGGCGGGCGGCCAAGCAAGGCGCAATTCCAGTACATTTTGCAAAGCGTGCGCGCCGATGAACTTAACGAGTGGGCCATGAAGTTGCAGGAAAAGCTGCGGGCTGATCCGCTGTTTCGCGATGTGACCAGTGACGCCCAGTTGCGTGCGCTGCAGGCCCAGCTGATCATTGACCGGGATCGGGCCAACGCGCTGGGTATTTCCATCGAATCCATCCGCACAGCGCTGTTTGGCGCGTTCGGCGAGCGCCAGGTTTCCACCATCTACCTGCCCACCGACAGCTACCAGGTCATTCTGGAAGTGGCACCGCAGGCCAAGGCGGATGAAAGCGCCCTCAACCACATCTACGTCCGCGCAACGTCGGGTACCCTGGTGCCGCTGGCCTCATTCACCCGAATTGAACGGGCGGTAGGCCCCACGTCCATCAACCACGTGGGGCAATTGCAGGCGGTCACTGTTTCATTCAATCTGGCACCGGGTACGGCGCTGGGCGATGCGACCGCGCGCATTGACAAGGCGCGCAACGAGATCAACCTGCCAAGCTCCGTGATTGCCAGCTACGGCGGCGAAGCGGCGGTCTTCAAGAACTCGCAAGGCAACCAGGCGATCCTCATCATCTCTGCACTGTTGGTCATCTACGTGCTGTTGGGGGTGCTGTACGAAAGCTATATCCATCCGTTGACCATTCTGGCGGGCTTGCCATCGGCTGCGGTCGGGGCATTGGCGACTTTGATGGCGTTTGGACAGGATCTGACGGTGATTGCCACCATTGGCATCCTGCTGCTGATCGGCATTGTCAAGAAAAATGCGATCATGATGATCGACTTTGCCCTGGATGCGCAGCGCCACCACGGCATGTCGCCCGAGCAAGCGATACGGGAGGCATGCATTCTGCGCTTTCGCCCCATCATGATGACGACGTTGGCCGCTTTGATGGGTGCGCTGCCTATCGCCTGGGGACTGGGCGCAGGGGCAGAGCTGCGCCAGCCCTTGGGTTTGGCCGTGGTGGGTGGATTGGTGTTTTCGCAGGCTGTGACGCTGTACATCACTCCGGTCATCTACCTCGCGCTGGATCGATATAGTGGAAACGGTCCCATCATCACCCCAGAGACACCGGTGATCTGAGCCGGGTGCCTATTCGGGGTAGCGGGTCATTACGTAGGTGCCCGGCGCGTTACACAGCGCGTTCCTGCTCCGGCCAGCACACCCAAGCCTACCCGCCGATATAGCTCATCTCCAATCGACGGTTGCCGCCTTCGGCGTCTGCAGCCATGGCCCCCCGCAATTGTGAGTACCGGTCCGCTCGCCCATTCCAAATGTGTGCGATCGCGCTGGCCAGTTTCTCGTCGTCGGCATGGCCGCGCACGAGGCTGCGCAGGTCATAGCCCTGGGTGGCGAACAGGCACAAATAGAGCCGCCCCTCGGTGGACAGGCGCGCGCGGTTGCAGTCGCCACAAAAGGCTTGCGTCACACTGCTAATGACGCCAACTTCTCCGGCCTGTGGATCAAATACACCCGACGCATTGGCAAAGCCCCAGCGTTGTGCGGTTTCTCCGGGGGTTGCAGGCTCCAGTGGCACGAGCGGCATTTCTGCACGTATTCGCTCGATGACTTCTGCGGACGGCACTACATCATGCATGCGCCAGCCATTGGTGGCACCAACGTCCATGTATTCAATGAAACGCAACACCATGCCCGTGCCCTGGAAGTGTCGCACCATGGGCAGAATCTCCTGGTCATTGGTGCCGCGTTTGACAACCATGTTGATCTTGATGGGGCCCAATCCGGCAGCGCGGGCTGCTTCAATACCTGCTAGTACATCTGCCACCGGAAAATCCACATCGTTCATGCGACGGAACGTGTCATCGTTCAGGGCATCCAGGCTGACGGTCACGCGCTGAAGCCCCGCAGATTTGAGCGTACGGGCCATGCGCGCCAGCAGGGCACCGTTGGTTGTCAGGGTGAGGTCCAGTGGCCTGCCATCCGCAGTTCGCAGGGCCGCCAGTTTCTGAATCAGAACTTCAATGTTCTTGCGCAGCAAAGGTTCGCCGCCAGTGAGCCGGATTTTTTGCACGCCGTGACGAATAAATTGTTGTGCCAGGCGGGTGATTTCTTCAAAAGACAGCAGCGATGCATGGGGCAGGTAAGGGTAATCTTTGTCAAAAACTTCCTTGGGCATGCAGTAATTGCAGCGAAAGTTGCAGCGGTCGGTGACACTGATGCGCAAATCCCGCAGATTGCGGCCCAACGTGTCGGAGATCAACCCGTTGGCGTGCTGCCACCCATTGGGATCCAGCCAGGCGTTGGGTACCGCCACGGTCGCGGGACGAACATTGACCAGAGGAATGACTTTGGGTTTGGAGTGTTCGGACATAGGTGCCATTGTCCAACCCTAAGACGAGCCAGTCCCTGAACAGGGTTAAAAAAAAGCCCGCTTGCGCGGGCTCTGTAGCGTGCAGTGGAATCAGGTTCCGTGGATTTTCATTACCAGCGGCACGATCAGCAGGGCCACGATGTTGATGATCTTGATCAGCGGGTTCACGGCCGGGCCGGCCGTGTCCTTGTAGGGGTCGCCCACGGTGTCACCGGTCACGGCAGCCTTGTGGGCTTCGGAGCCCTTGCCGCCGTGGTTGCCGTCTTCGATGTACTTCTTGGCGTTGTCCCAGGCACCGCCGCCGGTACACATGGAGATGGCCACGAACAAGCCGGTCACGATGGTACCCATCAAGAGGCCGCCCAATGCAGCCGGGCCCAGTGCCAGGCCGACCACGATGGGAACCACTACGGGCAGCAGGCTGGGGATCATCATTTCCTTGATGGCGGCGGTGGTGAGCATGTCCACGGCGGTGTCGTACTCGGGCTTGCCGGTACCGTCCATGATGCCCT
>CAZDDK010000054.1:0-16027 GCA_964504185.1 uncultured Rhodoferax sp. | reverse complement strand
TTGCTGCCGTGGATCGTGGCCTCGCAAACCGTGCCGGTGCTGGCGATTGCGCCCATCGTGCTGGTGATCCTGGGCAGTCTGGGCATGGAGGGTCTGGCACCCAAGGCCGTGATTGCCATGTACCTGAGCTTCTTTCCCGTCACCGTGGCCATGGTGCAGGGCCTGCGCTCGCCGCAGGTGATCGAGACCGAGATGATGCACACCTACGCCGCCACCGCCTGGCAGTCGCTGTGGCTGCTGCGCCTGCCCGCCGCCCTGCCGTTTCTGTTTCCCGCCCTGCGCGTGGGCATTGCCGCCAGCCTGGTGGGTGCCATGGTGGCCGAATTGCCGACCGGGGCCCAGGCCGGCCTGGGCGCACGCCTGCTGACGGGCTCCTACTACGGCAACACCCTGGCAATCTGGTCGGCGCTGGTGATGTCGTCCCTGCTGGGGCTGTTGCTCACCGCCGGGGTGGGCCTGACCGAACGCCTGGCCCTGCGCCACCGCCCCGTATGAGCGCCGCACCCATGATGTCCCACCGTACGACGGTCCTGGCCGTGGCGGCGAGTCTGGCGGCGGCCACGCTGTTGTTCCTCTTCCATCCGGCCGCGCAGGGCGAGGCCGCGCCAACGCCCGTGTTCTGGTTGCTGGTGGCGGTGTTGGGGGCTGCCGCGCTGTGGAGCATTCGCCGGGTTGCCGCCGTTCAGGGCACGCGCTGGGACGGCGTGCTCACCGCTGGCCTGTTTGGCTTGTGGGTGCTGTACTTCTGGCAGGTGCTGGTGGTGGCGCTGGAGGTGCCGCGCGTGCTCTTGCCCGCGCCCAGCCTGGTTGCGCAATCCCTGCTCGACAACGGCCCCAAGCTCTGGGGCGACTTTGCGCAGACCGTGCTCAAGGCCGTGTGCGTGGGCTGGCTGGTTGGCAGTGGGCTGGGTTTTGCCGTGGCGGTGGCGATTGACCGTCTGCCTTTTCTGCAGCGCGGCCTGCTGCCCTTGGCCTCGCTGACCAGCACGGTGCCGCTGGTGGCTGTGGCACCGATTGCGGTAATGTGGTTTGGCTTTGAGTGGCCGTCCAAGGCCGCCGTGGTGGTGCTGATGACCTTCTTCCCCATGCTGGTGTCCACGCTGGCGGGCCTGCAGGCCGCAGGCAAGCTGGAGCGGGAACTGATGCACAGCTATGCCGCCAGTTACAGCCGCACGCTGTGGTCGCTGCGCCTGCCGGCGGCCACGCCCTTCCTGGCCGGGGCGCTCAAGGTCAATGCCACGCTGGCGCTGATTGGTGCCATCGTGGCCGAGTTTTTTGGCTCACCCACGGTGGGCCTGGGGTTTCGGATTTCCACCGAGGCCTCGCGCATGAACATGGCACTGGTGTGGGGGGCGATTGTGGTGGCTGCGGTCACCGGATCGCTGGCCTATGCTTTGCTAGTGCAGCTGGAGCGCCGCGTGGCGTTCTGGCATCCGTCGGTACGTGGCAAATAGTGCGCAGGCAGACCTGCCGCGTTGTTGTGTAGTTCCTGTTCCCTCAACCAAGGAGTGTTCCATGACCCGTTCTTCCCTGATCCGTAATGGCCTGATGGCCGCTGTGGTGGCTGTGTGCGGCATGGCCGCGCACGCGGCCGACAAGGTGACCATCCAGCTCAAGTGGCTGCCCCAGGCCCAGTTCGCGGGCTACTACGTGGCGCAGGCCAAGGGCTACTACAAGGCCGAGGGGCTGGATGTGACCATCAAGCCCGGCGGCCCCGACATCGGCCCGGCCCAGGTGATTGCCGGCAACGGTGCCGACGTGATCGTGGACTGGATGCCCTCGGCCCTGGCCTCGCGCGAGGCCGGTGTGCCCCTGGTCAACATCGCCCAGGTGTTCAACCAGTCCGGCCTGATGCTGACCTGCAAGAAAGCCAGCGGCGTGGCCAGCCCGAAAGACCTCAAGGGCAAGACCCTGGGCGTCTGGTACGGTGGCAACGAGTACCCCTTCCTCAACTGGATGGGCAAGCTGGGTTACAAGACAGACTCCGACATCAAGATCCTGAAACAGGGCTTCAATGTCGATCCCCTGCTGCAGAACCAGGCGGCCTGTATCTCCACCATGATCTACAACGAATACTGGCAGGTGGTGGATGCCGGTGTAAAGGAGAGCGACCTGGTCACCTTCTTCTATGAGAAGGAAGGCGTGGCCACGCTGGAAGATGGTCTGTACGTGATGGAAGCCAAGCTGAAGGACCCGGCCTTCGTGGCGCGTATGGCCAAGTTCCTCAAGGCCAGCTTCAAGGGCTGGAACGACGCGGTGAAAGACCCCGAAGCCGCCGCCAAGGTGGTGGTGGCCGCCGATGCGTCCGGCAGCGCGACCCTGAAAGTGCAAAAGCGCCAGATGGAAAACGTGGCCAAGCTCATCACCAACGCCGGCACGCCCAAAATTGGTTTCCTGGAGAAGTCTGCCTACGAGCGCACGGTCAAGGTGCTGCTGGCCGGTGGCAGCTCGCCGGTCATCAAGAAGGATCCCGGCGCAGCCGCCATGTCGCATGTGGTGTGGGAAGCCGCTGGCAAGTGAGCCAACACCGCTGATCACCGCCAACCCTGAAAGCAGGGGGTCGTATCCACACGGGTGCGGCCCCTTTTTTGCCACCATGAATACACCACGCCAAGCCCCCTCTGTGCCGCAGGACGATGCCGCCAAGGGCCAGATCCGCCAGGCCAACGAGGGCCGCATCCTGGGTGCGGCGGAGAAAGTGTTCGCCCGCGCTGGCTTTGGCGGTGCCACCATGGCCGCCATCGCCAGCGAAAGCGGCCTGCCCAAGGCCAACCTGCACTACTACTTCGGCAGCAAGGACGTGCTGTACCGCGCCGTGCTGGCGCGCATCCTGAACGACTGGCTGGTGCCTACCCACGGCATCACGCCGCAGGCCGACCCGCGCCGCGCCCTGGAGCAGTACATCCGCGCCAAGATGGCCCTTTCTGCCCAGCGCCCCGACGGCTCCAAGGTGTATGCCAACGAGATGCTGCACGGCGCGCCCGTGGTCAAGACCATTCTGGCCACCGAGTTGCGGGCGATGGTGGCGCAGAAGGCCGCCGTCGTGCAGGGCTGGATAGCCGACGGGCGCATGGCCCCGGTGGACCCGATTCACCTGTTCTTCACCATCTGGGCTGCCACCCAGACCTATGCCGACTTCGACGTGCAGGTCTGTGCCGTGCTGGGACGCAAGAGACTGACCGCCAAAGACCATGCGCGGGCCACAGAACACGTGGTTGCACTGCTCTTGCGCGGTTGCGGCTTATAGGTAAATAGGGCACTAGCCCGCGTAAACTATGGTAATGTAGCTATAAAAATAATAGCAAATCCCGTCTTTTGACCAATGGGGCAGCAGGCGCATTGCGCGCAGCTGCGGGTAATGTACAGTGCAGTCGCAACCACGGAGATTTTCCATGCACCCAGAAGCCATGAAGCACAAGGCCAGCCTGTGGGAGGGCGAATTCGGCAAGTCCCGCCACATCACCGACGTCCACTGGGAGGGTGACATCACCCAACAGGAGCTGGCCGAAGTGGCGGACCAGATTTCCCCTGACTGGCAAACCATCGATTTGGAGCTGGACCCGGCCCACCCCCGGGCCGGCAACACCTATCGGCTGAACAAGACATGGCCCAGTTCCGACGATGAGGATTTCGCCCTGCGCGTTCTGGACGCCGAAGACCAGCTGGAAGGCCACTACGTGTGGGTGCATTGCTGCAAGCACGTGGATGACCCGCAAGGTGAACTCGAAGATGCCACCGGGCGAACCTACCGCCAGGTCTTCAACACGGTCATGTTCTGCGTGGAGTTCACCACATTCGACGAAATTGCCGAATTGTGTGACGAGCACATCGGCGAAGGCGCGTGGGACGAATACGAGCTCTACCTGGACGATGAACTGCCCGAACCGGTCGCCACCTACGACTAACCCCGGCGCAGCCCGCGCTCAGTCGGCAGACTTGGCGGACGCAGAGGTGCCCAGCACCGGGTTTGCCGGGCGCACTTCGTGCGCCTGCACGTCCACCACATCGCCGTTATCCGGGTAGGCACCCTGCGCCGGTCGTTGGCCCGGGCGGAACTGTTGGGCGGCCTGGTTGAAGCGGGCGAAGGTGGTGATCACGGCTGGGCTGCGGCCTGTGAGCAGGTAGCGCACAGCAGTAAAAAGAACGAACACCAGCCCGGCGCACAGCACGGCCAGCAAAAACACGCCGGTCAGAGCAATCAGGGCCACTTTGGCCACACCGTGCAGAATGCCGGCCACCAGGTCAAGGATCAGGTTCATGCGCGCATTGTGCCCTGCGTGGCAATGACCCCACAACCATGCTTTACCATCACGCCCCATGAACGACACCACACAACGCCCCGAATTGCCCGACCATTTGTCTGCCGACCCGCGCAGCCCCCACCATGTGGCAGCCGTGTTCGAATACGACATCGGTATCCGCTTGAATGGCAAGGAACGCACCGATGTGGAGGAGTACTGCATCAGCGAAGGCTGGGTCAAGGTCCCGGCAGGCAAGACACTGGACCGCAAGGGCAAGCCCCTGCTGATCAAGCTCAAGGGCAAGGTCGAGGCCTACTACGGGTAAACGGCGCGAGTGGGCTATCCAAACAGCTGGCCCCGCGCCGCGCTGGTAATTGCCACCACGCAGGGATGCGTGATGCGCCGCTCCACCGACACCGCGTAGAACTCGTCCACCAGCTCGTCGGTGCGGCCTATGGCTTCCACGCCGAACTGCGCCACCGTATCGTGCTCCATCACCATGGGGGCCATGAACGCGCCGCGTCCCTCGCGGCCAAAGGCGCTCATCAGGGCACCATCGTCAAATTCGCCAATGATGCGCGGGTGAATCTGGTGGCGGGTCAGCCAGCCCTCCAGTTGCTGGCGAACCGAGGCCTGCGCACCCGGAATCAGCATGGGAAAGTCGTTGAGACACTGCGGAAACGGGCCCTTGAGTCGGGCCTTGAGCTCGGGGGCACAGAAGAAGCCCATGGCGGTGCGCCCCAGCGGATGGTTGAACGCCTTGACGTTGATGCGCTTGGACATGGGCTCATCCGCAATCACCAGGTCCAGCCGGTTCAAAGCCAATTGCGCCAGCAGATCGGGAAACTTCCCCTCGCTGCACACCATGCGCACGGGCTCGGCCACCGAAAGCGCCGGCTCCAGCAGCCGGTAGGCAATGGATTTGGTCACCGAGTCGGCCACGCCCACCTTGAAGTCCAGTACGCGCTGGCCCCCGTGGGCCTTGCGCACCGCACTTTCCAGCTCGGCACCCAGAGCAAAGATCTGGTCGGCATAGCCCAACGCCAGGTGGCCGTCTTCGGTGAGTTCCAGGTTGCGCCCGCTTTTGCGAAACAGCCTGCGGCCCAGCCAGTCTTCCAGCAGCTTGATCTGCCCCGACAGGGTTTGCGGCGTGGTGTGCAGCTGCTCGCCAGCCCGCATGATGCCGCCCGCCTTGGCGGTGACCCAGAAGTAGTGAAGATGCTTGAAGTTCATGAATTGCTCAATGGTTCGTACAAATCGAAGTGAAATTGTAAAAAATTCGAATTTACGCGAAGCATTTAACCACCTACATTCACGCTTTACCAGCCTGGTTTGTGCTGGAAGGAGTGATCTCTATGCGACTGAGTACCCGAGGCCGTTTTGCCATTACCGCCATGATTGACCTGGCCCTGCGCCAGACCAGCACGCCCGTTCCGCTTCAGGACCTGGCCCTGCGCCACCGCATTTCGATGTCGTACCTGGAGCAGATGTTTGCCAAGCTGCGCCAGCACGGCCTGGTCGAAAGCACGCGAGGACCCGGTGGCGGCTACACCCTGGCGCGCAATGCGGAGTCCATCACGGTGGCCGACATCATTGGTGCCATCGAGGACGGCAGCGATGCACGCCCCAAGGAGGCGCAGCGCGAAACATCCGCCAGCGCCCAGGAGATGACGCAAGACCTGTGGGACGCACTGCAATCCACGGTGGTGGCCTATTTGAAGACCGTCACCCTGCAGAGCCTGGCGCTGGAGCAGAAAGCCAAGGGTTTTGAAGTGCAGGAGCGCAAGCCCGTGCAAAAAGGGGTGTTCCAAAAGCCACGCCCGCCGGTGGCGCGCCCGGGCACACCCAACTCGGTGTTTGCGTTGGCGCAGGCCTGGGCGGGCAACGCGTAATTGGACGCACACGGCGCGGCCGTGTGCACGCACCTGCGCCTTGTGGCCCCGATATAACCGCCGTACCATCGGGGCTCGCGGCTTCTGTCTTCGTTCAGCACGGTGGCCCTGTACCAACCGACTGTCACGGCATTCACACTGAATATCTCAGTATGGCTATCAGCAGCAGTGGCCGGGCGGAGCCGCAGCCGCTGGCTCGAATGAGAGGCTCTACCTGCAATTGAATGTGGTCATCCCATGTACAAGCTTGGCAAGTCCGACGCACATGATTTGGTCGTGACACATAACAGTTACTGGCGCGCTTCAATCTCAGGAGGGTTTTCAATTATGGTGTGTTTGCTGAATGCTATGTTATATATAGCAAATATGTCATATATCACGCGGGCCAGAGGTCTATTTCTCTTGCAATAATGGTGCCACCCGAAGCCCAGCCATTGCCCGGCGGTACTCGTCCGGGGTAGAGCCCACCACGCGCTTGAACATGGCGATGAAGCTGGAGGCGCTGCCGTAGCCCAGGTCCAGCGCAATCGTCTCCACCGTCTGGCCCGACTCCAGCAGCGCCATGGCCCGGACCACGCGCAGGCGCTGGCGCCACTCGGCCAGCGACATGCCCAGGTCGCGCTGGGCCCGGCGCATCAGGGTGCGCTCGGTGGTGTGGGCGGCATGGGCCAGTTCGGGCAGGGAGCGGTTGTCGCCCGGGTTGCCTTCCAGCAGTTGCAACACCGCACCCAGCTGCGGGTCGTCCGAGGTGGGCAGGTAGCTGCCCGCGCGCGGGGCCAGATGCAACTGGTCCACCAGCACCTGCAACAGCCGCGCGTCGGCCGCAGTGCCGGGCTGTTGTGCATCATGTTGCTGCAAATGCTCCAGCAGGGCGCGCACCAGGGGATTTACCGTCAGGGCGCAGGGCGCGGGCGGCATGGCGGCGCACACCGGCGGGGCCAGATACAGCGAGCAGTGGTGGGCCGCATACCGGTTCAGCCCCACGTGTTCGATGTCGGGCGGCAGCCAGATGCCGTATTGTGGTGGCGCCAGGTAGTGGTGCTCTGCCACCTTCACTTCCATGACGCCGCTGAAGGAATACACAAACTCGCCCCAGGCGTGCTGGTGCTGCGGGTAAAGGCCATCGGCAGGCACATGGGCGCTGCGGAACATGATGGGCAACGGCAGTTCGCGGGCCGTCAGCGGGATTTCGAGCTTGGGCTGCAGGATGGGCATGGATTGGCGGCTGCGCCGCATGGCTTGTCTGCTATTCACTATATCAATGAAAGCAGTCAATTGAATAATCCACCATCTCCCAACCACCTCTGGACCGACCTGCATGGACACCCGCAAAGCCCTTGACTCCTCCGCCATCGCGTTGATGCTGGTGCTGTGCCTGGTGTGGGGTCTGCAGCAGGTGGTGCTCAAGGCTACGGCAAACGACATTGCGCCCATCATGCAGATCGCGCTGCGCTCCGGCGTGGCGGCGCTGCTGGTGGGGCTGGTCATGGTGTTGCGCGGCGAGCGCATGCGCCTGAGCGACGGCACCCTGGGACCCGGCGTGGTGGTGGGCGTGCTGTTTGGCCTGGAATTCTTGCTGGTGGGCGAGGGGCTGCGCCACACCAGCGCTTCGCACATGGTGGTGTTTCTTTACACCGCACCCATTTTTGCCGCACTGGGCCTGCACTGGAGGCTGGCGTCCGAACGTCTGGACGCGGTGCAGTGGTTGGGCATTGCGCTGGCATTTGGTGGGCTGGCGCTGGCCTTCTTTGGCCGCAGCCACGCACCGGTTGCGGCGTCGGGCAATATGCTGTGGGGGGATTGTCTGGGTCTCTTGGCCGGCATGTCCTGGGGGGCGACCACGCTGGTGGTGCGCACCACCCAACTGGCGCGCGCACCGGCTACGCAAACCCTGCTGTACCAGCTGGTGGCTGCCTGTGTGTTGCTGCTGGCCGCCGCTTTGGCGACGGGCCAGGCACGGTTCAACCCTACGCCCGAGGTCTGGGCCAGCCTGTTGTTTCATTCGTTGGTGGTGTCGTTTGCAAGCTTTCTGGTCTGGTTCTGGCTGCTGCGCCACTACCTGGCTTCGCGCCTGGGGGTGTTCTCGTTCATGACGCCGCTGTTCGGCATGGTCTTTGGTGCATGGCTGCTGCACGAGCCGATTGAGGCCAGTTTTCTGGCCGGGGCGGTGCCGGTGCTGGTGGGCATTGTGCTGGTGAGTGGCGGGGGCACGTGGCTGCGGGGCAAAATTCCGGCGTAGGGCCGCGTGGCATGGCGCACAATCCGGTGCAGTGTTATCCACCACCAGGATCTGAGCCATGAAAGCCGCAGAAATCCGCGCAGACCTTGTCCCGACCTTGCTTGCCCATTCCCGGCTGTTCCAGGGCGTTGACCTGGCGAGTCTGGACGCGGAGTTGCGGGAAAGCTGCGCGCTGTCCATTGATGCGGGGCAGGTGCTGCTGGACCCCAAACACCTCAATACCCACATCTACATCGTGCTGCAGGGCGAGCTGCTGGTGTGCCTGGAGCCCAAAATCAGCAACCCGCTGGTACGCCTGGGCGTTGGGGACTGCGTGGGCGAGCTCTCCATCATCGACGCCAGCGCGCCGTCGGCCTATGTGGTCGCAGCCGTCCACACCCAACTCCTGAGCATCACCAAGCCCGTGCTGTGGCGCATGATGGCTCTGCAGCAAGCCATGGCCTTGAACCTGCTGCACGTGCTGGCGCACCGCATCCGTGAAAACAACGTGGTGCTGCTGGGCAGCCTGGAGCTGCAGCGCCAGTACCGCAACAAGGCCGAGACCGATACGCTGACCGGCCTGCACAACCGCGCCTGGTTTGAAGAGGTGTTTCCCAAGCAGCTGGAGCTGTGTGAGCGCACGGGCCAGCATGCCTCGCTGCTGATGGTGGACATTGACCACTTCAAGAAGGTCAACGACGAGTATGGCCACAGCTGCGGCGACGAGGTGCTGCGCCATATGGGCGGCCTGCTGCGGCGCAACCTGCGTTCCACCGACCTGTGCGCCCGCTACGGTGGGGAAGAAATCATTGTCCTGATGCCCGGCACCGAGATGCTGCAGGGCCAGTTGACGGCGGACCGTCTGCGCGAGAGCATCGCCTGCAGCCCGTTGCACCTGCCGGACGGCCGTGAACTTGCGGTGCGGGTGTCTGGCGGCATTGCCCAGTGGCAACCGGGCACCGCCTTGCACGACCTCATCCGTGCGGCGGACCAGGCGCTGTACCAGGCCAAGGCGGGTGGGCGCAACCAGATCGCCGTCTCCAGTCTGCCGAACCAATTCGCATGAGCGCCCTCGTCATACCCGCATCTACCACCCTGCCGCCACTGGGAACCCCGCGCTGGCGATTCACCCCTGCTGGCGCGGACTGGACGGTCGTGCTGGGGTTTCTGGCACTGTGCCTGCTGTGCCCCGGCGCGCAGGCTGCGCCCGAGGGCGGCGGCACCCGCATCTACAAGTACCTGCAGGGTGGCACCCCGTCTTTTTCAGACGTGCCACCCGCCAAGGGGGGCTACATCGTCTACCGCCCTTCGTGCTACGCCTGCAACGTCACGTCCAATATCGACTGGAATGCCACCAAGCTGCACGTGGACGCGTTTGGTGACGAAATTGCAGGGGCGGCACGCCAATTTGACGTGGACCCGGCCCTGGTGCGAGCGGTCATTCACGCCGAATCCGGCTTCAACCCGCGCGCGCGCTCGCAAAAGGGGGCTACGGGATTGATGCAGCTGATGCCCGGCACTGCGCGCATGCTGGGCGTGCAGGACGCGACGAATCCGGCACACAACATCCGTGGTGGGGCGCGGTACCTGGCGGGACTGCTGGCGCGATTTCGCAATGACGTGACCCTGGCCGCCGCTGCCTACAACGCCGGGCCCGAGGCAGTCCAAAAATACGCCGGTGTGCCACCCTATGCCGAGACACAGGTTTACGTGCAACGGGTCAAGATCCTGCACCAACGCTACCGGGACTCACGGCAGGGCTAGGTCTTCTGCGGGTGCGGCTCCAGCGCTGTGCGCAGCGACTCAGTCATGGCATCCGACAACGCCGGGTTGCCATGGACGCGCAGCGCGTCAATGGCACCCTGCTGGTCACGCGCCTCCTTGTTCTGGCTGAGTTTGAACTTGCCGGTGATGCGGGTGATGGCAATCTCGATACCCACAATGGAGTGGACCAGCCCGTCGATATAGGCCGGTTCGGAGTCCGACATCTTCCAGGGGTTGGCATCGCACGTGCGGCGCTCATGTTCGCGCGTGAGGCGGCCAATCACACCACGGACATACTTTTCCTCGTCCCGGATCTGGATGCTGCCGTGCACATGCACCACGCGGTAGTTCCAGGTGGGCACCTGCCGGTGCGTCTCGTGCTTGCTGGGATACCAGTTGGGCGAGATGTAGCCCTGTTCGGCCTGAAAGATCACCAGCACCGGCGCTCCATTTTGCACCTGCTGCCACACCGGGTTGGCGCGGGCCACGTGGGCGCGCAGGGTGCCGTGGGTGCCGGTCTGGCAGTCCAGCTCAAACGGAATGTGGTTGGCGTCCAGTCCATCCGGCCCCGACACCACCAGCGCACCCAGCGGGTTCTCGGTGATCAAGTGGTGCAGTGTTTCGGGCTGCGTTTGGGCAAAGTGTGGTGGCAGGTACACGGTGTTTCCTATTTTTAGAAGTGCAGGCTTTCGCGGGCTAGTCCGTAGGCGATTGTCCCCATCATGACGGCCACCAGTCCGTCCAGTATCCGCCAGGCCGCAGGGCGCGCAAACAGTGGGGTCAGCAGCCGTGCGCCATAGCCCAGGGCGGCAAACCAGGCCGCACTGCCCACGCTGGCACCCAGCAGGAAGATGGGCTGCAGACCGGCGGCCTGCTTGGCACCCACAGCCCCTACCAGCACCACCGTGTCCAGGTAAACATGGGGGTTGAGCAGACTGATGGACAGGACCTGGGCCAGCACTCTGGTCGCCGAAGCCGGTGTGCCGTCTGCCGCCGCGCGCAGGGCATGAGGGGAAAAAGCCCGCTTCAACGCCATCAGGCCATAGACCGCCAGCGCCAGGGCACCCAGCAGGCCCAGCGCGTCGCGCAGGCGGGGCGCTTCACCCAGCATGACAGCCAGACCGCTCACGCCCACCGTCATCAGGACGACGTCCAACAGCGTGCAGGCCAGCACCACCACAGCCACGTGTTCGCGCCGCAAGCCCTGATGCAGTACAAAGGTGTTTTGCGCACCAATGGCCATGATCAGGGACAGACTCAGTGTGAACCCGGTGGCAAAGGCGGTGAAGAGGGGGGGCGTTTCCATGTCCGGCAGTATCGGTGCTGTCTGCGGGCCATCGACATGAAATCTGCTAATCTGAATGAAGCCACATTCACTTGGAGGGCACATGATTGAGACATCCCTGCTGGCCACGGTGGCTGCCGTCGTGCGCGAAGGCAGCTTCGAGCGCGCCGCCCGCGTGTTGCACATCACACCGTCTGCGGTTTCCCAGCGCATCCGCCTGATCGAAGAGCGGGTCGGCACGGTGCTGGTGGTGCGCGGCCAGCCCTGCCTGCCCACCGAGGCCGGTGCCCGCCTGTGCCGCCACGCACAAACCGTGGCCATGCTGGAAGACGGGTTGCTGCGCGAGATGCCGGAGTTGCAGCCACAGCAGACTGCGGCCACGCATGCCACCATCCGTGTCGCCATCAACGCCGACAGCCTGGGCACCTGGTTCCCCACCGCCCTGCACGACTTCTGCCGCGAGGACGGCCCGTTGATCGACTTGTCGGTGGACGACCAGGACAAGACCAGCGACTGGCTCAGGCGCGGCCACGTGCTGGCGGCCGTCACCTCGCTGGCGCGCCCGGTGCAGGGCTGCCGCAGCCGCAAGCTGGGTGCGCTGCGCTACTGCGCCACCGCTTCGCCGGGGTTCATGGCGCGCTGGTTTGCCTCGGGCGTGACGGCAGAGGCGCTGGCCCGTGCGCCCAGCCTGGTGTTTGACCGCAACGACCGGCTGCAAGAGCAGTGGGTGCGCCGCCTTTTGCGCAAGGACGTCATGCTGCCGGCGCACCGATTGCCTTCGACCCAGGCCTTTGTCGAGGGCGCGCTGGTCGGCATCGGCTGGGGCATGAACCCGCTGCACTTGGTGGGCGAGCATGTGCGGACCGGGCGTCTGGTGGAACTGGTCGCTGACCGCCCGCTGGACGTGCCCCTCTACTGGCAGGCGGCCAAGCTGCCCCTGCCGGAACTGGAGCGCTTGAGCCGCAGTGTGCACAGGGTGGCCAACGCCCTCTTGGTGCACTGAGTGTGCTGGTAATATGCTGTGAAAATAAACAGCTATTGGGAGCCCTATGCCAGATGACACCCTTGTACCGACCGGCATCTTTACCGATGACCAGCAGGTCACCCGCTGCGTGTGGTGCCGTGCCACGCCGGCCTACCAGCACTACCACGACCATGAGTGGGGTGTTCCGGTGGCCGAAGACCGGCGTCTGTTCGAAAAAATCTGTCTGGAGGGGTTTCAGGCGGGCCTGAGCTGGCTGACCATCCTGAACAAGCGCGAAGCCTTTCGCCAGGCCTTTGCCCACTTTGATATGGACCAGGTGGCCACATTCGATGAGGCTGACACCAAACGCCTGGTGCTGGACGCCGGCATCGTGCGCCACCGGGGCAAGATTGCCTCCACCATCCACAACGCGCAGCGCGCCCAGGAACTGCGGGCAGAGTTCGGGTCGCTCGCGGCCTACTTCTGGCGCTTTGAACCCCCGGTGGGTACCCGGCCCGAGCGCATCACCCACCAGAGCCTGAGCGGCATGACCACGTCGCCGGAGTCCATCGCCCTGTCCAAAGACCTGCGCAAGCGCGGCTGGAGCTTTGTCGGCCCTACCACTGTGTATGCCTTCATGCAGGCCGTGGGCCTGGTGAATGACCATATCGAGGGCTGCAGCGCCCGGCAGCGGGCGCTGGATGCACGGGCCGTGTTTGCGTCACCTGCGGTGCGCTGAGACGGTTCAACCGCTGGGGCGGCTATTGCGCCGGGCGTGCGTGGGCCGTTGGGGCATTCCGGGCGATTCACAGGGGCATCAGCCCCGACGTCTTGCAAAAATACATGGCCTGGTCGGCCACCTCCAGAATGTCTTTGAGGTTGTCGCCATCGGAGGGGTACCACGCAAAACCGATGCTGCCGCCCAGGCTGACGACGGTGCCCGTTTCCAGCGTCACTGGTTGCGCCAACAAGTCCATCAGCTTGCGCCCCAGGGCCAGCACCGGTTTGCGTTCGGACACGCTGTGGATGATGAGCACAAACTCGTCGCCGCCCAGGCGGGCCACCGTGTCCGATGCCCGCACAACCGACACCAGCCGTTGTGCCACCGTGACAAGAACCGTGTCACCGGCGGCGTGGCCAAACGTGTCGTTGATGGCCTTGAACTTGTTCAGGTCCACCATCAGCACGGCGAATTGTTGCTGGTTGCGCTTGGCGTGTTGCAGGGCCAGCTGGAAGCGGTCCACTAGCAACAGGCGGTTGGGAAGTCCGGTCAGGGGGTCAAAGAATGCGTGCTTCTTCAGCGACTGCTTTGCACCCTGCAGCTTGGCCATGTAGCGCTGCAGCTGCTTCTTGTCGGCCCGCGCGCGGCGCAGCAAAACCGCCAGGACCAGCGTAGCCAGCCCCAGGACCATAGCAATGCAGGCGAGGAGGGTTGCCATCTCGGAGTGAGTCGTTTGAGTGCCCAATGGTGCGGACCATTCTCTGCCCATGGCTTGGCGATGGCGACGGTTGGAACACTCTTTTACAAAGTCCGCTCCAGCCCTTGAAATCTCTGTGGTGTTTCTAAAATACGGCTATGAACATGCCCGCCACCACCATTGCCACCCACCATGGCAGCTTCCACGCCGACGACGTTTTCGGAGTCGGCGTCCTGATGGGGGTCTTCCCATCGCACACCCTGGTGCGCACGCGCGACCAGGCGCTGATCGAGGCGGCCGATTATGTGGTGGACGTTGGCGGCATCTGGGATGCCGCTGCGGGCCGTTTCGATCACCACCAGCGCGGTTTTGACGGCGCACGCTCGGTGCGCCAGGTGGACGGCCAGAGCGTGCCCGGTGTTGGCTACGCCAGCGCGGGTTTGGTGTGGTCCGCCTTTGGTGCAGCCTACGTGCAGGCCTGGGCCGCCTCGAACGGCCACAGCCTGGATGCGCACGCCGTGCAGGACGTGGTGCGCTCCATCGACCACTCGCTGGTGCAATACCTCGACATCGTGGACACGGGCCAGGGCGACGTGTCGCCCGGCCTCTTCGGCTTGAGTTCGCTGTTGTCGCAACTGAATACGCACTGGATGGAAGAGCAGGGCCTGGACGGTGACACCAAGGCCCGGCTGCAGGAAGCGCGTTTTCGCGAGGCCATTGCCATCACCCGCAAGTTTCTGGACCACGCCATCAGCAAGAAGCTGGCGCAGATCCGCTCGGTCGAAACCGTGCGCCAGGCACCGCGCCTCTTGGGTGGGCGTGTGCTGTACCTGCAGGAAGGCGGTATGCCGTGGACGCGCGTGGTGGTGGATGAAATGCCCGACGTGTTGTTCGTGGTCTACCCCGACTCGGATGGCAACCAATACCAGGTGAAGACTGTGCCGGTGGAGACGGGCTCCTTCACCGCGCGCCGCGATTTGCCCAAGCACTGGTCCGGCCTGCGCGACCAGGAACTGGCCGCCGTGACCGGCGTGCCAGACAGCGTGTTCTGCCACCTGAACCTGTTCATTGGCGGTGCCCGCAGCCTGGACGGCGCTGTGCGCCTGGCCGAACTGGCGCTGGCGGAGAACGCTTGAAACGATAGATGCTACTAAAACAATAGCATTTTAACGAGGTTTTACGCGGGCTAGAGCCTGATTTGATTGCGCAAAGGTTTGTTGCTGTGCCACAAACCGGTCCAACGCATTCAACAGCGGCTGCCAGCGCGCCGCATTCCCATCCAACTGTGCCAGCGCCGCGCAGGTGGCTTCCAGCGTGGATAGCTGCCCTGGCTTGTGCGCCTTGCGGATCGCGTAGCGGCCCTGCGGAACTTCATTCAGTGCAAGGCGCGGCAGGCGCTGCAGCGCCGGGCTCCGATGCAGCATCTTGCGGCTCTTGCGCCAGGTCGCGTCCAGCACCACCAGCCTGAGTTGGTGCAGATTGGCGAGCTGTGTCGCGTCCAGCGGTGCGGGTGCCGCGTGGTCCGCATAGTCCGTGGGCGGGTACAGCAACATGGTGTAGCGCAGCTCAGGCATCAGCGCTTGCAATGCCGCGTCGTCAAACGCCTCGCCCACCACCAGGCGACTGCCGGGCAGGCTCAGGTGCAGCAGGCGCGCGCTGTTCTTGGCGTGGTGTTCTTCCAGCGGATGCTGCAGGATCAGCACCTCGCAGGCGGGCGGTGTGGGCGTGACGAAGCCGCAGATGCAGGTGGATTGGGGGCGTAGACAGTAAGGGCAAGTGGGGCGACTGGTGTTTGCCACGGTTGCTCCCACTTAGCGGTCTGCTGCGTCGTCGGCCATCCAGGCAGAAATGTCGCCCTTCATGTGCAATACGCGCCATACGTCGATGGGGTCGGCATGTTCCACATAGAAAACGAGATAGGGGTACTTGCTCAACGGCCAGGAGCGCAAATCAGGAATAACCAGCTCGTGCGCATAGCGCGGTGAACCGGTTCTGGGGTGTTTGCTGATGTGGGCATAGGCACGCTCCAGTGCATCCACAAAACCCAGTGCCAGCGTGCGCTGGGCCGGCGCTTTGGACTTCACTTGGATTTCTTGGTGTTGATGTGCTTGCGTAGACCATCGAAGTAGGCAGCCTCACACCACCCCCGCCCTTTCCAGCATCGCATGCAACAACACATTGCACCCCGCGGTGATGTGTTCCGGCTTGGCATCCTCAATCTCGTTGTGACTGATGCCGTCTTTGC
>CAZDDK010000053.1:0-16096 GCA_964504185.1 uncultured Rhodoferax sp. | reverse complement strand
TGGCCCATGTGCAGGGTGCCCGTCACATTGGGGGGGGGCAATTGAATGCAGAAGGCGGGTTGTCCGGACTGGGGTATCTGCGTGCCGCGAAAGCCTGCTACCCCATATCCGCGCTTTTCCCATTCGGGGCCCCAATGGGCCTCCAGCGCGGCGGGCTCGAAGGATTTGGAGAGCGACTGCAGGCCGGGCTGGATGGGTGTGGCGGGAGTGGGGGAGGCGGTGTCGGTCATGGTGGGGTTGTTTCGGTCAGAACCCCCGATTTTACCGGGGCGCAAGCCCGATTCGCGCGGGCGCGCGTGGGCTGCGGGTACGATGGGACCCAACCGATATTCAGTGGGAGCGCGCACGGTGGTCGTTTACGAGACAGCACGTCTGGAGCCAAAGCATGCGGCCGAGTACCGCGCCCTGATGCTGCTGGCGTACCAGACACACCCGGACGCTTTCACCTCCAGCGTGGCGGAGCGCGCCTCCCTGCCCTTGAGTTGGTGGGAGCAGCGCCTGCGCACGGATCCGGGCGGCCCGGAGGTGGTGTTGGGTGCCTTTGCCGATGGCACATTGGTCGGTGCGGTCGGCCTGGCGCGCGAGACACGCGAGAAGGCACGCCACAAGGCGACCTTGTTTGGCATGTTTGTGCACGACGCCCAGCGCGGGCGGGGGCTGGGGCGTCAGCTGGTGGACGCGGCGCTGGACCACGCGCGTCTTCAGAGCGGGCTGCGCCAGATTCTGCTCACCGTGACGGCGGGCAATGGCCGGGCCGAGTCCTTGTATGCATCGTGCGGCTTTGAAACCTATGGCGTGGAGCCGGACGCCGTGGCCGTGGGCGATACCTTGGTGGCCAAGGTGCACATGTGGTGCAAGCTGGAGCGGCTCAACTCCGCGCAACCCGCATGATCCAGAGTCGCGACCTTGTTTACCAGTATCCGCAGGGGACCCGCCTGGTGTTTCCCGATGTGGACGTCTCCCAAGGCCGCGTGCTGCTGCTCAGCGGCCCCTCGGGCTGCGGCAAATCCACCTGGCTGGCGCTGGTGGCGGCGCTGGTGGCACCCACAGCGGGCGCACTCACGGTGGCCGACCAGCCCCTGGACACTCTGAAATCCGTAGCGGCAGATGCATGGCGGGCGAGGGCTATCGGCTTTTTGCCCCAAAAATTGCATTTGAGCACCGCCCTGAGTGTCTACCAGAATCTGGCCATGGCACAGTGGGCCGCTGGCCAGCCGGAAGATCCCGGTCGCATCCAGGCAGCGCTGCACGCGCTGGGTGTGCAGGACCTGGCCCCGCGCAAACCGGGCCAGCTCTCGGGCGGGCAGGCACAGCGCGTGGCCTTGGCGCGCGCCGTGCTGCTGCAACCCCGCGTGATTCTGGCCGACGAGCCCACGGCCAGCCTGGACGATGCCGCCGCTGCCGTTGCCGTGGGTTTGTTGCTCGCCACGGCCCGGCAACTGGGGGCCACGCTGGTGATCGCCACCCACGATGCCCGGGTGGCGAGGCTGATTCCGCCGGGTTTTAGTGGTGAAAATGGCTATCAGCCCGCGTATTTATTGAATAGTTAGCTATGAAAAATATAGCATGAAGACTCTGGCGTTCGCCTGGCACTATCTGTGGTCCCGCCCATTGGGCGCGGCGCTCAATGTGCTGCTGCTGAGCCTGGGGCTGGCGTCCATCACCTTCTTGCTGCTGGTGGGCCACCAGCTCACCAAGGCCTTTGAGCGGGATCTGGCGGGCATTGACGTGGTGGTGGGTGCCAAGGGCAGCCCCATGCAGCTGATTCTGAGCGGCGTGCTGCACATCGACGTGCCTCCGGGCAATGTGCCTTTGCAGGCGGTGCAGGCGCTGGAGAAGCACCCCATGGTGGCCAGCGTCATTCCCATCAGTCTGGGCGACAACTTCCGCAGCTACCGCATCGTGGGCACCTCGCATGCCTACCTGGGCCTGTACCAGGCCGCACTGGCGCAGGGTCGCTTGTGGGACCAGCCCATGCAGGTGGTGCTGGGTTCCACCGCCGCCGCCCGGCTGGGCGCGGGCCTGGGCCAGACCTTTGCCGGCAGCCACGGCCTGGGCGCGGGTGGCCACGCGCATGGCGACAGCAGCTACACCGTGGTCGGCATTCTGGCACCCAGCGGCAGCGTGCTGGACCGCCTGATCCTGACCGACTCCGCCTCGGTCTGGCAGGTGCACGAAGACGCCACCGCCCTGGACGACGACGACCGCAAGGCCATGGAAGCCGAGCGCGAGGTCACCATGGCCCTGGTGCGCTACAAAACGCCCATGGCGGCGCTCAGTTTCCCCCGCTTTGTCAACACCAGTACCGAAATGCAAGCTGCCGCACCGGCGCTGGAAATCACCCGCCTGCTCAATATGCTGGGCCTGGGCACCGACGTGCTGCGCGCCTTTGCCGGTGTGCTGTTGCTCACCGCTGCCTTGAGCGTGTTCATCGCCCTGTGGAGCGCCGTGCGCGAGCGCCGGGGCGACCTGGCGCTGTTGCGCATGCTGGGCGCGCCACCGGCCAAGGTGGCGGCTTTGCTGCTGTGCGAGGCCGTCTGGCTGGGCCTGCTGGCCGCGGTGCTGGGTTTGCTGCTGGGCCAGGGCTGTGCCGCCGCGCTGGGCTGGTTCCTGCAACTCGATTCAACCCTGCTGATCGGCGGCATGGTCTGGCCCCCCGCGCTGGCCGTGGTGCCCGCGCTGGCGCTGGGCGTGTCGCTGGGGGCGGCGCTGCTGCCCGCGCTGGGGGCCTACCGCCTCAGCGTACTGGAACTTTTACAAGGCCGCTAACTCCATCCCTCCATGCAACTTTTGGGAAATATATGAAAAAACTGCTTCTAGCCCTCGTATCTATTGTCTGTGGTGCTACCGTTTGTATAGCGGCCGAGGGCCATGGTGACAAAGAGACCAAGGACGATATCGCCCGCCACCGTGCCATTGCCGCCGCCCACGAGGCTGCCGCCAAGTGCCTGGAGTCCGGTAAAAAAGAAGACGTGTGCAACAAGGATTTGCAGGCGGCCTGCAAGGGGCTGGCGATTGGCAAGTTCTGCGGCATGAAGCACGAACACTGATATGCCACTCCTTTCCACCCTCCAACCCCGCCGGGCCGCCACCGCAGCCCGTCGCGCGCTGCTGGCTGCCGCCTGCCTGGCCCTTCCCTTCGGAGTCCAGGCGCAGCTGAGCCCACCCATCGCCGGAGCCAGCGCGCCGGTGGCCGGCACGGGAGCCGGCGTGCACAGCCCCAACAGCCCGTTTGCCCCACTGCAAGACCGCAGCGACGTGGTGCCCTGGTCGGTGCTGACCGACGTGAAGACCAAGGTCGAAAAGAACCGCATCCTGCCGGTGTTTCCCGCGCCGGTGCTGGCCCTCCACCAGAAAAGCCAGCGCGTGCAGGGCTTTATGATGCCGCTGGAGCCGGGCGAAAAGCAGAAACACTTTTTGCTCAGTTCGGTGCCGCTGAGCTGTTCGTTCTGCGTGCCCGGCGGACCCGAGAGCATGGTCGAGGTCAAGACCAAGACGGCGGTGAAATACACCCTGGAACCGGTGGTGGTGGAGGGGGTGTTCGCCGTGCTGAAGGATGATCCGTATGGGCTGTATTACCGGATCAGTGAGGCCACACCGGTCAAGTAAAGGGCGAATGCTGTAGCAATGTCCATTGAAAGGAGAGGTGCAGATATGACCAAGTCCCATTCCCTGGCGCGTGTCTGGACTCACTGGGCAGCGGTACTGCTGTGTGCGGTGTGTGCCAGCATGGCCACTTCAAATGCCCATGCCCAGGAGGGGACCCAGGCGTGCGCGGTGGTGTTGATGCACGGCAAGTGGGGCGATCCGCACTACATTGGGCATTTTGGACGCCGACTGGAGCCGCACTGCACCGTCAAGTCCATTGAAATGCCCTGGTCCAAACGGCGCGGCTACGACGCAACGTACCCCAAGGCCCTGCAGGAAGCCGCAGTCCACGTGCAAGCGTTTCGTGCCCAGGGCTATCGGCGGGTGGCCGTCATGGGACACAGTTTTGGAGGCAATGCCGCCATGGCCTATATGGCCCACGTGGGTGATGCGGACGCCGTTGTGGTGCTGGCACCGGGCCACGTACCGGCGCTGATGTACGAAAGAGGCATCGGCAAGGACGCGGTGGACAAGGCGCGCGCGCTGGTGCAGGCGGGCCAGGGAGGTGAGACGCTCTCCATGGAAGACTTGAACCAGGGGCAACGCAGCAGCATCCGCATGACGGCCGAGGTACTGTGGAGCTACTTCGATCCGGCCGGGCTGGGGCACATGCCCGGCAGCGCCGCCGCCTTCAAAAAGCCAGTGCCATTTTTATGGGTGGTTGGCACGGCAGATCGCATGTACGCGCTCGGTGAGGACTATGCCTTTCGCAAGGCCCCCGCGCACCCGCACAGCAAATACCTGGTGGTCACTGCGGGCCACCTCGACACGCCGGATGTGGCGGCCGAACAGGTGCTGGAGTGGTTGCGCGGGGGGGAACCGGGGCGTTAAAGGTGTGTCCCACGCGGCACCGTACCCGTCAATGCCCTTTGTGGCTTAGCGCCTGCCAGCGTGCCCGCACATGCGGCCACAGCAGATTCAGCGCCAGGCCGCCCATCACCAGCGCAGCCGCCGTGAGTTTCCAGCCGGGCAGACCTTCGCCCAGCCACAACGCCGAGCCCCCCATGCCAAACAGCGGCACCAGCAGTGCCATGGGTGTGATGGTGGCTGCGGGGTAGCGCGCCAGCAGCCAGCCCCAGGCGGCGTAACCAAACAGGGAGTTGCCCCAGGCCTGCCAGGCCACGGCGGCCCAGGTGCCTGCGTCAGCCTGTCGCAGCCCTGCGGCCACCGCATCCCAGCCTTCCACGGCCAGGGTCAGCGCCAGCAGCGGCGGCACGGCAAACACGCTGGACCACACCACATAGGCCACCATGTTCACCTGACCGGCCCTGCGCGAAACCATGTTGCCACCCGCCCACGACATGGCCGCCAGCAGGATCAAGCCCAGGCCCAGCACCGTGGTACTGCCGTCGGTGTGCATCACGATGGTGGCAATGCCAGCGGTCGCCAGCGCCAGCGCCAGCCACTGCACGGCCTGCAGCCGTTCGCCCGACAGGCGCATGGCCATGCCGATAGTGAAGAACACTTGCACCTGGATCACCAGCGACGCCAGTCCCGGTGAAATGTGCCCGTTCATGGCCACAAACAGCAGACCAAACTGGCCCACACCAATCAAAAGACCATAGGCCGCCAGGTTGCGCCAGGAAACGCTGGGGCGGGGCAGGAAAAAGAGGGCAGGCACTACGGCCACGGCAAAGCGCAGCGTGGCAAACAGCAACGGGGGCATGTGGCCCAGGGCCAGTTTGATGACGACGAAGTTGGTGCCCCAGACGGCGACGACCGCCAGCGCCAGCAGGAAATGCCGCAGGGAAAGGGTGGAGTGCATGGGGTGATTGTCGCGCGGGGCGGGGCTCCGTTAGACTCTCCCTTCATGTCCCGCTTTTGCCTCCCCCCCAGCAACCCGCACCGGCCCTTGGGCCGCCACGCCATGGTGTGCCTGCTGGTGCTGGCGTTGCTGTGGGCACAAAGCCTGGGTCTGTGGCACGGCGTGGTGCACGGCGATGCATCCCATTCCCCCCGGATCGGTGTGGCCCAAAGCGCCGCGCAGGAGCCGGGCCAGCCGCCCGACCTGCTGCAGCGCCTGTTTGCGGGACACCCGCACGATGCGGATTGCCAATTCTTTGACCAGCACAGCCACGCTGACATCCTGTCGGGCCTGGCCTCCACCACTGCGGTACTGGCCCTGCCTGCTGCGGTGCTGGTTATCCGCCACGCACTGGCCGTGGCGCGCTGGCATGCGCAGTTCCAGGCGCGTGGTCCTCCTTCCGTTCGCTGAATCCCTGCTTTGAAGTGGTCTCCCGCTGCCGGGCTGGCGCGCGGGAGCCTGTGCTTTTCTTTTGATTCAACGGACTTTTCATGAACCCCTCTTCTGAACGGTGTGCCGCGCGCGCCCCCCTGTTTTCCATTCACCCGCTGACCCTGGCAGTTCTGGCGCTGTTGTCCGTCACCGCAACCAGTGTCCATGCCCAGTCCACACCCCGCGTCAGCAACACCCTGCCGGTGATCACCATCACCGGCAACCCCAACGGCGCTACTGATTTAATAGCGCCCGCAGAAGCCTATTCGGGGGCTGCGCTGCTATTGCGCTCGCGCAGCACGCTGGGCGAGACACTGGACGGCACGCCCGGCGTGAGCAGCAGCTACTTCGGCCCCAACGCCAGCCGGCCCCTCATTCGCGGGCTTGACGGTGACCGCGTGCGCATCCTGCAAAACAGCGGTGCCAGCGTAGACGCCTCGGGCCTTAGCAACGACCATGCCGTGCCCAGTGACCCCATTTCCATGGAGCGCGTCGAGGTGCTGCGCGGACCCGGCGCGCTGATGTATGGCGGCAGCGCCGTGGGGGGCGTGGTCAACGTCATCGACAACCGCATCCCCCAGGAGCGCCAGTTCGACGCAAATGGGGGGCTATCCGGCAAGCTGAGTCTGGACGCCAGCAGTGGCAACACCGAGCGCTCGGGGGCTGCGCTGCTGGAGGCCGGCACCGACCGCTTTGCACTGCATGCCGACGTCTTTCGCCGAAGCAGCGGGGATGTGGCCGTGCCGATTGCGCTGACTTGTGCCAAAGAAGGCTCCCCGCCCGTGGCCAATGCCTTGTGCAACTCTGCGGCCAGCAGCAGCGGCGGTGCCGTGGGCGGCGCGGTGTTCCTGGGCCACAGCCGCCTGGGTGCATCGGCCAGCAGCTACCGGTCCGACTATGGCACCGTGGCCGAAGACGGCGTCACCATTGGCATGCGCTCGGACCGCACCGCGCTGGAGTGGGATGTGGGCCAACTGGGTGGCTGGATCCACAGCATCAAGTTACAGGCCGGGCACAGTGACTACCAGCACACCGAGTATGAAGACGGCGCACCCGGCACCGTGTTCAGAAACAGTGGCAACGACGTGCGCCTGCTGGCCCGCCATGCCCCGGTGGGCAACTGGCTGGGTGTGGTCGGTTTGCAGGGCGAGAGCACCCGTTTTTCTGCGGATGGTGAGGAAGCCTTTGCGCCCCACAGCCGTACCCGCCAGATGGCGGTGTTTGCGCTGGAGGAACTGCCCTTGTCGTGGGGGCGGTTCAGCCTGGGTGCGCGGCTGGAATCGGTGCAGGTCGAGTCGGATGGCAACCCGCTGGTAGAGCGCTTTGTGCCGGGCAGCCGTGCGTTCAACCCGCGCAGCCTGGCCCTGGGCACCTTGTGGAATGCCGCACCGCAGTGGCACATCACCTCCAACCTGGCCTACAGCGAACGCGCACCCAAGGACTACGAGCTGTTTGCCGATGGACCGCACCTGGCCACGCATGCCTACGAGGTGGGCCTGCGCGACGCGACCCTGGAGTCCTCCACCAATTGGGACCTGGGGGCCAAGTGGAAGCAGGGGGCAAATGCCTTTGGCATCAGCGCCTTTGTGAACCAGTTTGCCAACTACCTGGCGCTGGAGGCAAGCGGTGCGGTACGGGGTGACGAGGAACTGCCCGAGTATGTCTACACCCAGGTACCGGCCCGCTTCACCGGGCTGGAGGCCAGTGGCAAACTCCGCCTGCTGGATGCCGGCCAGACGCTGGACCTGGAGCTGCGCAGCGACTGGGTGCGCGCCATCAACACCCGCACCGGCGCAGCGCTGCCCCGCGTGGCCCCACTGCGCGTCGGTGCCTCGCTGCTGTGGGGAGCCGGTCCGTGGAGCGCCCGGTTGGACGCCAACCACGCGGCCGCACAGACCGAAGTGCCAGAAGGCCAAACGCCCAGCCAGGCCTATACCCTGGTCAATGCGTCGCTGGCCTACCGCCAGCGTGCCGGGGCTGCCGAGCTGCTGTGGTTTGCCCGTGCCGACAACCTGGGTGACGTGCTGGCCTATTCACCGACTTCGGTGCTGACGCAGACCGCGCCGGGGCGCGCACCATTGCCGGGGCGCAGCCTGAAGGTGGGGGTGCAGGTGGCGTTTTAAACGGGTCGATCCCTCACGGTTTTAAGCTCCGCCATTGGGAACGCAGTGAATCCATGTGCCTGGAAGCATGGATTGCGTCGCACCCTTGGTAGCACTGGCGCGGCGTTGCCCGGCACCGCTGAGGGCAAGTGCCGGTGCACAAGGCCATTCACGTGCACCGGGCTGCCAACCCGTGCGGTTCTTGGTCTCATGCGGAAAAGCCGCCAAAGTAATACAATTATTTTTGTATTACAAATGCAAGCGATCAGGAGACACCATGACACCTGCACTCACCGTTAAAAGCCAAGTCACCATACCCAAAGCCATTCGTGATTTCTTAGGTCTTGGCCCCGGCGAAACCATTCGTTTTGAACCCCTGCCGGATGGTCGCGTTGCTATCTCTCCCGCCAAAAAAAAACCAAAAGTTGCTGACAATCCGTTTGCTGCGTTCAAAGGCAGTTTGCGCCCCGACGTGACAACGGATGAGCTAATGCGCATGACGCGCGGTAACGACTGGAACCAACCGTGAATTTGGTCGACACCAACGTGATCGTTGATTTGCTTGATTTCAATTCGCCTTTCAAAGACTGGTCTGAGCAACAACTGCTGATTGCCCGGCACAACGGCGGCTTGGCCATCAACCCCATCATTTACGCCGAGTTGGCTGCTTTGCCCAGCACGCTGACAATGCTGGATGATTTTTTAAGTGCGACAGGCATCACCATAGAGCCCTTGTCACGCGCGTGCGCACGTCTGGCGGGCCAAGCCTTCTGGGCATACCGCCAGCGCAAAGGGACGAAAACGGGCGTGCTGGCCGATTTTTTCATTGGCGCGCAAGCGCAGGCTGAAGGCTGGACGCTGCTGACCCGCGATGCCGCGCGCTACAAAACCTATTTCCCCGGGGTGACATTGATTTGCCCTGTTTGATGTCGGCAAACTGAAAATCTCACCACTGAAATCGTCCGCCAAGCCTTTCGCAAGTATTCAGGGTGCCAGCCGTTCACGCAGCCAGCTGCCGTCTGCCATCTGCGCATAGCGCAGGCGGTCATGAAGGCGGCTCTTGCGGCCTTGCCAGAACTCCCAGCGGTCGGGTTGGAGCCGGTAGCCGCCCCAGTGGGGTGGGCGTGGTGGTTGCAGCAGGAATTGCGCGGCGTACTTGGCGGCATTGGCCACCAGCGCGCCGCGCCCGGAAATGACGCTGCTTTGCGGCGAGGCCCAGGCCCCCAGGCGCGAGTCCAGTGGGCGGCTGTGGAAATAGGCATCGCTTTCCTCGGCACTCACTTTTTCTACCACGCCCTCAATGCGCACCACGCGTTCCAGCTCCACCCAGTGGAACTGCAGCGCGGCAAACGGGTTGCCACCCAGTTCCTGGCCCTTGCGGCTGTCGTAGTTGGTGAACCAGGTGATGCCGTGGGCGTCGTAGCCCTTGATCAGCACCACACGGGTGGAGGGACGCAGGTTGCTGGCGACGGTGGCCAGGGTCATGGCGTTGGGTTCGGGCACCTCGGAGGCGATGGCCTCTTTGAGCCACTGGTCAAACTGTTGCAGTGGGTCGGCATGGGAAGCGCTTTCGTCGAGTTCGGCGCGTTCGTAACTCTTGCGAAGGTCGGCAATGTGGTGGGTCATGGAGGCAGTATAGAAGCGCCAAAGGGACTGCGTCGCCCTGCAATCTCGTACTCGGTTGGTAACTTTCCACGCGGACTCGAGGGTGGGAGAGAGTTACCATTCGGGATGTAATCGAGTTACATACACGCATGACCCATCCTGAATCCCTCCATCCCGTAGTCTTGGCGGTCACGCGCCGCATTGCCCAGCGCAGCGCTGCCACGCGCAGTGCCTATTTGGCGCGCCTGGATGCAGCGGCGCAGCGCAAGCCGGGTGCCGAGCGCATGGGCTGCGCCAATGTGGCACATGCCTTTGCCGCCATGCCCGACGGCGACAAGGCGCGGGTGACGGGTATCGACAAGTTTCGCGTGGTGGCCGAAAAAGGTCCCCACATCGGCATGGTCACGGCCTACAACGACATGCTGTCGGCCCATGCCCCCTTGCAGCACTACCCCGACCTGGTCAAGCTAGAGGCCCGCCGACATGGTGCCACCGCCCAGGTCGCTGGCGGTGTTCCCGCCATGTGCGATGGCGTGACGCAGGGCACCCCTGGCATGGAGCTGAGCCTTTTCAGCCGTGACACCATTGCCATGGCCACGGCCATTGCGCTCAGCCACGACGTGTTTGATGCCGCCTTGATGCTGGGCGTGTGTGACAAGATTGTCCCCGGTCTGCTGATTGGAGCACTGCACTTTGGCCATTTGCCGGTGGTGTTTGTGCCCGCCGGTCCCATGACCTCGGGCCTGTCCAACAATGCCAAGGCCCAGGTGCGCGAGCAGGCCGCGCAAGGCCTGGTGGGTCGCACCGAGTTGCTGGAGGCCGAGTCGGCCGCCTACCACGGCTCGGGCACCTGCACGTTCTACGGCACGGCCAACAGCAACCAGATGCTGCTCGAAGCCATGGGCCTGCATGTGCCGGGCACCGCCTTCATCAATCCAGGTGCCGAGGTGCGTGCCGAGTTGACCCGCGAGGCCGTGCGCACGGTGTTGGGCGTGACCCGGTCGCAGCGCTTTGCGCCCATTGGAAGAGTGGTGGATGAGCGCTGCATGGTGAACGCCATGGTGGCTCTGCTGGCCACGGGCGGCTCCACCAACCACCTGATCCACTGGGTGGCGGTGGCCCGGTCGGCGGGCCTTGTGATCGATTGGAACGACTTTTCTGACCTGTCGGAGGTGGTGCCGCTGCTGACCCGTGTCTACCCCAACGGCAGCGCCGATGTGAACCAGTTCCAGGCTGCGGGTGGCCCCGGTTTTGTGATTCGCGAGCTGCTCGATGCGGGCTACTTGCACCCCGACGTCTTGACTGTGCGCAGCGGCGGCCTGCGCGAGTACACCGGCATTCCTGCGGCCCGCGCCGATGGTGGCCTGCAGTGGTCGGACCCGGGTCCCAGCCAGGATGAGTCGGTGGTGCGGGCGGCGGCCCATGCGTTTAGCGCCAGTGGCGGCCTCAAACTGCTGACCGGCAATCTGGGGCGCAGCGTCATCAAGGTGTCGGCCGTGCCAGAAGACCGCCATGTGATTGAAGCACCCTGCCGGGTATTTGACTCCCAGGAGGCGCTGCACCAGGCCTTTGCCGCCGACGAGCTGAACCAGGATCTGGTTTGTGTTGTGCGCTGGCAGGGCCCCCAGGCCAACGGTATGCCCGAGTTGCACAAGCTCACTCCACCGCTGGCGGTGTTGCAGGGCAAGGGTTTCAAGGTGGCGCTGGTGACCGATGGCCGCATGAGCGGTGCGTCGGGCAAGGTGCCGGCGGCCATCCATGTGTCGCCCGAGGCGGCAGCGGGTGGCCCGCTGGCCAAAGTGCAGGACGGCGACCGCATTCGCCTGGACGCCGTGGCCGGCACGCTGCAGGTGCTGGTCGATGCCTCCGTGTGGGACGCCCGTCC
Organism: uncultured Rhodoferax sp.; assembly: GCA_964504185.1. Lineage (GTDB taxonomy): Bacteria > Pseudomonadota > Gammaproteobacteria > Burkholderiales > Burkholderiaceae_C > Allorhodoferax. The sequence continues at coordinate 4,620 of CAZDDK010000053.1, read as the reverse complement.
GGTTGCGGCCCTGCCGGATGCCCTGCGCGCTGCCAATGGGGTGGGCATGGGGCGCGAGCTGTTTGCGTCCATGCGGCGCAATGCCCTGACCGCAGAGGAGGGGGCCTGCGCCTGGTTGTAAGACCGTCCGCTGGGCAGGCTTCGTCCTTTTTCAATTGTTTTGTTTTCCCCTTTTTCTGAATTGCCCCATGCCTGAATCGTCCTCCTTCACCGCCCTGCAGGTCATGCAGGATGCCCCCGTGATTCCCGTGATCGTGCTCAACGACGTGGCGCACGCCGTGCCCCTGGCGCAGGCACTGGTGGCCGGGGGCGTGCGCATGCTGGAAGTGACACTGCGCACCCCCCAGGCGCTTGCCTGCATGGAGGCCATCGCCCGCGAGGTTCCCCAGGCCGTGGTGGGTGCCGGGACGGTGCGCACCCCGGCAGACGCCCAGGCTGCGGCCCGCGCGGGTGCCCGGTTTGCCGTAAGCCCCGGATACACCCCGCTGGTCGGCCAGGCCTGTCGGGATGCCGGTCTGGCCCTTTTGCCCGGCGTGGCCACCGGCAGCGAGATCATGCAGGCGCTGGAGGATGGCTATACCGAGTTGAAATTCTTCCCCGCCCTGCAGGCCGGTGGTGTTGCCATGCTCAAGGCCTGGGGTGGCCCGTTCTTTGACGTGCGGTTTTGCCCGACAGGGGGGGTGACCGCGCAGAATGCACCCGACTTTCTGGCACTGCCCAATGTGGTGTGTGTGGGAGGGTCCTGGCTGGTGCCGCAGGAGGCGCTGGTGCGCGGCGATTGGGCGCGCATCACGGAACTCGCCGGAGCTACCAAAGGTTTGCGTAAAATGGGCCTCTAGCCCCCGTGAAATATACCAAGGGTGCTAGTAAATTTATAGCACTCATGGCACTTGTCACACAGCCCACCTATCTGGATCTCGAGTCCTGGCCTCGCCGCGCGGCCTTTGACTTCTTTCGCGGCTTTGACATTCCCTGTTTCAACATCTGCGCGCGGGTGGATGTCACCCTGCTCAAGCGCGCGGTGCGGGAGCGCGGTGTGGGCAGCCTCTCGCTGGCCTACCACTTCATGGCCATTCGCCTGGCCAATGAGATCGCGCCGTTTCGCTACCGGCTGGATGGCGAGGGCGTGCGGGTGCACGACCAAGTGCACGGCAGCACCACCGTGCTGCGCGAGGACGACTCCTTTGGTTTTGCCACGCTGGAACACCAGCTCGGCTATGCCGTCTTTGCGGCCCAGGGAGCGATGGCGATTGCACAGGCCCGCCGCAGTGGCGCACCCTTTGAGCCCGCCACCCTTGGCACAGCGACGCTGCACATGACCACGCTACCGTGGATGCATTTCAGCAGCTACTCCAACGCAAGGCAGTGGGGACCGAACGAATCGATACCCAAGATCGCCTTTGGCCGTATTGACGCGGACGGCGAGCGGCTGTGGATGCCGCTGTCGGTGGAGGTGCACCATGCGCTGATGGATGGCCTGCACGTAGGCCGATTCATCCAGGGATTTGAGTCCGCGCTGCGTGAACCTCAGACCTGGCTGGCCTAGTGAAACCCGCCACCCCTTTGGTCATTGGCCTGAGTTTGACCTATGGCAATGCGCTTGCGCTGCGCATGACTAGCATGCACCCCTGACTGTCCGAACTGGAGTACCTATGCTGGATCTGCCTGTTAAAAACTTGGTGGAGCCCAAGAAACTGATCCTGCTCACACCGCAGACCACCGTGACTGAAGCGGCCAGGTGCATGGCCGCCAAGAATACCGGTGCCGTGCTGGTGGTGGAGGGCGGTGCGTTGGTGGGGATATTCACCGAGCGCGATGCCGTGTTTCGCGTGCTGGCAAAAAACCGGGATGCCCACACCACCGAGCTGCGCCAGGTGATGACGCCCGACCCTGCTACGGTGGCTCCGAATACCGTGTACGGCCATGCCCTGCTGATCATGCAGGAGCGGCGTTTTCGGCATGTGCCGGTGGTCCAGGACGGCCAGGTGCTGGGCATCGTTGCAGCCCGCAACGCGATGGACCCGCAGCTCGAGGAGTTTGTGTCCGAGGCGCGGCGGCGCGAGCACTACCGCGCCGTGGATGCCTGAGCGTTGCGGACAGGCTAGCGCTGGATGAGTTCGATCTTGTAGCCGTCAGGGTCGGTCACAAAAGCAATCACGGTGCTGCCGCCCTTGACCGGACCGGGTTCGCGGGTGATGGTGCCGCCAGCGGCCCGAATCTGCTCGCAGGCCGCATAGGCATCGGGAACGCCCAGCGCAATGTGGCCAAAGGCGGTGCCCATCTCATAGCGTTCTACCCCCCAGTTGTAGGTGAGTTCGATCTCCGCATGTTCCGGATTGGTGCCGTAGCCAAGAAAGGCCAGGGAGTATTTGTACTCGGGGTTTTCGGAGGTGCGGATCAATTTCATGCCCAGGACCTGGGTATAGAAATCGATGGAGCGCTGCAAATTGCCAACGCGCAACATGGTGTGCAAGAGTCGCATGGGAGTAGGGCCTTTGGTGGGGAAAAGTCTGGAGCCGCATTGTGGCCGCAAACCCGGGAATGGCGGGACAATCCGTCCATTTCACCCCCCACCTGCATGCCATGACCCCTTTCACCAAAGTGATTTTATTTACCGACACCGACGGCCGAGCCCGCTTCCGGGACGAAGCGGTGGCCCTGGACCACGGTACGCCGCAATCGCGGTTGTCCCCCTTGTTTGCCTGCGATGGCTACCAGCTGCGCACCAGCCCCGTGGGCTTTCGCAGCGCGTTCCATTGCACAGGCGCGCCGCAATGGTGTTTCATACTGGGTGGACAGATGGAAATCGGTCTGCAGGACGGTGTTTCCCGCATTTTTATGCCCGGTGACCACTTTTATTCGGCCGATGTACTGCCCGAAGGAGCCACCTTCGACCCCACGGTACACGGGCACTGGAGCCGTCAGGTGGGAGATGAGCCTTTGGTGACGCTGTTTGTGCGGGGACATAGCGCCTCTTGACGGGGGGGCTTTGCTGGGCTTGCCTTGCATCCCGCAGCGCACTGTGCTGACCCGGCTATTCAGCCGCCCTGCATTTCGCTGGACATCAGTGTGACCACGCCGGGCGTACCCGTTTTGACCTGGCGGATCAGCGCGTGCGCGATGTCGCCCGCCTGGATGGCGCGGTAATTCGCCGGGATCAGCGCACCGAGCGTGCGGGCCAGCACCAGACCCAGGCCTTCGCCGGTGCGACCCGGTTGCTGCAGCGCCGCGCGGTCGCCGTCAATCAGCGAGGGTCGGGCAATCACCAGACTCTTGAAACCCATGCGGGCCACGGATACTTCCATCTCGCCCTTGATCCGGTTGTAGAACACCGAGGACTGGGAATTTGCACCCATGGCGCTGACTACTCCTAAATTAGTAGCGCCACCGCGTTTAACGGCGAGGGCTAGAGCCTCAACAGCCTTCAAATCGACGGCGCGGAAGGCCTCTTGGCTGCCGGCTACCTTGATGGTGGTGCCCAGAGCAATGAAGCAATCGTCCACGCGCGGCAGATCGGCCGGCAGCGTGGCGAAGTCCACTGCATGGAAGTGCAGCTTGGAATGTGTCTGCGCCGGTGGGCGGCGGCCCACGCAGTGAACCGCCGAGTAGGTCTTATCGGCTAAAAGGGCCGCGAGGATTTCCTGACCCACGAGGCCCGTTGCCCCCGCCACCATAGCCACCCGAGCGTGATCCGCCATTGCCACCTCCATTGCCTGAACCACCACGATTGCCACCACCATAACCACCACCGCGGCGCTGGCTGCGTTCGGTCATCATATCGACGCTGGTGCGCATCGGGTCGGGTTGGCCGCCGGATGCTGGGCGGGGTGCACGGGGTTCACCGCTGCGGCTCAGGCCGGCGGCGAACCGGCCCTCGTGGCTGCGTGGCTGTTCGTCTCCCACCGGGGGGCGACCCCGGCCAGCGCCCTGGGGGCCACGTGCGCCTTGCGGGCGGGGGGCGTGCTCGCCGCTGCGACCGCCGCCGCCCTGGCCTGCGTTGCCACGCGGAGCCTGCGCGCTGCGGTTACCGGCACCATTGCCGCCGCCGTTGCCACGGGCACTGCCCCCTTGCGCGGCTTTGTTGTCGCGCACGCGCTGCATCATTTCCGTGCGGGCTGCGCGCGCAGCGGCTTGCATGACGTCGCGGCTGGGCGGCTTGCCTGCGCCGCCCCAGATGGTCTGGCGTCCCATGGCAATGGGCTCGGCCTTTTCACCGGCTTCGGGTCCGAAGCCTTCGACAACCTGGACCGCAATGGTCTGCTTGGTGAAGCGTTCAATGTCCTGCATGAAGCCCTCTTCGTCCCGGCATACCAGATTCACCGCAGCGCCGTCGGCGCCGGCGCGGCCGGTGCGGCCAATGCGGTGCACATAGTCTTCGCTGACGTTGGGGATGTCGTAGTTGACGACGTGGGGCAGGTCGTCGATGTCGATGCCGCGTGCCGCAATGTCGGTGGCCACCAGGGCGCGCACATCGCCACTCTTGAAGCCGGCCAGCGCCTGGGTGCGGGCCGCCTGGCTCTTGTTGCCGTGCAGGGCCATGGCGGTGATGCCGTTCTTTTCCAGGTACTCGGCCACGTTGTTGGCGCCGAACTTGGTGCGGGTGAACACCAGCACCTGGCT
>CAZDDK010000052.1:0-16218 GCA_964504185.1 uncultured Rhodoferax sp. | reverse complement strand
CAGCCGCAGCCACCGCCGTGGGAGAGCGACGTGAGGCGCGGTGAGGGTACGGACGCAGGGGCAGGGCTTGGAGAGGTCATGGCAATACGGATCAGTCGGCAAAGCGCAAGTATCCCAAATCGCAGCAAACCCTGCAGCCGGTTCGCAAGTGTGTGCACCATAATGGCGGCCATCCCACCGGAGTCCCATCAATGGAAGTTGCCCCACACCCGCCAAGCCAACTGCGCATGGGCATGCTGCTGGGTGTGGCGTGGCTGCTGCTGGTGCTGGCCGGGTGTTCGTCCGCGCCACCCCAACCGCGCTATGCAGAACCCGGGGCGTCGCCCCCCATTTCCGCACGGCTGTCAGCCCAACAGGCCAACGACGTCACCATCCACGCCATGGGTCTGGTCGGCACGCCCTACCGCCGTGGTGGCAACACGCCGGACACCGGCTTTGATTGCAGCGGACTGATTCGCTATGTCTACCTGAACGGTGCGGGTGTTGCGGCACCGCGCACCGTGTCCATGCTGGCGGATTGGGGCCAGCCCGTTCCACCCGAGGCGCTTCAAACCGGTGACCTTGTTGTGTTTACCCTGGGGGGCACCGCCTCCCACGCGGGCATTTATGTGGGGGAGGGCCGGTTCGTGCACGCGCCGTCCACCGGTGGCGAGGTGCGCCTGGACCGCCTGGCATCGCACTACTGGTCGCGCCAGCCGGTGGCATTTCGCCGCCCCTGATGCGGGCCCGGGGTTCAACCCAGCAAGGCAATCGCGCTGACAAATACCGTTTTGACCAGCAACCAGGTCGCCAGGACGAGACCCCAGGTTTTCCAGCGTACCCGGGGCCTGTTGAGCGTGTTTTCTGCAACCGTGAAGACCACCGCGCAGGCCAGTCCAAACACCAGCCCCAGCAGGGCCTGGTCCAGCTTGCGGGCCCACAGGTAGGCATCGCCACCCCCTACCGGCTGGAAAACGTGAACGACCAGTCCAAACACCAGCCAGCGCACCAGATAGCCCCACCAACGCGTCCACAGGCCTGCGCCCACGGGAGGCCAGTGCGGGTTGTGCGGGGGCACCCGATGGTTCATGGAAAAGCTCGCTGCATTGTGGATGGAAGGCCCTGCGGCCCGCCAGTTTAATGCGTCTGCACACAGGCAGCAGCTCCCACGGGGCGTGCGCGCGCCCCAACAAAGCCTATTCCGGCACGTACACGATGCCGCCGTCCTTCATGCGGTAGGCCGTGCCGGCCTTGGCCCCTTCGCCCTGGCCGATCTGGCCGCTGGACTTGTAGCGTTCGACTTTTTCGCCCTTTTTGACCATCATTTCCATGGTGGGTTTCCCGGCATCGGTGATCACCGTCACATCGCGCTGGCTGAAGCTGTTGAGCAGCGGGTTTTGCGCCACGGTGATCAGAAGGGCGGCAATGATCACCAGAAAGATGTCAATGATGTTGACCACCGACAAAATGGGATCGTCATTTTCCGGCTCGTGCAGCAGCTTGAGGCTCATGTCGTTGCCTCCGTGCCGCGTGCGGTGGTACGCCCTTTTTGCAGGCTGACCAACTCCTCGGCCAGCCAGCGGCGGCGCACATTGGACACCCAGTAGGTGATGCTGGCGGCAATCAGCGCCAAAATCACGGCGGAGAACGCCACCGTCAAGCTGCCCGACACCTGGGCAAGGTTTCCGTCCGACAGCGACTTGAGCGCAGGCCCCATGGGGATCATGGTGCCTACCAGACCCAGCATGGGAGCAATGCGGCTGGCCAGGCGCTCGTGTTCCAGGAGCTTGTGGGCAAACAGGTCCAGCTCGTCCTCGGTGGCCTGCGGGTTGCGCCTGGCATACGCCAACAACGGAAAACCGCGTTCCCCGGTGGCACCGCGCCGCTGCAGCGACTGCACCACAAAGCCCCCCAGCGCATAGAGCGCATAGGCAAACAGCAGCGCGACCAGGCCCAGCACTGGCAGCAAGAACAGCTGTCCTACCTGGTACATAAAAATCTCAATCATGGAGCTTTCGGTCATTTCGTTTCCTTGGATGTCATGGATTTTTCACACGCGTCGCCATTGCCGCAGCGCCCCTGCAGCTGGTGTCAGGATGAGCAGGCCCAGCGCCAGCAGCAGCATGGCACTCAGCGCCTGGACCACCGGGGCGCTCACCTTTTCCAGTTGCAGGCCTTCTATGAGCGGAGCAACGGTTTGCGGTGGCACCGGTGGTACAGCAGGTGGCGGTTGGGGTTGGGCAGCTGAGCGCTGCTGCGCCTGGGCAGTCGCGTGGCTGGGTGCCGCCGGGGATTGGCCCAGTCCATAACCAGGCAGGCCCACATACGCCTGGAAGCTGCGGTTGTCGGACCGCACGTCGAAGCGCTGCGCCAAATCCTGGTAGCGCGCCTTGAGTTCGGTGACGGTGGCGGCATCCGCCTGCCAATAGCCCTGGCGCGCCATCTCCAGCATGCGCTCCACCATCTGGGCCATCGCGTGGGGGTTCTCCCGCTCTATCCACCGCTGGATGCCAAGCCGGTGCTTGTCACGCACGTACACATCGGCAAATTCCTGCCACTGGTCGTCGCGCACGATTTCGCGCGCCACCGTGGTCCACCCGGTAAAGTTGTTCATGCTGTCCACCAACTGCAACGTGCCGGCATAGCCTTCCTTCATCAGGCCCTGGATGTAGCCCGGATGGAAGTTGCGTGTCGCCAGTTCCTTGGCCAAAAAGGCACCGGCCTCCTCAGCCTTGCCCGAGCCCGACCCCCGCAAATTGGAGATGAACAGCTCGGGTGCCTTGCCATCAATCAGGCGCACGGCGCTGGCGATGCCCCCCAGGTACTGGAAGGGGTCGTCCGTGGTCAGCATGCCGTAGAGGTTGGAGCTGCGCGCCAGCACGGCCGCCTGCGTGCCTTTGAGGTGGGCGGCATAGAGGTTGTAGCCCCCGCCCCCACCGTCGCCGCTGACTCGGACCACCGCCCCGGCTGCGCGGGCCAGTTCACTGCCACTCTTGCCCCAGTCCGACTCGTCCGGCCCAAAGGCGTATTGCATTTTGCGCAAGTACAGTTCGGCCAGTTTGCGGTCACCCTCGGCCTTGCTGGTCCAGGTGTCGGTGGCCAGCGCAGCATTGTCCAGGCCGGTACCGTAGTTCCCCGATGATCCGGAAAAGATGCGCGTCTGCGCGGCCTGCTGCGCCGGTTTGGCGCGCCACCCCTGCGCCACCAGCTGCGCGGCAATTGCGGTGGCGTTGCGTGCCACCGGGTTGTCGGCCTCGTCGTCGGCCTGCGCAGCCAGTTGTGCCGCCCGGGCGAGCTGCTTCATGGCGTTGGGGAAGTGGTCGCGGTACAGCCCGGTGGCAGACAGCACCACGTCGATGCGGGCGCGCCCGAGCTCCTTGCGCGGCACCAGTTTCACATCGACCACCCGGCCACCCGCATCCCACACCGGCTGCACCCCCAGTGCCCAAAGTGCCTGCGCCTCCAGCAACCCCTGGTGGCGCATGGTTTCCACCGACCACAGGGAGAACGTGAACTTGGTCGGCACCGCGCCGGTCTTGGCGGCGTGCGCCGCCACCAGCTTGTCCAGCGCCTCCTTGCCGGCGGTCCAGGCGGCCTGCGTGGGCACGCGCGAAGGGTCGAATCCATAGAGATTGCGCCCGGTGGGAAGGCTGTCCGGGTTCTTGATCGGGTCGCCACCATAGGAGGTGGGAATGTAGCGCCCCTGCAAGGCCGCCAGCAGCCCCCGGTTCTCGCCCTGCGCACCCAGGTCTGCGTACCAGCGTTGCCCCTGCGCCAGAAAAGACTGCAGGGCCGCGGGCAGGGTGTCCGCGGGAGCGTGCTCCACCACATGCCGCTGCAAGAGCTGGTACGGTCCGGTCTGCGCGATCCGGCTGAAGTCCGCCACGATGGCCTCGTCCGCTTCCAGGGCATGGCCATCAATGTGGGTTGCCGCCGCCTCCCAGAACGGGGCCCCCAGCATCATGAGCACCGTGGCCAGGCGTGCGTGCGGATCCGCGCCCCTGCCAAACGTGTGCAGGCCCAGAGGCTGTGCGGTTTGCGCGAGTTCATGCAAATGGTCGTGCAACGCGGTGATAAAGCTTGGGAATTCTTTTTCGATGCGCTGCACGGTCCACCCCATGTCCAGCGCAATGCGTTCCTTGACCACAGTGGCCGTCACCTGGGTGCGCAGTTGCTCCTTCACCGCCCCTGCGTCCTGCGCCAGCCAGGCATGCAAGTCGTCGTGCAACCGGGTCAGCACCGAATGCAGCCCAGCCGGGGCAAAGGGCGGCGTTTGGTGCGTGATGTTCACCGCGCGCCCACGGCGCTTGGTCTGCACCGCCTCGCCAATGTTGTCCACGATATAGGGGTAGACCACCGGCACATCGCCCAGTGCCAACAAAGGATAGTCGGTGACCGACAGACCGCGCTCCTTGCCGGGCAACCACTCCTGCGTGCCATGGGTGCCGTAGTGGACCAGCGCGTCGGCTTGAAACTGCGCGCGCGTCCAGAGGTAGGTGGCCATGTACGCGTGGGACGGTGCGGCGTTGGTGGAGTGGTACAGCGCCTTCTCCTTGGCCAGCAGGCCGTCGTCCACCGGCTCACTGCGCGGAGGTTGCGGCAGGATGGTGACGTTGCCCAGCTGCAACCGGGGCACCGCAAAATACACACCGCCATTGCGGCGCACGGCAAAGAGCGATGCACCAGGCTGGCCCACCGAAGCCACCCACCCGCTTTGCACCGGCGGGGGCAGGCCGGCAAACCACTGCTGGTAGGTCGCCAGCGGCAGCAGATCGGCCAGGCCGTCACGCACCAGCGCATCGATTTCTGTGGCCACCGCGCCGGGGCGATAGAAGGGTTTGAGCAGGCGTTGCAAATCGCGGGTCAGCGTGGCGGCGTTGCGCGCCTCGGTCCGGTAGCCCGCCGCGCGCAGCGCGTCTAGTGTGCTCTCCAGACTGCTGGGCAGGTTCATGTAGGACGCGCCCAGGTTCTTCTCGCCGGGTGGGTAGTTCCAGAACAGGATGGCAACCTTCTTGTCGGCATTGGCCGTGCGCGCCAGGCGTGCCAGCGCCAGCGCCTTGCCAACAACCGCAGAGGCCTGCGCCGCGATCGGTTGCACCTGGTCGCTGGCGGTGTCGGTGACCGACGCCACCAGTATGTCGTGCACCCCGGCATATTCGGCCTGGGCCAGGTAGAAGGGAACATCCATAAGCGGTAGCCCGACCGGGTCATCCCGCCAGGTCGATGCGTCGCCCTTGCGGTAGTGCAGGGCCTGGACGACGGGGATGCCCAGTTTTTCGAACTCGGCCCTGCGCCCCTCGGGGTTGAGGGTAATCTGGGTGTTGATCAATGCGCTGGCCAGCGTCGCCCCATCGGGGGCCAGGATCTTGGAGGCGGCACTGTTGTCCATCACCGGGCTGTAGTAGGCCAGCGGCACCCCGCCACCGGCCTCGATGCGGGCGATCAGGTCATCAATCAGGCCCGTTTGCTCCGCCGCAATCGATTGCTGGTGAAAGGCAATGGCAATGACGGGTTTGCCTTGCGCACCGCTCTTCCAGCGCAGGTAGCTGGCGGTGTCGTGAAACACCAGACCAGGCGCGCCGGGATGGTAGATGGCCGTGGGGCCAAACACCTGGGGCGGGGCAAGCGCCGGCAACGGCTGGCGCGCCAGATGGGCCGCCAGCACGGCAAAGAAACCCGCATTGTTGGTCCGCCCGCCATTGACGTAATACCCGTGCAAGGGTTTGGCCACCGTATCCGGAAAGTGCTGCCAACTCGGCGCGTGCGCGTGCAGCCAGAGTGCGGGGGTCTTGCTGTGCGCCAATGCGGGCAGCGCGTCGCCCACGGCGGCACGCACGGCGTCTTGCAGATGGTCGCGCGGAGCGTCGAAGAACACGGCGTCGTGGCCGCGCCAAAGCCCTGCGTCCACCGTCCCCAACTTTTCGACGAACTTCGCCTCCACCCGGATGCCATGCGGCTCTGCCGCCGCAGCCAGTACCCGAAACTTGCCCGGCGTGATGGGACTGGTGGTAACGAACAGCACCGATGCCGCCCGCACGGACAGGGGCAGGCTGAGCACACCCAGCAGCAACATCAGCCAGAGCGCGGCGCGACGCCCTTGCGCAGATCGGATAGCAGACACGTTCATGGATTTCCCATCAGCTGGGGTCAGAGGTCACTGCTCTCGCGAATGGTCTGACCCGCAAGGTCTCAAATTTCCAACTGAAACGCCAGGCTGACATTGCGCCCCGGCTGGCTGTAGAAATCCACGCCCACCGGGTTGGGGGCGTCGGCTTGGCGGATGTCGCTCCACAACCAGTATTTCTTATCGAACAGGTTGTTCACGGCCAGCGTGATGTGGGACTTGCGGCTGGTCTTCCACCAGAGCGACACATCACCCACCGCATAGCCCCCCGGGCGGAACCACGTGCCGCCGCTGTCGTCCACGCGGTCCTTTTGGCTGGCCGCGCGCAGGCGGCCTTCAATGCCCCACGTATCGAAGGAGCGGGCCAGGCTGGCGGACAGGCGGGTGGGTTCAATGCTGTTGAGCGGCTGCCCGGTTTCCTCATTCGAGCCCTGCGCCATGGCCACCGACACGGCCGAACTCCAGCCCGGTGCGATGTCCCAATTCACGCGCAGCTCGCCGCCGTAGATGCGAACGCGGTGGAGGTTGACCGATTGGTACGTGGACGTGGTGCCGCTGATGCAATTGGCGTTGCCTGGGCAGTTGTAGCGCACGCTTTCGATGAAGTCCTGGTAGCGGTTGTCAAACAGGTTGATCTGCCCCCGCAGCGGACCGGTGTTGACACGCACGCCCCACTCGTAGCCCACGCTGGTTTCGGGCTTCAGATCCGGGTTGGGGGTGATTCCATACTGCTGCGCGGTGTTGCGAAAGACCCCGTTGACCTCGCTGTAGTTGGGCGCACGGTACCCGCGCGCCACCTGGGCATAGGCACTGAGCGCCGAATCCAAGCGCCAAATGCCCCCCAACTTGGGGGAGAGGGCTGCCTGCGTCTGCTCCACGGCTTTTCGGTTCATGGCGGTGAGCACTTGCTGGGCAAGCAGGTCCACCTCGGGCACGAGGTGGGTGCGGTCGTAGCGCACGCCCGGCGTCAAGGACAGCTTGCCACCGGCCAGGCCACTGATTTCGTCTTGCAGGAACAAGCCCAGCGTATCAGTCTTACCGATTGCAAAGTCACGCAACGGGTAGTTTTCTCCGGCCAGCGACTTGGTAAATGTGTTCTTGGTGGTGTTCCAGATGCGGGCATCGCGCAGCTCCTCGACCCGGGTACGGCCAAAGTCCGCACCATAGGTCAACACATGGGTGAGCCCGCCGACGTCCAGGCCCTTTTCCAGTTGCACGCTGGTCCCCGTGTTGCTCTGGTCCACACGGAAGTCACTTTCGATGGTGCAATTGCTGCCCGTGCCCGATGCCGCAGAGCAGGTGTTCGATGTGTTGGAACGGGTCTGAAAGTTGTAGTTCTGGGTGGAAGCGTCCTGACGATACAGCCGTGCCGTCAGACGGTCGTACAGGGGCGCACCCTTGGGTGCATGCTCCCACTCCACACTGGTGCGCACGCGGCGCGCATTGTCCTCGCCCCGCACGGAAGTCACCTTGGGCAGCGCACCCGAAAGGCGCAGGATATCGGAGTCCACCTGCTGGTCGCGCCCTTCCACCATGGCGCTGAACGTGTGTCCCGCAGCGGGCCGCACACTCAGCTTGGCCAGCACGCCCTGGTCGTTGGATGTGAGCAGGTTCGGGCGGGTGCGGCCTGTGGATATCGTGTCCACCGTGCCCAGGTTGTCCAGCTGGCGGCCACTGGCGTGGCTGTAGCCCAGCAACACTTGCGTACCCCCGTCGCGAAATGCACCCAGCACGGTCTGGCTCGCACCCCCATTGGCACCGGAATAGCCCCCGCGCAGGCGAATGCCCGTCGCGTCCCCGGCCTGCAGCAGATCGGCCGGGTCCAATGTGACATAACCTACAACACCCCCAATGGCGTCCGAGCCATACAGGCTGGAGGCTGCCCCACGCACAATCTCCACCCGCTTGAGGAAGTCCGGCATGGCCGTGGGTGATGCACTTTGGGTGAAATTGGTGGGTCCCCCACCGTTGTAATAGTCGCCCAGCCGCACCCCGTCCACCATGGACACCACCCGGTTGTCCTCAATGCCCCGAATATTGACGCGGGTCGCACCGTGGCGGCGCAGGTCACGGGCAAATGCGATGTCCCCCTCGTCCTGGAACAGGCCCGCCTCATCCGTTGGCAGGCTGCGGTCCAACTGCGTGCGATTCACGGTGGTCACGGTGGCGGCGACACTGTCCACGTCGGTGGCGCTGCGTGTGGCCGTCACGACCATCTCTTTCAACGCCGGTGCCTCGGCTGCCAAAGTGGTGTTGCACGCCACCGCAACGAGCAGTGCGACAGGGCGCAGGGGAAATCGAATGCCTTGCATGGGTCAGCCTTTGCGAAAAAAAGTCTTCTGGCTGGCTGGCCGCGCACATTGGCGCAACTTGGCTTGCTAAATGGGAATGATTCGCATTATACGCACTAAACTCCAATGCCCCACCGTATCCCCCATGGCTCGTCACACCGTTAACAAAGAAAAACCGACATAGCCCGCGTAATATATGACGTTGTAGCTATATTTTTCATAGCATTTCGAAGAATCCGGCAAGTGCAGCACTACTTCAACACGAAACGTGCCGTGGTGGATCTGCCCGCCCACGACACCACGGCCACGACCTTGGTACCAGGGGTCACTTTGAAGCGGCCCCTGGCTTCCAATTTGTCGCCCGCTTGCTGAAGGTCCACCTCGACCTTCTCGGTACCCGAAAGCAAGGTCAGCCTGGCAGCGGCTTTGGTGACGTCCACGGCCTTTCCGTGGTCACGCAGATGCAATTGCAGCAATTCGGGCTTGGCCACCAGTTCGTAGTCCATGTCTTTGACCTCGACCACGAGGCCACCGTACAGCGGTTTGTGTTCGTGTCCATGGGCGTGGTTGTCCGCTGCGAATGCTGCACCCGTAGTCGCAATGGCCAAAGCGGCCATAAGTTGGGGGAATTTCATGTGTGTTCCTTTCAGGGTGGTTAAAACTCTAGTCAGTGGGGGACAGAGCTTGCTCACGGTGTGTGCTGCGGTCTGTCCCACAAAATGATCAAAACGCTTCCGCGTTGCGGTCGTCGAGCAGGCGCTCGGCGTCTTTGCGACCGAACCGCCAGAACAGCACTGGTGTCAGGTAGGTATCGAGCAGCGTGGAACTGATCAGGCCGCAAAAGATCACCACCGCCACCGGGTGCAGAATCTCCGTGCCGGGGCGTTCGGCCTCAAAGAGCAGCGGAGCCAGTGCGAACGCAGTCACCAACGCCGTCATTAGCACCGGGCTCAGTCGCTCCAACGAACCCCGCACAATCATCGCGTGGCTGAAGTCTTCGCCCTCGATGCGCATCAAGTTGATGTAGTGGCTGACCTTCAGAATGCCGTTGCGCACCGAAATGCCCGCCAGGGTGATAAAGCCCACCAGCGCCGCCACGGACAGGGGCTGGCCCGAAACCCACAAACCCAGCACCGCGCCCACCAGGGCAAGAGGGATATTGGCCATGATCAACGCTGACAAGGTCACGGACTGGTAGCGGCTGTACAGCACCACAAACATCAACACCAAGGACACGATGGACAAGAGCCCTACCAGTTTGGAGGCCGCTTCTTGTGCCTGGAACTGCCCACCGAGCGTGATGAAGTAGCCTTCGGGGAGCTTGGAGTCGGCCACCACCTTGCGAAGGTCCTCCACCACCTCTGACAGGGCCCTGCCCTGTGCATTGGCCGACAACACGATACGGCGTTTGCCATCATCGCGGCTGATCTGGTTGGGGCCGTCGCTGTCTTCAATCGTCGCCACCCTGGACAGCGGCACGGCCCCGGTGGGCGTTTGCAGCAAGATGTTGCCCAGGCCTTCCACCGAGCGGGCCGATTCAGGCAGCCGCACCACCAGTGCGAAGCGGCGTGACCCTTCCACGATCTGCGTCACCTTCTGGCCTTCTACCAGGCTTTGCAAGGCGGCCAGAATCTGCGGCGTCGGCACGCCATACTGCGCGGCCGCCGCGTAGTCCACCCGCACCTTGATCTGCGGTGCGAGCACCTGCTTTTCAATCTCCAGATCGACGATGCCCGGTACTGCGGCCAAGCGCGCGCGCAGCAAGTCGGCCTGCCCGCGCAGCGTATCGAGATCGTCGCCAAAAATCTTGATGGCGATCTGCGAGCGCACGCCTGACAGCATGTGGTCAATGCGGTGAGAGATGGGCTGCCCGATGCCCACGGACGCTGGCAGGTTGACCAGGCGGGCACGGATGTCCGCCGAGATGTCGGCGATTGACCGGGTCAACTCGGCGGTCGGCTTCAAGCCCACATCCAACTCGCTCACGTGCACGCCTTCGGCGTGTTCGTCCAGCTCGGCACGGCCACTGCGCCGTCCAACATGGGTCACTTCGGGCACCTGCTGGACCAAGCGCTCCGCCTGCCGCGCCAACGCCGACGATTCGGCCAGCGTGACGCCGGGGTTCAAGCGCAGGCCGATCAACAAGGTGCCCTCGTTGAACGGCGGCAGGAAGGTCTTGGCGAAAAACGGAACCGCCGCTGCGGCCACCACGACGGCCAGGGCCGCCGCCGCCAGTGCGGGCTTGGGAGCCTGCAGCACATGTTGCAGGCTGCGCTGGTAGCCGCGTTTGAGCCAGGCCAGCAGTGGGGTGTCGCCATGCTCCAAAGAACGCATGCGGGGCAACAGGTAATAGGCCAGCACAGGCGTGACCGTGACCGACACCACCAATGAAGCCAATGTGGACACGATGAAGGCGATGCCCAGCGGCACAAACAAGCGCCCTTCCATGCCCGGCAATGCAAACAGCGGCAGGAACACCAGCACGATGATGACCGTGGCATACAGAATGGCCGAGCGCACCTCCATGGTGGCGCTGGCCACCAACTCGCGGGGGTTCATGCGACGATCCGGATGGCTCTCGCGGTCCACTTTCAGGCGGCGCATCACGTTCTCCACTCCCACCACCGCGTCGTCCACCAAACCGCCAATCGCAATCGCCAAGCCCCCCAGCGTCATGGTGTTGATGGACAGCCCACAGTACTGAAATACCAGCGCCGTCATGAAGATGGACACCGGAATGGCCGTCAACGCGATCAGGGTTGGCCGCAGCGTACCCAACAAGAAAAACAGGATGAGCGCGACAAAGACCGATGCCCCGATCAGTTTGCCCTGCAGCGTGGTGATGGACGCTTCGATAAAGCTGGCCTGGCGGAAGGTCACTTGGGGCTCCTCCATGCCAGCGGGCAGGGATCGCTTCAAACCGGCAAGCGCAGACTCAATGGCGCGGGTCAACGCAATGGTGTCCGCCGTGGGTTGTTTCTGGATCCCCAGAATCACCGCCGGTTTGCCTTCAAATCCTGCATCACCACGTTGTGTGGCCGGTGCAAAGGCCACTTCCGCAATCTGGCGCAGCAAGAGCGGCTGGCCATTCTTGGCGGTCACGGCCAGGTTCTTCAAATCGTCCAGGCGCGACGTGCGGCCCAGGTTGCGAATCAGGTATTCCCGGCCATTGAGTTCCAAAAACCCGCCCGAGGTATTGGACGAAAAACCCTTGAGTGCAGCCTCCAGCTGGTCATGCGTGATACCCAGCTCCGCCATGCGTGCCGTGTTGGGCTGCACCTGGAATTGGCGCACCTCCCCCCCGATCGGAATCACCTGCGCCACGCCCGATACGGCCATCAGCCGGGGCCGCAAGACCCAATCGGCGTATTCGCGCACCTGCATGGGCGATAGCTTGGCCGTGTCGATGGGGATCGCAATCTGCATGATCTCGCCCATGATGGAGCTGATGGGTCCCATGCGTGGCACCACACCGGCGGGCAGGCCTTCTTCCATCGCGGAAAGACGTTCGGACACCATCTGGCGCGCCCTGAATATTTCCGTCGTCCAGTCAAAGGTGACATAAATGAAGGACAGGCCGGCGCTGGAGACCGAGCGCACACTTTCCACTCCCGGCAGGCCGTTCATCGTAGTTTCCAGCGGGAAGGTGAGGAGTTGCTCCACCTCCTCGGCGGCCATACCCCCTGCCTCGGTCATGATGGTGACGGTGGGTTTGTTCAGGTCGGGGAACACATCCACCGGCGTGCGCGACAGCGTGAATGCACCATAGGCCATCAACACCAGGCTGGCCATGATGACCAGAAGCCGGTTGGAGAGGCTGTTTTCGAGAAGCCACTTAAACATGTCGGCCCCCCGGTTAGCGAATCTGGTTGATCAAGCTGGCCCCTTGCGTGGCGATGCGGTCCCCGGCGTTCAGGCCCGACGTCACCGCGACCGAGACACCGTCCAATGGCGCTACCGCCACCGTGCGCGACTCGTACCGCTCGGGTGCGGTCTTGACCCACACCACAGTTTGGTTGGCCGGGTTTTTCATCAGCGCCTGGGTGGGCACCCGCAGTCCCTTGACGCGGCTGGCCGACTGGACAACGACCGTGACCGGCTGGCCCACTGCCAGCTGGGCCAGGGCACGCCCCTGGGCTTGAAAGTGCAGCGGCAGTGCCTGCTCACGCACACTGCGCGCAACGCCAATCAGGCGCAGGGCAACCGCTTCCGACCCCACAGCCACCGTGGCTCCGGCCACGTCGCCAAGTACCGTAGCGTTGTAGGCCAGCGCCTCGATGCGCAGCCGGGTAGGGTCCACTACCTCGAACACCAGTTCGCGGGCATCGACGACCTGGCCCGCCACCGCATGGCTGGAGGCAATGACCCCCGTCACCGGCGCAACCAGCGCGTCGCGGTTGTTCAGCCCCGCGCTGACGGCCAGCATGCGTTCGGCCAGGCTGCCGAGTTCACTCTGCGCGGCTTCAATGTCCTTGCGCGGCACGGTGTCGGACAGTTCCTGCAAACGGGCCAGGCGTTTCTCTGCCAGCGTCTTGGCTGCGCGCAGCTCGGCCAGGGCGCTGGCCTGGTTGGAGCGCTCGATGGCGCTGCTGGACGGCACCACGTAGGCCAGCACCTCGCCCTTCTTTACCGTGTGTCCCAAACTGGGAAAGCCGCGCGCGCCCGCTTCCAGGCGACCGGCCACCAGGGCCTGCACCAGGCCCCCGGCATTGGGGTCCATCACGACCTTGCCAGCCAACTCCTGTGAACGCGGTAGCTCTGCCTCGGTGAGCACCATGGTGCGCACATCCATCTGGCGTTGGGCGGGTTTGGGTAGGAACACACTGCCGTCGGGCAGGCGTTGGGGGCCATCCCCCCGAACGGCAGGGGCGGCGTCGCCATGGTCATGGCCATCGCCCGCCCACGCGGCGGGTACCAGCATCAACACGCCCGCACTCAGCAGCTGGGCCGCAGCGCGCATCAGAACACGGGGCTTCATGCTGCACCTCCCAGCCGTGTGGGGCGGTGTGCCGTGCGGCTGCGCACGGCAAAAGCCAGCAGCGCCAGGGCCAACAGACCGCCCAGCGACCACGCGCCATAGGTTTGCCAGGCAGCCCCCTGCGTGGCGTGTGCGGTGGCGTCGGCGTGGACGTCCAGCTCTGCGGCCAGCAAGTCGGTCACTGTGCCAGCGACCACGGTTGCGGTCACGCTGACTTCGCCAGGTGGCAATTCTCGCGCCAGCGTGGCCTCAAACTCGCCTTCGCCGTGCGGCTGGGCCACAATTTTGGTGCCGCCCAGCTCGAGTTCCAGTTGGGCGTCTTTTACCGGTCGGTTGTCTGCAGCATGATCCAGGTACAACGCGATGCGCGTGCCATGCACCACCCCGACCAACTCGAAGTCCTCCGATGTGGCGGTAAAGCGCGGCTTGGTGGGGCCGGACACGCTGGCCGGTGCTTCGCCATGGTCGTGGCCTTCTCCGGCTCCACTGCTGAGGGATACGGCGACCAGGACCACCGCGAGAAAGAAGGGCTTGCGCCATGTAAAAAAATTCGTCATGTTCTGTTTCCTAAATGGGGAAAGGGGCGGCGCGGGTTATTCCGGCAGCAAGCCCAGGGATTGGCGCAGTGCGGACTGGGCCGCCGCCAGGTCAATGCCCGCGCGGGCGGCCTGGCGTTCGGCGTCCATGGCTTCGCGCTCAACGCGCAGGCGGGTAGGTAAATCAGCCTCACCCAACGCAAAGGCTTTTTGAAAGAACGCTCGCGACTCCCGGGCCAACTGCGCGCGCCGCAGCGAGGCATCCAGCAGGATCTGGGTGGACTGCAGGACCGTGCGCGCAGCCGCCGTCGCGCCCTGCAACCGATCCCGCTCGGCGCGCAAATGGGCCAGCGCCTCCGTGGCATCGGCCAAAGCCGTGGCGCGCCTGGCCTGGTTGCGGCTGTCCGATCCCAAGGGAATGCGAATGCCCAATGCAATGCTCTGTTGGTAGTCCTCGCCCAGGAGGCCGCGCTCACGGCTGGTGGTCAGCCTCAGCTCTGGGTTGGCACGGGTCTGCACCTGGGTCAGCTCGGCGGCACGCTGCGCAGCCTCGGCGCTGTCGAGCAACTCCGCCAAGACCGGATGGCTGGCTTCCCATGCCGATGGGTCCGCCGGAATTGCCGCGACCGGCTCGCGCCCCAATGCAGTGGGGGTGGTGCCGACGTTGGCGGACTGCGGCACGATTCCGGTCAATGCGCGCAGCTGTTGTACCGCCCTCGCCAAGGTGCCGGCAGCTTCGGCCAGCGCCACCTCGGCAGCGGCCACCCCCCCGTCCGCCAGGTGCTGATCGGCACGCGCCAAGTCCCCGGCACGCACGCGTTTGCTCACGTCCTGCGCCAACAACTGCGCGTAGTGCAGTTGCTGTGCGGCAAGTCCGTGCTCGATAAGGGTGCGCTGCCAGGCCCAATAGGCCTCGCGCACCTGCGCCGCCGTGCGCAACTGCGCGGCCTGCACCCGACTGGTGGCGGACCGTGCCTGCGCGTGCGCCAGCGCGCCGGCGCGGGCGCGCTCGCCCGGCAACCAGAGTGCCACGCTGATTCCCAGTGCGGTTTCATCGCGACCCACATTTTGGTTCAGGCGGTCGGTCGTGGTGGACCACTCCAGCGCCACGGGTTCTGCCGTCCAGCGCGTGGCGGACTCCTGTTGGGCTGCGGCTGCTTCAGCGCGGCTGTGCTGCGACAACGCTTCGGGCTGGCGCTGCCAGGCGGAATCAAAGACCTGTTTGAGCGTGGGCTCTGCAACGGACTCTGCTACAGCGCCACCAGTCGCCAGGGCCAGCATGGCACACGGCAACCAAATGAATTGATTGATTCGGAACATCCGATTCTCCAAAAATGAACACCATTTGGGGGAATTCGGCGAGAGAGGATCAACGCAAACCCTGCGCGCAATCTGGCGCTGCAGCAGGCCGTACGTGCCAGCTGTATGGGGAGTGCGAGGGAAAGCCGGCCTCGCCGATCAGGCGAGGTCTGCCCAGTTGGGGCGTTCTGGCAATGCGGCGGGCTGGGAGGACAGGCGCGGCGCGGGCGCACCGTGCGCGTTCGATGGCAGCCGAGCGCTCATGAGCAGCGGGGACTGCAGAATCGCCGTGCAGCAGCCCGCATGGCACGCGCCACAATCCGCATCGACCACGCCGGCCATCTTGGAGCCATCGCTATCGGCCGGAACGTCATCGGCCTGGTGCTGGTGCTCGTGGTGCCCAATGTGCTGCGCCGTTTCCGAGCTTTCGTGCGCGCAATAGCTGGCCACTGCAGCCCAACTGAGCTGCATCGGCAAGAAAACCACGAGGAAGATAAGAAGCCAACGGCGCATTGCGGCGCGAGTGTAGCAGCCGCTTTTCATTGACCCTTTCCGATGGAAGGCCATGTTGGCACCCGTAAGCCCATCACGACAGGGCTTCGCAGGGCCGGACTTGAAAGTCCCGCAAATGCCCTTATCATTAGCACTCGTCGGAGTTGAGTGCTAACACCCTCCACTCCGCTGGTTAATGGATGCCAGCTTCGCCAAGTTGGCACCCGTTTGAATGTGCAATTGTTTCAATACCCAGGAGATTTCCCCATGAAACTGCGTCCTTTGGCAGACCGCGTCATTGTTAAACGCGTCGAGAACGAAACCAAGACTGCCTCTGGCATCGTCATTCCCGACAGCGCCGCCGAGAAGCCTGATCAAGGCGAAGTGCTGGCTGTGGGCCCCGGCAAGAAGAACGACAAGGGTGAAGTGATCGCCCTGAACGTGAAGGTCGGTGACCGCGTTCTGTTCGGCAAGTACTCGGGCCAGACCGTCAAGGTCAATGGCGACGAGCTGCTGGTG
>CAZDDK010000051.1:8049-16288 GCA_964504185.1 uncultured Rhodoferax sp. | reverse complement strand
GTGATGTGGATGGTCTTCCTGGCACTGCTGTCACTGGCCCGGCTGCTGGGCTAGGCTTCAGATGGCGTTGCGCTAATACCGTTTCTGGGACAGTTCAGAGAATAGATTGCTATATATTTTATAGCGACTTGTGCTTATTTCACGCGGGCTAGAGGCCGAAAATACATCTGACCCCGGCTGCAATGCGGCTCTTACACCGCAGCCCGGTTCGTGCAGGTGGCTGCAGTTGTAAAACTTGCAATCCATCGCGTGGGCCTTGATATCCGGCATCAGGCTGGCCAGGTGCATGGGTTCAATGTGATTCAAACCAAACTCCTGGAAACCCGGTGAATCGATCACGGCGGTGGTGCACGCCGCATCGACCCAGTACAGCGTGGTGCTGGTGGTGGTGTGCTTGCCGGAATTGAGCGCGGTGGAGATGGCATTGGTCAGCACCTGGGCATCGGGGATGAGTCGGTTGATCAGCGTGCTCTTGCCCGAGCCGGAGGGGCCAAGTACCAGCGTGGTCTTGCCCGCCAGAAGGCCGTCCAGGTGGTGATCAGTGTCCACAGCCGCATCGCTCCTGGGCTTGAGCGCCATCGGCAGCACCGTGTAGCCCATGTCGCGGTACACGCCCATGCGCTCCCAGGCGCGCGCAAAGGGTACGGTCAAGTCACTCTTGTTCAGCGCGATAAGGGGGCGAATCCGCTCGGCCTCGGCGGCGATTAGCGCGCGGGCAAGCTGGCTTTCGGAGAACTCGGGCTCGGCGGCAATCAGGATCAGCACCTGGTCCAGGTTGGCGGCAAACGACTTGGTGCGGATTTCGTCCTGTCGGTAAAACAGGTTGCGCCGTGGCTCGACCTTCTCGATGGTGCCCTCGTCCTCGCTGGCCTGCCACAGCACGCGGTCGCCGACCACGGTGTGGCTCTTTTTGCCGCGCGGGTGGCAGATCAGGCGCCGTCCGTCCGGTGTCTCTACCCACACATGACGGCCATGGCCGGCAATCACCAGACCGGGTTCGAGGGAAACGGGGGACGTTGCCATGCGTTGTCGCGTTCAGGGGGCAGTACCGAGAATGTGGCCCAGCCGTTCCGTGGCTGGTGGGTGCGAGTAGTAGAAGCGCACATATACGGGGTCGGGCGTCAGCGTCGATGCATTGTCATTGAATAGCTTGAGGAGCGCTTCCGCCAAATCAGCACCACTGGTTTTGGCAACGGCATAGGCGTCGGCCTCGAATTCGTGCTGACGCGACATATGCGCGAAAATTGGACCGACGAAGGTGCCCATAAGCGGCAGTACCACCATAAACAGCAGCAGCGCCAACGCGTCATTGGCGGCCCCCAGGTTGGGCACCACACCCAGGCCGGTGTAAAACCAGACTTGCTGGCTCACCCAACCCAGTGCGGCAAAGCCGAGCAGGCTCATTGCGAACAGCGAGACCATGCGTTTAATGACATGTTTGTGCGTGAAATGCCCCAGTTCATGGGCCAGCACCGCATCCACTTCTGCGGGGCTTAGTTGCGCCAGCAGTGTGTCGTAGAACACCACGCGCTTGGACGCACCGAAGCCTGTGAAGTACGCATTGGCATGCGCGCTGCGCTTGCTGCCGTCCATGACAAAAAAGCCCTTGGAGGTGAAGCCGCAGCGCGCCATCAACTGGGTGACCCGCTCTTTGACCTGCGGGTCTTCCAGCGGCTGGAATTGGTTGAACAGCGGCGCAATCCAGGTCGGGTAGATCAGCAGGGCCAGCAGGTTGAAGCCCATCCATACGCCCCACACCCACAGCCACCACCAGGGGCCAGTAGCGCCCATCATCCATAGCACCAGGGTGACGAAGGGCAGGCCAATCAGGGCAGACAACAGCAGCGACTTGGCGGTGTCCTGCAGCCACAGCTTGACGCTGGTCTTATTGAAGCCAAAGCGCTCCTCAATGACAAAGGTCTGGTAGAGCGCAAAGGGCAAATCCAGCACGCCGCCAATGGTGACAAAGGTTGCCAGCAGCGCCACTTGCTGTGAGAGGCTGTTGCCCATCCAGCCAACCAATGCCTGGTTAAGCGCCGACAACCCTCCCAGCAGCGTCCAGCACAGTGTCAGGGTGGCACCCCAGGCCAGCTCCAGCATGCCAAAGCGTGCCTTGGTCAGTGTGTAATCAGCGGCTTTCTGATGGGCCGCAAGTGTGATCTTGTGTGCAAATGCCTGCGGCACTGCACCGCGGTGTTGGGCCACGTGGCGGATCTGGCGGCTGGCCAGCCAGGTTGTGAGCAGCAGGCTCAGGGTCAGGGCGGCTGCAAATATCAGGGTTGTGGTCAGGGAGGCAGAGTGGCTGGCAAAGAGATCGGTCATGGCGTGGGAGTTTAGGCGATAGGCGACAATCCGCCGTATGGCTGATACCAACACCCCGTTAAGCAAATCTGACAAGAACCTGGTCTGGCTGGACTGCGAGATGACCGGCCTGGACCCCGAGGCCGATCGCATCATTGAAATCGCCGTCATCGTCACCGGCCCTCACCTGGAATGCCGCACCGAAGGGCCGGTGCTGGTCATTCACCAGAGCGACGCCCAACTGGACAAAATGGATGCATGGAACAAGGGTACGCACGGCAAGAGCGGCCTGACCGCCAAGGTGAAGGCCTCTACGACGACGGAAGATCAGGCCCAAGAACAGTTGATTGCTTTCTTGAAACACTATGTGCCGGCCAACGGTTCACCGATGTGCGGTAACTCCATTGGACAAGATCGCCGCTTTCTGGCGCGGTACATGCCAAAGCTCGAAGCGTTCTTTCACTACCGCAATCTGGACGTCAGTACCCTCAAGGAGCTGTCCAAGCGTTGGCGGCCCGAGGTCCATGCCGCTTTCAAAAAGCAGCAACGCCACACCGCGCTGGCGGACGTGCACGAGTCTATCGACGAGCTGGAACACTACCGCGAGCACTTCCTCAGGCTTCAGTAATGTGGCGGTTGTTCAAAACAATTAGGTATAAACCCGAATCCATGGCATAATCGAAGGCTGCGTTACAAACAGTAACGCATTTGCACATCTCCCTTCATTCACCGGGTCCGCAGATTTGGACCCCAAGCGCTGAAAAACATTCAGGCGCAGGTTCCGTTTGATGGTTGATGTTTTTTAACCATTGACGGAGCAGCCGCATACCCTGCGGCGCTCGCGTGTGAGTAAAACCATGACTGACGCTTTTGAAGTGACGGGTGCCTTTGCGCCTGCAGAATCCATTTCTTCTCCCCTGTCCAGCCCGGATGTTGTCGCGCAAGACACACCCGATGGCGCTGACCTGCCCGAAGTACCCAATGGCTTCGTGACCCTGGGCCTCGCGCCCGAATTGGTCCACGCCGTCAAGGACCTGGGCTACACCCAGCCGACCTCGGTCCAACAAAAGACCATTCCCCTGGCGCTGCCGGGTGATGGCTTGAAGGCCGACCAGTTCATCGACCTGATGGTGTCGAGCCAAACCGGCAGCGGCAAGACCGCCGCATTTTTGCTGCCTGTGCTGCACACGCTGCTCAAGCAGCAGGCACAGGCCGAAGCGGCCGAGCGCGCCGAGTTTGACCGCCAGGTGGCCGAGGCCGCCGCCAAGGGCGAAGCGGCCCCCAAGCGCGCCAAGCGCAAGGACCCCACCAATCCCCGCAATTTCAAGGCACCGTCGCCTGGCGCGCTCATCGTGTGCCCGACCCGCGAACTGGCCCAGCAGGTGGCCAACGACGCCATTGACCTGGTGCGCCACTGCCGTGGCCTGCGCATTGCCAACGTGGTGGGCGGCATGCCCTATCAGTTGCAGATCGCCAAGCTGCAAAACGCCAATTTGGTGGTGGCCACACCTGGTCGTCTGCTGGACTTGCAGCGTTCCATGCAGATCAAGCTGGACCAGGTGCAGTTCCTGGTGGTGGACGAGGCCGACCGCATGCTGGACCTGGGTTTTGCCGACGATCTGGCCGAGATCAACCAGCTCACCATCGAGCGCAAGCAGACCATGATGTTCAGTGCCACGTTTGCGCCGCGCATCCAGCAGCTGGCCGCCCGCGTAATGCGCGAGCCCCAGCGCGTGACGATTGACAGCCCCCAGGAGAAGCACGCCAATATCAAGCAGGTGATGTTCTGGGCCGACAACGCCCACCACAAGCGCAAACTGCTGGACCATTGGCTGCGTGACACCACGATCAACCAGGCCATCGTGTTTGCCAGCACCCAGATCGAATGTGACGGCCTGGCCGGCGACCTGCAGCAGGACGGTTTCGATGCGGTAGCCTTGCATGGAGCCCTGAGCCACGGCCTGCGCAACCGCCGCATGATGGCCTTGCGCAACGGCCAGGTGCAGATTTTGGTGGCAACCGATGTGGCGGCCCGTGGCATTGACGTGCCCACCATTACACACGTATTCAATTTCGGCTTGCCGATGAAGGCCGAGGACTATACCCACCGCATTGGCCGCACTGGCCGTGCGGGGCGTGATGGCATTGCCGTGACCTTTGCCGAGGTGCGCGACCGCCGCCGGATTTTTGACATCGAAGCCTATACCCGTCAGCACTTCAAGTCGGAAACCATTCCCGGTCTGGAGCCCAAGCAGCGTTTCCCCGATTCGCGCCCCGGTACGGGTGCCAGTTTTGGTGGCCGTGGCAGCCACAACGCGGATCGCGCCCCCCGTGAGCGCAGTTTTGGTGGCGGTCGCCCCAACTTCGGAGACAAAAATGCCGCTGGCCCGCGTGTAGGTGGCTTTGGTAGCTATCAAAACAATAGCGGTCATGGCGGATTCGGTGGCAATCGTGACCACGCGCCGCGTGAGGCCGGTGACAACGGTGGTTTCAACTATGCCCGCAAGGGCGGTTTCAACGACCGCTTTGCCGGTCGTGCGGACGCTGCACCACGTGGCGGCGACTTTGCCGCCCGCAAGCCGGCATTTGGCAAGCCCATGGGCGCGAAGCCCGGAAACGGTGGCAAGGTGTTTGTGCCGCGCGACGCCAAAAAGCGCACCGCGCGCACCTTTGACTGAACGGTTTCAGGCCATGCCGTTGCGGCTGGCCAGTTCCACGAACAAGCCGGCGTGGTCAAGGTCGGCCAGTCCATGGTCTACGCCCTGGGCATAGAGCTGTTCGAATAGTGCGGTAATCGGCGCATCAAAGCCAACTTCACTGGCGGTGGAGAGGGCATTGCGCAAGTCCTTGAGCTGAACGGACATGCGCCCGTGGGGGGTGAAATCCCGCTCCACCATGCGCTGGCCATGCACCTGAAGGATGCGGCTGTCGGCAAAACCTCCGGTGATGGCCTCTTTAACCTTGGCCATGTTGGCACCGCCCCGTTCACACAGAAGCAGGGCTTCGGCCACGACACCGATGGTGGCTCCCACGATCATTTGATTGGCCAGCTTGGCCAATTGGCCCGCACCCACCGGTCCCACGTGGGTGGCACGGCCCAGAACCTGCAGCACGGGCAGTGCCAGCTCAAAGTTGCCCGGCTTGCCGCCGACCATGATGGCCAGCTGGCCCGCCTCGGCACCGATGGTTCCCCCGGAAACGGGTGCATCCAGGTAGCCAATGTGCCTTTCGCTCAGCCGTGCGGCATGGTCCTTGGCCTCAATGGGCTTGATCGATGACATGTCCACCAGCAAACTGCCCGCCTTCATGCCCAGGGCGGCACCCAGTTCGAACAGCACCTGCCCCACCACGGCCCCGTTGTCCAGCATGGTGATGACCAGATCCGCATCGCGGACCGCATCACCGGGGCGGGTGTGGACGGTAGCACCCTGCGACGCCAGGCGCTGCGCCTTGTGCAGGGTGCGGTTCCATACGTGGACCTCGTGTCCGGCGTGGCACAGGCGGCTTCCCATCGGGAAGCCCATCAGGCCAATGCCCAGTATTGCAATTTTCATGTGATGCCTCAATGCGTGTATCAGGATACAACGGCACGGACGGAGTGCATCACTTTGGTGCGGATGAATGCTGTCAAAGGCCTGACGATCGTGTCCAGGACGGGCGCTACATCAACAAATGCTCACCCGCGTTGTCACCGCCCAGCGTGACGTAGTTCACCTTGCGAATGTCCATCAGCTTCCTGCCACCGGCATAGCTGATGGAGCTTTGGATATCCTGCTCCATCTCGACCAGGGTATCGCAGAGCTTGCCCTTGATGGGCTCCAAAATGCGCTTGCCTTCCACGTGTTTGTATTCGCCCTTGTTGAAGTCGCTGGCCGAGCCGTAGTACTCCTTGTACAGGCGCCCGTCCACCTCCACGGTCTGCCCCGGGCTTTCCTCATGGCCGGCCAGCATGGAGCCGATCATCACCATCGTGGCACCGAAACGAATGCTCTTGGCAATGTCGCCATGTTCGCGGATGCCGCCGTCGGCAATGATGGGTTTCGTGGCCACACGGGCGCACCACTTGAGCGCACTCAACTGCCAGCCCCCGGTACCAAAGCCAGTTTTGAGCTTGGTAATGCACACTTTGCCGGGACCGATGCCCACTTTGGTTGCATCAGCGCCCCAGTTCTCCAGGTCGATCACCGCTTCGGGCGTTGCCACGTTGCCGGCAATGACAAAGCTTGTGGGCAGCTTCTCCTTGATATAGCCGATCATGTTCTTGACGCTGTCGGCGTGGCCGTGGGCGATATCGATGGTGATGTATTCGGGTACCAACCCCAGATCCACCAAGGTATCTACGGTGGCGTAATCGGGCGGTTTGACACCCAGCGAGATGGATGCAAAAAGGCCTTTGGCCTGCATGTCCTGCACGAACCGGACGTTGTCAAAGTCGAACCGGTGCATCACATAAAAGTAGCCGTTGTGTGCCAGCCACATGCAAAGCTCCTCGCTCACCACGGTCTTCATATTGGCCGGCACAACCGGAATGCGAAAGCGCCTTCCTCCCAGTTCCGTGCTGGCATCGCACTCCGCGCGGCTTTCCACCCGGCACTTGCGGGGCAGCAACAGAATGTTGTCGTAGTCAAAAATATCCATCTTCCAAGCTCCTTGTTCAGTCGTACAACACAGGGCGCTTGGATGGGGACCGGCATAAAAAAACCGGTCTCAATTGCTTGGGCCCGGCGACCGATTGTATACAAAGTACGGGATGCGGGGGGCGTATCCTCAGGTGCGGCCAAGAAGGGCGTCTTTCACTTTGGCGTCGGTTGGCGCGTCTCCCATCCAGACGTCCATGGCCGCCCTGAACAATTCGGGGTCGCGAGCGGGTTCGCCCTGCATCTTGCCGCCGATGTAGATGACCAGTCCGGTGATGGGAACCCAATCCATGGTCATGACTTGACCGGGTCGCAATACGGGGTTGGCCTTGAAGATATTTCCAATATTGACGAGTCCCGGAATGAGCTTGGCCATGTCGCTCTTGTTGGCGGTGGTTTCCAGACTGCGGTTGAATTGCTTGACGATGGGGCCTGTGTCAAATTCGCGCAGCACCGTCAGCGTCAGGCGCTTGGGACCCGGTGTGGCCAGAAGTTCACCCAGGGTTGAAAACTTCTTTTTGCTATGAATCTGGGCGACGTAGATCGGAGCCTTGCCATTGGCAGCGACACCCGCCCCATTGAGCACCAAGGTGTTGTTGTAGATGGACAAGGAGTCCTCCACCTTGACGCCACCGACGTCCAGCGTCGCGGCATGGATGGATGCGCCCGCCAGGCCTGCGGCCAGGGCGAGGAGGAGGGCCTTGAACGGCGTTGTCAGGGAGTGCATGCAGAGTGGAACCTTCTAGCGGTGGGTTTGAACCAGAACACAGCCGCGCCATGATACTGGCGGAAGCGTCGGAAAATCGCGCCTTCGGGAAGACACCTAGACCGAGCCGGTGTCCCCAGCGGGCGGCTTTCTACAATTGCGCATGTTCTCTTCTCTCGCTCCCGGTGCCAATGCGCCAACCTCCCTACTTGCCACGCTCAATCCCGAGCAACGTGCCGCAGTCACACTGCCGCCCGAACACGCATTGATCCTGGCCGGTGCGGGCTCGGGCAAGACCCGCGTGCTGACCACGCGCATCGCCTGGCTGCTGCAAAACGGCTGTGTGTCGCCCGGGGGCATCTTGGCCGTGACCTTTACCAACAAGGCGGCCAAGGAGATGATGACGCGGCTCTGCGCCATGCTGCCGATCAATGCGCGGGGCATGTGGATCGGCACCTTTCACGGTCTGTGCAACCGTTTCCTGCGCGCCCACTTCAAACTGGCGAACCTGCCGCAGGCCTTCCAGATCCTGGACACGCAGGACCAGCTTTCCGCCATCAAGCGCGTAATGAAAGCGATGAATGTTGATGATGAA
>CAZDDK010000051.1:0-8039 GCA_964504185.1 uncultured Rhodoferax sp. | reverse complement strand
CTGCAGTGGTTCATCGGTGGTTGCAAGGAAGATGGCCTGCGTCCCCACATGGTGGAAGTGCGTGACGAAGAAACCCGGCGCAAGGTTGACATCTACCAGCTGTACGAAGAGCAGTGTCAGCGCGAAGGTGTGGTGGATTTTGGCGAATTGATGCTGCGTTCCTATGAACTGCTGCGCGACAATGACCCCATCCGTGAGCACTACCAGCGCCGCTTTCGCCATATCCTGATCGACGAGTTCCAGGATACCAACAAGCTGCAATACGCCTGGATCAAGATGCTAGCCGGGCAGGGCACGGATGCGAGTCCCGACACCCCCGGCGGTGCGGTACTGGCCGTGGGCGATGACGACCAGAGCATCTATGCCTTTCGCGGTGCGCGCGTCGGCAACATGGCCGACTTTGTGCGCGAATTCAACGTGCAACACCAGATCAAGCTGGAGCAGAACTACCGCAGCTACAGCAATATTCTGGACTCTGCCAATGCCCTGATCAGCCACAACAGCAAGCGCCTTGGCAAGAACCTGCGTACCGAGCAGGGCCCGGGCGAGCCAGTGCGTATCTATGAGGCCCCCACCGATTTTGCCGAGGCACAGTGGATGGTGGACGAGATGAAAAACCTGGTGCGCGACAGCGGCCTGGATGCGGGCTACGCACGCAGCGAAATTGCGGTCCTGTACCGATCCAACGCACAAAGCCGGGTGATTGAAACTGCGCTCTTCAACGCCGGTTTGCCATACCGCGTGTACGGCGGTTTGCGCTTCTTCGAACGGGCCGAGATCAAACACGCGCTGGCCTATTTGCGCCTCCTGGAGAACCCCAACGATGACACCAGCTTCATGCGGGTCGTCAACTTCCCGGCGCGTGGCATCGGTGCGCGCAGCCTGGAGCAGTTGCAGGACGCCGCGCGCGCCACGGGCTGTTCCCTGCATGACGCGGTCAGTGGCCTGAGCGGGCGCGCCGGTGCGGCCATTGCGGGCTTTGTCGCCAGGATCGACGTGCTGCGCGAGCAGACTGCCGGCATGAATCTGCGCGACATCATTGCGCAGACGCTGGACCAGAGCGGCCTCATCGAGCACTACCGGCTGGACCGCGAGGGTGCTGACCGTCTGGAGAATCTGGACGAACTCATCAACGCTGCCGAGAGCTTTGTCATGCAAGAAGGTTTTGGCCGCGATGCGACGGCCGTGGCCGGTGCGGGCCAGAGCCCCGCCAGCCAGGGACTGGATACAGAAACACCTCTTCTGGTGAGCGACGATGCCGACACGGGCGAAACGCTCTCGCCCTTGGTTGCCTTCCTCACGCACGCGGCCCTGGAAGCCGGCGACAACATGGCCCAGGCTGGGCAGGATGCCATCCAGCTGATGACGGTACATGCCAGCAAAGGGCTGGAGTTTGACGCGGTGTTCATTACCGGCATGGAAGAGGGACTGTTCCCCCACGAAAACTCGCTGAGTGACCGGGACAGCCTGGAAGAAGAGCGTCGCCTGATGTATGTGGCCATTACCCGCGCACGCAAACGCCTGTATCTGAGCCACTCGCAGTCACGC
Source organism: uncultured Rhodoferax sp. (assembly GCA_964504185.1). Classification (GTDB taxonomy): domain Bacteria; phylum Pseudomonadota; class Gammaproteobacteria; order Burkholderiales; family Burkholderiaceae_C; genus Allorhodoferax. The sequence goes on along the minus strand of CAZDDK010000051.1, from coordinate 6,491 downwards.
ATGTTGCATGGTCAGACGCGTTTCAACATCAAGAGCCGCTTCTTTGACGAGTTGCCCGAAGCCTGCCTGAAGTGGCTCACGCCCCGGCATGCCGGCGGTGCGCGTGCCTGGAATTCTGAGATTGCTATAAATTCAGTAGCAAACTATGCAGATTTTACGCGGGCTAGTGGCCAATTTAGCCAAGAAGTCGCGCGCAAGAATGATTCCTCCCACGGGCTTCGACTGGGAATGCGGGTGTTTCACGCCAAGTTTGGCGAGGGAACGGTGCTGACACTCGAAGGTGCGGGCGATGACGCGCGCGCGCAGATCAACTTCCCACGCCACGGTGTCAAGTGGCTGGCGCTGAGCGTGGCCAAGTTGACCCCCGTGCCGTGACCACACAATAAAAAATGCCCGGCAAGCCGGGCATTTTTTTGAGAAAAAGAAATGAACGGGCTTAGCGTCCGCTGGGTGGAACGGTACCTTGCAGCAAGCGGGTCACGTCCTTGTCGTTCGGCAGGGCGTAGTCGTAACCGCGGATGATGCGGCTGTCTTCCGTGCGCACGAACTTCAGGCTCACGTAGGTGAAATTGGCCGCTGCGGAGTAGGTACCCACCAGCACCATGCTGGCGTTGTGCGCGCGGGCAATGTCCTTGATTTCGCGGGACAGCAACAGTTCACCGGTTTCTTCGCGAATGAACACATCGCCACGCAGTTTCATTTCTTTTACATTGAAACCGGCTGCGGCCATGTGGGATGCGTACTGTTCGGACAGAGTGCGACCCAGCGGAGCGCTCTTGCGCATGTCGTTGACGTTGACGATGGTGGCTACCAGAACCGGCACATCGCCCGTGGGACCACGGTCGTAGTCGGCCACCAGCTTGTTGATGGCGTCCTTGTTCAGAGCGACAAACCTGCTGCCCGCTGCCTCGTCATAGGTGGGGTCGGTGCGCACATTGGCGGGTGCACCGCATCCGGCCAGCAGAGCCGCTGCTGCGGCAACCGAGAGAATCAGTTTCGAGTTCATGGGCCCACCACCTTCATGACTTGCGGAGCCTTGTACTGCAGCAAGGTGGTGTCGGCTTCCTCGACGTAATACACATCGGTCTTGCGTACCAGATAACGACCGCCTGTGGCGATGGTGGTGGTCAGGATCAATTCTGTGTGGGTGGGGCCGCCCGAGCTTTCGCTGGCGATGTAGTCCGCGCCCGCAGCCGCTGCCAGGCCACCGGCCATCTTGTCACCAACCGGGTTGTAGCTCAGGCCATAGGCGGCATACAGACCAGCGGTAATCATGGTGAAGCGACCGGGAACGAAATGGGGACGGGGGCTGTTGTGCCGCACCACCTGGGTCTGGTAGCTGACTTCCAGTGCCTGGTCAGGCCCCTGTTGCACCACGCGACCGGCCTTGACCAGGTCGGTGATCAGGAAATTATTGAAGGCCTTGTCAAAGGCTGTGGCGTTTGTCGGCAGCGCAACGTACAAGTTGCCGGAAACCCCCAATTTGTTCAGGGATTCAAGGGTTTGCTTTACCACGTCGTTGGACAGCAAGCCCCAGTGACCGGCAGAACGGACCTTGGGCTCAACCGTGATGGGGAAATTTGCAGAGACTGGTATAGGCGAAGAGACACAGCCAGCCAGCACGGCGGCAGTGGCTCCAAGTGCCAACAGCTTCAGGGTTTTGGGAATCAAGGTAGCCCCCTTATCCATAGTGGGTAAAACAAAGACGCCAGGTGAGTCGCGCCAATAACGTGTTTCATTATCAGCCGATCCGAACCATAAAAACAAGACAAATCAACACCTTCTATCGCTTTTTTCATGTTGTTTGGGGGATTTGTTGTGGCTTTGGCAACACCTGCGGGTTCAGCCCCCGTATTCGCGCTCCTGGTACTTGGTGCCTTTGCGACCGGATATTTGCCACGCGGTGCGTTCGCCAATCAGGCGTGCCAGATACTCCACCTCTTCATCGGTATGGTTGATGGCGCGTGCGGGCGTAATGGAGGATCGACCGTCATTGGCGGATTCTGCCCAGACGGACTCGTGGTACGTTGCTTCGGACACCTCGCGATCGTTTCCCGAGGCCAGGTCCACCACCCCGTAGCAATTGCAGAAATAGGTGCGATGGGCTTGTTCGCCAAAAATCTCGGTGTAGACACCGGTTCCGCGAATGCCGGCGGTCAGAGTGGGTGTGACGATTTGTCGGTTGCTGCCTTTGCCCCATACGCTGACCACGGCACCCGTGAGCAGGCGCAGCAGGCTGACGGCGCTCAGGGTGCTGCCCCTCTCCACCACCATGCTGGAGTTCTGGCGCATGTGAAAGGCCGAATTGCCGATGGCGAAAATGAGTGTGGATCGGGGGCCGGTCACGATCTGGTCACCGGTCTGCACGGATTGATCGGGGCGCAGGGCTTGTCCGTTGACGGTGGCGTCGCCCAACAATTCGACGATGTTGCCGCGCTCTTGCGCGTAGGCACTTCCCAGCGCACCGGCGGCGGTCCAGGCTGCGGCGGCCTGCAAAAAGCTGCGCCGTTGAAACCACAATAGTTCGTTGTCGCCCCTACCCTGCAGTGTGTGCTGTGTCATGGTCTTCTCCTGAAGTGAACTCGAAACTGTCAAGAAACGTGAAATAGATCGACGTGAAAAACATGGCAGCCATCAACATGGCGGCAGGATAGAGTATGGCCGCAACGGTGTCCGCACTGCCAAGAATGGCACCCAACACCGCCATGACCATGCCAAAACCCAGAAACGTCCCCATCCACGCCAGCCCATAGACGGTGAACGCACCCAGGTTGCGCATGCAGGCCACCATGCTGAAGAACAGGCTCTTGACCGGTGTGATGCCATGCCAGTGCACCAGCGCCGGGGCGTGCCAGAACAACAGGGACAGGGGGATATACAAAACCGATGACACCAGCATGGCGAGTTGAAAATCGCCCTCTTGCACCATCTCGGCGGTCAGCGGACCTCCCAGAAGGTACAGGCGTGCGCACTTGCCGCCGTCAATCAGGGCAGAGATGCCCAAAATCAGCACAAAGCCCAGGGCGTACAGGGCTCCGAGCGTCAGCATGGCGCGCAGCTGCTGCTGCCCGGCGCGAAAGGCACTGACCAGAATCAGGGGCATGGGAAACTTGCCGGAACTGGCCTCGCGGGTAGCCGCCATCAGCCCCAGCGTGGCCCCGGGCAAGAGCGCCAGCGCCAGCGCACTGCCCAACACGGGTATGAGGCTGAATACGGACATCAGCGCCAGGAACATGAAGAACAGACCGGATAGCGCCAACGGCTGGCGCATGAAGGTCTGCATGCCTGACTTGACCCATTGGATGCCCCGCTTGGCCGGGACGATGTGAAGTTTCATGCAGAGAAGGCGTTGGTGGTCAGGGGGTAGAGGATACGCTGCTGCAGAACCCGGTGGAAGTGCTCCGGATCGTGGGCTTTGAGCAAGTTGGCCTCGCGCGGCAGGTGCAGGTCCCACAGGCGCGAGAGCCAGAAACGCAGGGCACCGGCGCGCGCCATGGCGGGCAGCAGGCTGCGCTCGGCACCCTGCAGGGGGCGCACGGTGGTGTAGGCGGCCATAAAGGCCCGGGTGCGCGGCAGGTCGGTCGCACCGCTGGCCAGGTCGATGCACCAGTCATTCAGGCACACCGCTATGTCAAACAGCCAGGTGTCCACGCCGGCAAAGTAGAAGTCAAAGAAGCCGGTCAGGACCGGGGCACCGCCGCCTTCCAGGGATGTCTCGAACATCACGTTGTCGCGGAACAGATCGGCGTGGATTGGCCCCCGTGGCAGTGCGCCGTGGGCGGGCAGCGCCGATACGTGGTTCTGGTAGGCCAGCTCGCTTTGCAGCAAGGCGGCCTGGCCGGCTGGCACAAAGGGCAATACCACCGGCACGGTCTTGTTCCACCATTCCAGGCCGCGCAGGTTGGGCTGGCTCATATTGAAGTCCCGCCCGGCCAGGTGCATGCGGGCCAGCATCGCACCGACCAGCGCACAGTGCTGCTCGGTGGGGGCCAGTTCGCTTTTTCCGCGCAACAGGTTGACCACGGCGGCCGGCTTGCCATTGAGCGCGTGGACCACGTCGCCGTCGCGGTTGGCGGCGGGGTCGGGCACCGGCACCCCATGGTGGGCAAGGTGTTTCATCAAGCGCAGGTAGAAGGGCAATTGTTCCGTGCTCAGGCGTTCGAACAATGTCAGAACGTACGCAGCCTGGTCGGTGGTGACAAAGTAGTTGGTGTTCTCGATGCCGCCCGAGCATCCTGCCATGGACTGCAGGGTCCCCAATTGCAGGCCTAGAAGAAATTCCCTGGCCTCGTCGAATGAGACCTCTGTGTAAACCGCCATGTGTCAACCAGCCCAAGTAGTGTGAGGGCGAATTGTAGGGGGCCGCCGCCGCCCTTGGCAGTGGGGCGTGCGGGCACAATACCCGCCATGACTGACAAGAAAACCCTGCTGCTGGTGGACGGCTCCAGCTACCTGTACCGCGCCTTCTTCGCCGGAGGCGGTGACATGAGTACCACGCTGCCCGACGGTACCGTGCAAAAGACCGGGGCCATCCGCATCCTCATCAACATGATGAACAGCCTGCGCAAGGAAGTACCGGCGCAATACATCGCCTGCGTGTTCGACGCCAAGGGCCCGACCTTTCGCGATGCCATCTACCCGGCGTACAAGGCGCACCGCGACCCCATGCCCGACGACCTGCGCAGCCAGATCGCGCCCATCCACGCGGTGGTGCGCCACCTGGGCTGGACCGTGCTGGACGTGCCCGGCGTGGAGGCGGATGATGTGATCGGCACGCTCGCCGTGGCGGCGGCCAGCCAGGGGATTGAAGTCATCATCAGCAGCGGCGACAAGGACCTGGCCCAACTGGTGAACGAGCGCATCACCATCATCGACACCATGAGCGGCAAACGCCGCGACCTGGCCGGGGTGGAGGCAGAGTTTGGCGTGCCCGCGCGCCTGATGCTGGACTACCAGACCCTGGTGGGCGACGCGGTGGACAACGTGCCCGGCGTGCCCAAGGTCGGCCCGAAAACGGCGGTGAAGTGGCTGCAGGAATATGGCTCGCTACAGGGCGTGGTGGACAACGCCGCGAATATCAAGGGCGTGGTGGGCGAGAACCTGCGCAACGCCCTGGGCTGGCTGCCCACGGGGCGGCAACTGCTCACCATCAAGACCGATTGTGACCTGGCGCAATGGGTGCCGGGTCTGCCTGCTATGGATTCCGTAGCTGCTCACGCAATGGATACGGGGGCTCTGCGGGAGTTTTATACAAAATTTGGGTTCAAGGGATTGGCCAAGACGCTGGGGGAAGACGGCGCAGGAAATGGGGTCGGAGAAAGCGGGGTCAGATCCCCGCAGCGAAGCGCAGTGGGCTCTGCCACCGCTTTCTACGACACCGTTCTGACCTGGGAATCCTTCGACACCTGGCTGGCCAAGCTGCAGGCCGCCGAGCTCACCGCACTGGACACCGAAACCACCTCGCTGGACGAGATGCGCGCCGAGATCGTGGGCATCTCCTTCAGCACGGCCGTAGGCGAGGCCGCCTACATCCCGCTGGCGCACCGCTACGCGGACGCACCCGCGCAACTCAACCGCGAGGAGGTGCTGGCCCAACTCAAGCCCTGGCTGGAAGACCCCAGCAAACACAAACTGGGCCAGCACATCAAGTACGACCGCCATGTGTTTGCCAACCATGGCATCACCGTGCGCGGCTATATCCACGACACCATGCTGCAAAGCTATGTGCTCGAAGCCCACCTGCCGCACGGCCTCTCCAGCCTGGCCCAGCGCCATGTGGGGCGCAGCGGCATCAGCTACGAGCAACTCTGCGGCAAAGGGGCCAACCAGATTGGGTTTGACCAGGTCGATGTGGAGCGCGCCGCCGAGTATTCCTGCGAGGACTCGGACCAGACGCTGGACGTGCACCGCGCCCTGTGGCCGCAAATCGAAGGCAACGCCAAGCTGCACTTCATTTATGCGTTGGAGATTGCCAGCAGCGAGACGCTGTTTCGCATCGAACGCAATGGCGTGCTGATCGACGCACCCACGCTTTCCAAGCAAAGCCACGAGCTGGGCCAGCGCATCCTGCAGTTGGAGCAGGACGCCTACGCCATCGCCGGTCAGCCCTTCAATCTCTCATCGCCAAAGCAGCTGGGCGAAATCTTCTTCGACAAGCTGGGCATGCCGGTGGTCAAGAAAACCGCCACCGGCGCGCGTAGCACCGACGAAGAGGTGCTGGAGAAACTGGCCGAAGACTATCCGCTCCCGGCCAAGCTGCTGGAGCACCGCAGTCTGACCAAGCTCAAGGGCACCTACACCGACAAACTGGCCCAGCGGGCCCTGCCCAGCACCGGGCGCGTGCACACGCACTACGCGCAGGCCGTGGCCGTAACCGGGCGCCTGTCCAGCAACGACCCCAATCTGCAAAACATCCCCATCCGTACCGCTGAGGGCCGCCGGGTGCGCGAGGCATTTGTGGCCCCGGCGGGTTGCGTCATTGCCAGCGCTGA
>CAZDDK010000050.1:9729-16384 GCA_964504185.1 uncultured Rhodoferax sp. | reverse complement strand
GATTCGAACTCTCGACCTACGGATTAAGAGTCCGCTGCTCTACCAACTGAGCTAAGTTCCCAGACAAGAAATCTGGTGGGACCTGCGGGGGTCGAACCCACGACAAACGGATTAAAAGTCCGCTGCTCTACCAACTGAGCTAAGGTCCCAACGGTTGGCAGCTCAATTTTCACTGAGCTGCTTTCCGTGAAGCTCTCAATTATATAGCTATTTTTTTCGTGCCTGATCGACCAACAGTAGAAATTTTGTCGAGTATCCAACCAGCCGCACACAGCCCGAAAGTTGCAGTCACCGCGACCGTTGATCCATAGCCGTGGCAATTCAAGGTATGGTCGCCCTGGGTGTCGCACGATGCGTCCGCCTGACGAACCGCTTCGCGACTGAAGACGCAGCTAATCCCCATGGTTTTTCCTTCGCGGGGAGCGTGATGGCTCTTGCGCAAGCGATAGCGCACCTGGGCCAGCAGGGGGTCATGGGTGGTTTCGGCCAGATCCGCAATATCCACCTTGTGGGCGTGGCGCTTGCCCCCGGCCGCACCGACGGACACAAACAGTGCCCGGTTGCGACGCGCCCAATCGGCCATGGCGGTTTTGGCTTTGATTTGGTCACAGGCATCCACCGTGGCATCCACATCCGACGGAAGAAGGTCCGGCCAGTTGTCAGGCTCCACAAATGCGTCCACACACTGCACGACACACGCAGGGTTGATGAGCGCGATGCGTTCCCGCATGGCCGTCACCTTGGCCTGTCCGAGGGTCGTACTCAGTGCGTGAACCTGTCGATTGATGTTGGACTCGGCCACATGGTCCATGTCAATCAGGGTCAGACGGCCAACGCCGCTGCGTGCAAGAGCCTCTGCCGCCCATGACCCTACCCCGCCAATGCCGATGACACAAACGTGTGCATCGCGGATCGTTTGCGCAGCGGTCACACCATACAGGCGTTCGAGGCCAGAAAAACGCCGATCCAGATCGGCCACTTCCAGAGAGTCTTCTTGACGGGAGACAGGAATCAAGGGCGTATTCAAGACAAGCTTATCGCAAACGCGCCAGACGTTCCTTCGCCGCCTGCGCGGCTTCGGTGCCGGGGTAATTGGCCAACAGGTCTTCCAGTGTTCTGCGCGCACCCTTGGTGTCTTTTAGCTCCAACTGGCAATTGGCAATCGCCAATGCCGCTTCGGCCACGCGTGGATGATCGGGCGCGGCAGTCACCAAGGCGCGGAAACTGGCCAAGGCGTCTCTATAGTCCTTGGTTGCATATTGCGCATTGCCCAACCAAAACAGGGCGGATGGTCGATATCCCGTCTTGGGGTATCGATTCAGAAACTCGACAAAAGCGATCTGGGCCGGTCCAAACTCACCCTTGCGGAAGACGGCCATGGCGGCGTCGTAGTCGCGTCTTTCGGCGGGATCGGCCATAAACTCGCGGCCATCGACCGTGACGCGGGATGGCTCAAACTTGCGGACCCGCTCGTCCAGAGTTTGCACCGTGTCTTTTTGCGCGCGCTGCACCTCGGCAAGCTCGCGCGCCATCTGCTCGTTCTGGCCACGCAGCTTGGCCAATTCGCTGCGGGTGCCATCCGCTTGATTCTGCATCTCCAGCAGGCTGCGCCGCAGCTGCTCCACGTCCTCCGTAGAACGCCGCGACTCTTCTGCCAGCTTCTTCTCTGTTTCCGCCACTTTCTGGCGCAAATCCAGAATGGCCTTGCGCGCTTCCTCGTCGTCGAATAGTCCGGCCATCGCGGTGCCCAGGTATCCGATCAGAAGCGCCGCCACGGCAGCACTGCGGGTTGCACGCGCTGCGGAAAAGAGTCGCATAGCGTTCATCGGTAAGAAATTTCAGCGCGACGATTTTTCTCGAAGGCGGCTTCCGTAGTGCCTTGAACGGCAGGCTTTTCCTTGCCAAAACTCACCGCCTCGATCTGGCTTTCGGAAACACCTTGCAATGACATGGCGCGGCGCACGGCTTCCGCGCGCTTTTGTCCCAACGCCAGGTTGTACTCTCGGCCACCGCGCTCATCGGTGTGCCCCTCAATGGCCACCTTGCGCGACTTGTCAGCCTTCACGAACTTGGCATGCGCTTCGATCACCGGCTGAAACTCGGGGCGAACCGCGTAGCTGTCGTAATCGAAATACACCACGCGATTGGTCGCCATCATGGCGGCAGTTGCGCTGGCATTGTCCAAGGTGACACCGGTGACCGCACGCTGTCCCACAGCGGATCCGGCATTGGGGTCAGTGCCTTGAGAAACAGGGTTACCCGACTTGTCTTCCACTGGCACATCGTCCAGCTTGACCGACGAGCCACAGGCACTCAAAAACACGGCAACAGCAGCGGCGCATATCAAACGATTCATCCAAAACTCCTAATAAAAAAACAAAAATCACTTCTGTACAGGGCCCCAATCGGGCTCCCGAATATCGCCACTTTGCCCAGCCAAGCGGGCCTTGATCTTTCCGTCCAGCGTCGAGGTCATCAAGGCTTCTCGGCCAGCCTGGTGCGTGGCGTAAATGATGAGACGGTTGTTGGGGGCAAAGCTGGGGTTCTCGTCCGCAGTGGTATCCGTGATTGCATTGACAGTGCCGGTTGCGAGATCCATCACATGCAATTTAAAAACACCACTGACTCTGGAAATGTAGGCCAGCCACTTTCCGTCGGGGCTGAGCGATGGGGAAATATTGTAAGTGCCCGTAAACGTTACCCGTTCAGCGTTACCGCCTGACACGGGCATGCGATAAATCTGGGGTGCACCGCCGCGGTCACTCACAAAATAGATTTGCCTGCCATCGGGGGTAAAAGTTGGTTCTGTGTCGATGGCGCTGGACTGTGACAGACGGCGGGGTTCTCCGCCGGCCGCTTCCAGCAAATAGAGCTGCGAACCGCCGTCGCGGCTCAGGGTCACGGCCAGGGTTTTGCCATCTGGCGCCCATGCGGGAGCGCTGTTGGACCCCTTAAAGTTGGCCACCAATCGGCGTTTGCCTGATGCCACGTCGTGCACAAAAATGACAGGCTTGCGCGATTCAAAGGAAACGTAGGCGATTTGAGAGCCATTGGGTGCCCAGGACGGGGAAATGATGGGCTCTGCGCTCTTGAGGGCGCTTTGGGCACTCTCGCCATCCGCATCGGCAATCCACAGGTTGTAGTTTTGCCCAACTTTGGTGACATAGGCAATACGGGTCGAAAAAACGCCCTTGTCGCCGGTGAGCTTCTCGTAGACAAAATCCGCAATGCGGTGCGCCACCAGACGCAAATCGCCCGCTACCACGGCATAACTCTGGCCACCCAAATCCTGCCCCCTTACTACGTCCCACAACCGCATGCGAACGTCGTAACGCCCGTCCGCCAGCCGCGTAACGCTGCCGGTCACCAGCGCGTCGGAACCCTTCTGGCGCCAGCTTGACACCTCGGGTCGGGTGCCTTCGTCCATGGCGATGCCGGCAGTGTCCACCGCACGAAACTGCCCACTGCGTTCCAAGTCGGCCTGTACGATGGCACCGATCTTTTGGGGAGCAGCGTCATCGCCTCGAAACGCGGTCACGGCTACCGGCACCTGGGTCAGACCAACCCCCGAGACCTCCACGCGAAACTGCGCCAGAGCGGGCAGGCAAAGCAGGCCAACCATCCAAACAAAAAGCAGGCGTTTCAACATATGTGCATTATCCCAGTCTTGTGATGACAGCATCATCATTCATTCGAGCCTGTGAAAAACCCAGCGTAGGCTGGGTCACCGTCGTCGCGGCTCTTTCCCTTACGACGCGGGCGTTTTCTGATTCCTGATTGCGGGCGGCCTCTCTGTGCCAGAGATGAAAAACCTCGGTCGCACAAAAACCATTCTTTCGCGCCACGCCGCTGTTGTGCAGCCGCAGGACCACGTCGGCGTCTTCATGCCCCCATCCAACGAACGACTCATCAAATCCGTTTACTCTTTCAAAGTCCGCGCGCCAAACGCCCATGTTGCAGCTGCGGATGCCTTTCCACGAAAACGCGCGGCGCTTACGAAAGAATCCATCTGGCAAGCGCAACAGGCCTGTGAGTTTGCTGGCGTGGCCCTTTAGACGCAGGCCAATCCAGTATCCAGTCCCGCGTCCACAAATGGGTTCGGTTCTGTCCAACACCTTTTTTGTAAAGCCCTCGGACAACAAAACCCGGCTTCCATTCACAAAGTAGCCGATTTGCGCCAAGGCCTTGTGGCGGGCAATGAAATCCACTTCGGGAACGCAATCACCATCCATGAAAACAAGGTAGGTGCCGCCAGATGCGGCTACGCCACGGTTGCGAATGCGCGAAGCGGTGAAACCCACATCGGGATGCCACACATGCACCACCTTCAGCGCGCGTGCGACGTCCGACTCCAGAATGGCACAACGGTGTTCGGCGCGCGAGCCGTCATCGGCCACGATGACTTCAAAATGCGGGTCGGTTTGCTGCCGCAATCCCTCCAGAACTGCCAGCAAGGCATCGCTGCGGTTATAGGTGGTGATGACCACTGACACAAGTTGGGATGCAATCATTTTGAACTAGACTACGCGGCTGGCAACCCGTCTGCGGCGTGCACAAGAGGCCGAATACTACCACCCCCCGATGCGCAAAATTTCTGTCTACATCATCGCCTTCAATGAAGCCGAAAAAGTGGCTGCCACCATTGAAAGCGCCCAATGGGCAGATGAAATTATTGTGGTGGACTCCTGGAGCACCGATGGAACGCCCGAGATTGCGAGTCGCATGGGTGCCAGGGTGGTGCAGGTGGACTTCAAAGGCTTCGGTGATCTGCGCAACCAGGCCATCGCGGCCTGCACCCACGAGTGGATTTTCAGCCTGGACGCGGATGAGCGTTGCACCCCCGAAGCGCAAAAGGAGATTTGCGAGATCATCAACGCCCCCGATGCGCTGGATGTGTACTGGATGCCCCGGCGCAACTATTTCATGGGCCGCTGGATCAGGCACTCCGGTTGGTACCCGAACTACCGCCAGCCCCAGCTCTTTCGCAATGGCTGCATGGCCTACGACCACAAGCCTGTGCATGAGGGCTATGTATTGAAGTCCGACAAACCTATTGGCCACCTGCGCAACCCCATCTGGCAATTCCCGTTCAAGAACATGGGCGAGGTCATGCACAAGGCCAACCGTTATTCGACTCTGGGGGCCGAAAAAATCCGGCACAAAAAGATCACCATGGGCACGGCCCTGTCACACGGCATCTGGTCATTTGTGAAGCACTATGTGTTCAAACGCGGATTCCTGGACGGTTGGGCCGGGTTTGTGATTGCGCTGGGCAATTTCGAAGGCACTTTTTACCGCTATGTGAAAGCGTTGGAGATTCAAAAAGGCGCTCAGTGGCAAGCGCCGAAGGCACCCCCCCGCGATGCATGACGCGCCCGTCTCCGGTAGCCGCCCGATGCGGGACCTCCCGCGTCGCTTGCGCCTGGGACTGGTGTGCCTGGCGGCAGTGTCAGTGAGCCTGCCCATGGCCTGGATCAGTCTGGCAAAAGTGCTGGTGCTGTGCGTAGGCCTTGGTTGCCTGGGTCTCGGATTCGTGCGAGGACAGCACGACACCGCACTGGCGAAATTGTGGACCCCCCGGATTCTGGGTGGCATTGCCCTTGCATTTGCCGCCAGTCTGCTGTGGACCAGTGCGGACATGCCTTCGGCCTTGAATACCTTGGTCAAGCACATCAAGCTGGTAGAAATCGCCTTGCTGGTCGTGCTGGTACGCAGCCGGGCCGAGGCCCGCATTGGCGTGGCGGCGTTTGCTGCGGGCCAGGGATTTTTATTGCTGAGTTCCTGGGCGTTGTTCGCAGGTGTGCCCATCCCCTGGCAGGCAGGTTCGGCGGTGAAATACGAGGTGTTTTCCACCTACCTGGACCAGTCTTTGATGTTCGCCACCTCCGCAGGCCTGTTCTGGCATCTGCGCGGTGAGGCTCTATGGCCGCGCTGGGCGGGCGTGGGACTGGCGGCGCTGGCGCTGACCAACACGCTGTTGTTGCTGGAAGGACGCAGTGGCTACGCCGTAGCCCTGACAACGAGTGCCCTGGCCGTCATGTGGGCCCTGCCACGGCGTTTGCGGGCCCTCGGCCTGGTCATTACACCGGTGGTGCTGTTGCTAGGACTCTCCTTGGGTTCGGCCACCGTGCACGAGCGGGTGACCAAGATTTTTCACGAGAGCCAGAATTTTGCCCACACCCAACAAGTGGGAGCCGGAGACTCGTCGGGCTGGCGTCTCAACGCCTGGTTGCGGTCGGTACAGGCCCTGCAGGAAAAGCCATTGCAAGGGCACGGTGTGGGCAATTGGGCACCGGTCGTCAAGCGCATCCAGGGGCCGCATGCCGATGCCATCTTTGGCCAAGGAAACCACAGCAACCCGCACCAGGAGTACTTGCTGTGGGCAGTGGAATTGGGGGCGGGTGGAATCCTGCTGTTGCTGGCGTTGTTGCTCGGCGTTGCGCGCGACGCACTGCGCTTTCCCATCCCGATTCAACGGGCACTGCTGGGCATGGTAGCCGCCACGGCGGTGGCCTGCCTCTTCAATTCGGCCCTCTACGACGACCTGATGGGCGACTTTTTTTGCGTCAGTCTGGGGCTGTTGCTGGCGCTGGGCGCGCGCAGCATGCCGCCATCCCCTCAACACCGGACGGCGGCATGACGCAGACTTCCAACG
>CAZDDK010000050.1:0-9629 GCA_964504185.1 uncultured Rhodoferax sp. | reverse complement strand
TCCAACGTGACTCCCGGCGCGGAAACGCCGCAAGGCAGCCTGCTGGCACGCATGCGGGCTTTGCGCCCCTATTTCGGTGCCTTTCCCGGCACCTGGGCACTCATCGTCCTGGCGACCATCGTGGGGGCAGCGACCGAGCCCATGATTCCGGCCCTGTTTAACAAGCTGCTCGACCTGGGTTTTGTCCAACGCAGCCTGGAACTGTGGACCGTTCCGGTGGTGCTGCTGACCCTGTTTGGCGTGCGTGGCTTGGCCGGCTACATTGCGCAGTTGGGCCTGTCACGCATCACCAACCAAGGCCTGATGGTGATGCGCCGCGAGATGTTTGCCAAGCTGCTGGTGGCACCCATGCGCCTGTTCAAGGACCAGACCTCCAGCTCGCTGTCTAACGCCATCGTCTACGAGACGCAAAATGGGGCCTCCATGCTGGTCAACTCGATCCTGAGTCTGACGCGCAACGCCCTCACCCTGGTGGCACTGACGGCCTACCTGCTGTACTTGAACTGGAAGCTCACGCTCATTGTCGTTGCCATCTTCCCCGCCGTGGCCTGGGTCATGCGCGTGCTGACCCGGCGATTGCACAAGCTGACCAAGGCCAATCAGGATGCCACCGACAGCCTGGCGTACGTGGTGGAAGAAAACGTGCTGGCCCACCGCGATATTCGCCTGTATGCCGCGCAGGCCGCACAGGCCCAGCGTTTTGAGCATCTGGGCCAGTCTCTGCGCCAATTGGCGATGAAATCCACTGTGGCCGGTGCCGCCATGACGCCCATGACCCAGATGCTGGCGGCCATGGCCCTGTCGGCGGTTATTTCGGTCGCGCTGCTGCAAGGCGCGTCCAGCGCCACCACCGTGGGTGGTTTTGTCGGTTTCATGACCGCCATGCTGATGATCATCGCGCCCATTCGCCAGCTCTCCGAAGTGTCAGGCCCCATCACCCGGGGTCTGGCCGCGCTGGAGCGCGGGCTGGATCTGATCCACAACGTGCCGGCCGAACCCCAAGGCCACTTTGCCCAGACGCGTGCCCACGGCGAAATTGCGTTCGACGGCGTGGTCGTGGCCTATGCGGCCGATGCCGCCCCGGTCATTAATCACTTAAGCCTGGTGGTGCACGGCGGCGAGACGATTGCGATCGTCGGTGCCTCGGGCGCGGGCAAGTCCACCCTAGTCAACCTGCTGCCCCGGTTCGTGGACCTGCAAGGCGGCAGCATCCGGCTGGACGGCGTGGAACTCCGCGACTGGGACCTCCATGCCCTGCGCGCCCAGTTTGCGTTCGTGAGCCAGCACGTCATCATGCTCAACGACAGCATCGCCGCCAATGTGGCGCTGGGGCTGGCGTTGGAGCGCGACAAGGTGCTGGCCTGCCTGCAGGCTGCCAATCTGGGTGCACTGGTCAGCGAGCTCCCCCAGGGACTGGACACCGTGGTTGGCCATAACGCCATGCAACTCTCCGGCGGCCAACGCCAACGCCTGGCGATTGCGCGGGCCTTGTACAAGGACGCACCCATCCTGATCCTAGACGAGGCCACCTCGGCCCTGGATACCGAGTCCGAGCGTGCCGTACAGGAGGCCCTGCAACGCCTGATGCAGGGCCGCACCACGCTGGTCATCGCCCACCGCCTGTCCACCGTGATGCATGCCGACCGCATTGTGGCCATGGAGGCCGGGCGCATTGTGGAGACGGGCACCCACCATGAACTGATCCAGCGCAACGGCCACTACGCCCGCCTTTATCAGCTGGGACTGGGGGGAATGGTCGAACCCGGCGCACGGTAGTATCGCCACGGCACGCCCCAACTTCACTGAACAAATTGGCCACTAGCCCGCGCAGAATATAGCACTCAAGCTATAAAAACCATAGCTAATGACGCTGTAACGCGAGCCGCTGGTAGATAGCTTCCTGTTGCAACGCGATTTCGGACCACAGGTGGCGGCGTGCAAACGCCAACCCGTGTTCGCGCAGGCGGGTGGCCAAGGCGCTATCGTGCAACAGCCTTTCCAGCGCACGGGCCAAACCCTGTGCATCGCGCGGGTTTGTCAACAGCAGCGCCTCCTCACCATCCCGCAGGTCTGCCGCAATGCCGCAATAGGCCGGTCCGCTGACGGCCACGGGCAGGCCGTGCGCCAGTGCTTCCAACACCACCATTGCAAAGGCGTCCTCCAGCGTGGGGTGGGCCAGGCAGTCGGCAGCCTGGTAGGCCACGTCCACGCTGGCAAGGGACCCCAGAAAGTGGACCCGCGCGGCTTGACCGCTTGCCTGGAGTTCCGTCTGCACCCTCGCTTTTTGTGCCGCATTGCCGACCACTGCCAGGTAACAGTCCACGGGCAACTGTGCCAGTGCCTGCAGCAGCGTGGGCAGCCCCTTCTTGGGGAAGTCGTTGCCGACAAACAGCACGCAGCGCCCGACCGGAGGCAAGCCCAGTTGGGTGCGCGCTGCGGCTCGTTGCGTCGCACTGGCCGCCCCCGGCACGGCGGACACGCCAGGCGTGACCACCTCGCAGGCAGCGACCGCGTCCGGGTAGCTTTGCACCATCAGGGGACGCTGGCTGGCCGACGCCAATGCAATGCAGCGCCCGTCGCGGGTGCGGTAGCGTGCACGCTCCAGTGCCAGATAGGCCAATAGCCGCGGACTCGTCACAATTTTGAGCCAGCGCAACGCCTTGGCCACCCCCGAGCGGCCCTGCAACAGGCTGTAGCGCACTGGCACCACGTGCACCGTCTGCACCTGCCCACTCCAACCCAACTCGTGCGAGTGCACCACGTCAAACCCACGGCGCGTCCGCCACCAACTGGCATAGGCAAACCAGAGCTGGTTGAGCCAGCGCGGGCGGGTGAACGGCTGCGCAATGTGGTGATACTGCACGCCCGGCCATTGGTGGTGGATGGCCTGGGCAAAGACGTGGATCTCGTGGCGCTGGGCCAGTTGCTCCACCAGGGCGATGGAGTAGCGCTCCGCCCCGCCCCCGGTGGAACTGAAAATGCGGCTGAGCACCGCGATGCGCAGGCGCCTTGGGGGCGTCGTCTCACTCACGGGCACCGCCGATCTTCGTAACGCGACACCAGCTTCCACCACAAGAGCGCTCGCCCGGTGCGGCGCAGTACGGGCACGCGGGGCAGCTCCAGTGGAAGGTCGCCCACACGGCAACGCCCACGCCGCGTGGTGGTCGCTGTCTGGTAACCGGCCTGGGCCACCTGTTCGACATGCTCCGGCGTGAACTCGCCATAGGGGTAGCAAAAGTGCTGCACCGGTGCACCGGTGATCTGCTCCAGCTCGGCCTTGCAGCCTGCAATTTCGTCCTGGCAGGTGGCGGCATCCACAGTGGGCAGGCGCACATGGTGGCGGGTGTGGGCACCAATTTCCTGCCCCGCCTGAATCCACTGGCGCAAGTGCGAGGCCGCCATCAACTCCGATGGCGGCACGCCGTTTGCCAGGTCCCACGCATTGGTCTTGCCCAGCATATCGCTGACCACATAGCAGGTGGCTGAAAAGCCCAGGCGCTGCAGCACCGGCGCAGCGTGGGCCAGGTTGTTCAGGTAGCCGTCGTCAAAGGTCATGCCGAATACCTTGCCCTGGCGCTCGCCACGCAGGAAGGGCATCAGCGCGGACATGCTCACCCCGCGCCAACCCAGCGCATGCAGAAAGTGCATGTGGCGCGCAAAATCCTGCGGGTCCACACACAGGCTGCGAAAACCCGTTCCCCTGGGGGGCTCGGGCGCGATCTGGTGGAAGGTCAGGATGGGGATGGGCCGCAGGCTGGCCACGGTTGGGCGCTCAGTCACGGTCGAATCCGCTACAGCAACACAATGTCGTACTGCTCCTGGGCCATGGAGGCCTCGGCCTGCAGGGACACTGGCTTGCCGATGAACTCGGACAGGCCCGCCAGGTGCTGGCTTTCTTCATCCAGGAACAGTTCGATGACCTTGGGCGACGCCACCACACGGAACTCGCGTGGGTTGAACTGGCGCGCCTCGCGCAGGATTTCGCGGAAGATGTCGTAAGCCACGCTGCGCGGTGTCTTGACGATGCCCTTCCCCTGGCACATGGGGCACGGCTCGCACAGCATGTGGGCCAGCGACTCACGGGTGCGCTTGCGGGTCATTTCCACCAGGCCCAGTTGCGAGAAGCCACCAGCCATGGTTTTCACGCGGTCGCGTGCAAGCTGCTTGCGGAACTCGCCCAGCACCGCCTCGCGGTGGTCCTCGCGCACCATGTCGATGAAGTCCACGATGATGATGCCCCCCAGGTTGCGCAGGCGCAGTTGCCGGGCAATGGCCTGCGCCGCCTCCAGGTTGGTCTTGAAGATGGTGTCGTCGAAATTGCGCGCGCCGACGAAACCACCGGTGTTCACGTCTACCGTGGTCATCGCCTCGGTCTGGTCGAAGATCAGGTAGCCGCCGGACTTGAGTTCCACCCGGCGGCCCAGCGCGCGGGCGATTTCCTCGTCAATGGAAAACAAATCAAAAATGGGCCGCTCACCCTTGTAGTGCTGCAACTTTGCCACCGCCATCGGCATGAACTCCGCGCCAAAGGCTTTGAGCGCCTCGAACTGTTCGCGCGAATCCACGCGGATGGTCTGGGTGGACTCGCTCACCATGTCGCGCAGCACCCGCTGCAGCAGACTCAGGTCCTGGTGCAGCACCGACTGCGGTGGCAGGCGCACCGAGGCGTCCTTGATCCGCGCCCAGGCCTTGCGCAGGTAGGCAATGTCGTCGGCCAATTCGGCATCGGACGCATCTTCGCCATTGGTGCGCAGGATAAAGCCCCCGCCTTCTTTGCCGGCCAGTAGCTGCATGCGGGCGCGCAGCTCATCGCGCTGGTTGCTGGGAATTTTTTGCGAGATGCCGATGTGGTCGTCCTGTGGCAGAAACACCAGCAGGCGCCCGGCAATGCTGATCTGCGTAGACAGGCGCGCACCCTTGGTGCCAATGGGCTCTTTGATGACCTGCACCATCAGCGACTGGCCCTCAAACACCTGCTTCTCAATCGGAATCTGCGCCTGCGCCGCGCGCGATGCGCTCAGTGACTCCCCTTCCAGCGGCGGATGCCATACATCGGCCACGTGCAGGAAGGCAGCGCGCTCCAGCCCGATGTCGATAAAAGCGGACTGCATGCCCGGTAGCACGCGCGCCACCTTGCCAAGGTACACATTGCCCACCAGGCCACGCTCCAGGGCACGCTCCACGTGCAGCTCCTGTACCGCGCCGTGTTCCATGATGGCCACGCGTGCTTCCTGGGGCGACCAGTTGATCAAAATATCTTGTTGCATGGTGCGTAGCGTTCAATGTGTGCCGGTGGCCAACCCCAGGGCGCGCAGCGCCTGGGCCGTCTCAAACAGGGGAAGCCCCATGATGCCAGAGTACGAACCGCGAATGTGGGCGATGTGCGCCGCCGCCCTGCCCTGCACGCCGTAGGCGCCGGCTTTGCCCATGGGCTCTCCGCAGGCCACATAGGCAGCGATGTCGGCATCGGACAGGGGGGCAAACGCCACGCGGGATTCGTTGCAGGCTGCGACCACCCGCCCCTTCCAGCCCACGGCCACCGCCGTCAACACCCGGTGCGAGGTGCCGGACAGGGTGCGCAGGATGCGCCCGGCGTGCGCCGCATCCGTGGGCTTGCCCAGGATGTGCCGCCCCAGGGCCACCGTGGTGTCGGCACACAGCACCGGTGCCGGCGGCCCCCCCCGGCGCGCCAGGCGCTGCAAGGCGGCATCGAGCTTGAGCGCGGTCACGCGCTGCACATAGGCCTTGGGAGCCTCATTGGGCTTGGGTGCTTCCAGCGCCTCCGCGTCTTCATGGGCGTCCGGCAGCAGCAGTTCGTGGCGGATGCCCAGCTGGTCGAGCAACTGGCTGCGCCGGGGGCTTTGGGAGGCGAGATAAAGGAAGTCGGGAACGGTGGTTTCGCCGCCGGGCCGCCCCAAGGCGAAACGCGCCCCCTCGGGGGGCAGCGCAACACACGAAGTGGCAAGCGTGGGGGCCATATTATTCGCGGTGGTAGGGATGGTTGGCGTTGATGGACCAGGCACGGTAGAGCTGTTCAATCAGCAAGACACGCACCATGGCATGGGGCAGCGTCAGATCGGAGAGACGGACGCGCTCGTGCGCGGATTGGCGAAAGGCCGGGTCCAGCCCATCCGGCCCGCCAATGACCAGGGCCACGTCGGTGCCGCCCAGTTGCCAGTCGGCGAGCTTGGTGGCCAGGGCCACGGTGGTGAGAGGAGTGCCGCGCTCGTCCAGCGCGACGATGCGCGTGCCCTTGGGAATGGCAGCTTCGATGCGGGTGCGCTCGGCGGCATACAAGGTATCGAGCGTCTTGGAGCCGCGGGGTTCGGTCTTGACGGCCTTCAACTCTATCTGCAGCTCACGCGGAAAGCGCTTGGCATAGTCGTCCCATGCCGTTTGCGCCCAGTCTGGCACCCGTTGGCCCACGGCAACGATGAGCAGTCTCACGAGTGCAATCAGGCTTTGCGGGCGGCGGTCTTCTTGGCGGCAACCTTTTTGGTGGCGACCTTCTTCGCAGGCGGTTTGGCCGCCGATTTCGCTGCGGGCTTTGCCGCAGGCTTGACGGTTACGGTGGTTATCTTCTTGGCCACGGGCTTGTTCACCGCCACGGCGGGCTTGGCTGCAACGGCCTTCTTGGCCGCAGCCTTGGGCGGGGCTGCCTTGTCCGCCGCCTTCTTCAATGCTGCCTTGGACGGGAAGGCCTCTGCCACACCCTTCTTGGCGGCGTTGGAGCGCTTCAGGCTGGTAGGTTCCGCCTTGGCGGCTGTCTTCTTGGCGGCAGGCTTGGCGGCTTCGGCCACGGCAGGCTTGGCGGCACCCAGTTTCATGCGCACCGGCTTTTCGCCCCACAGCTCTTCCAGGTTGTAGTACTGGCGGAAGGTGGGTTGCATGATATGCACCACGGCGCGACCACAGTCCACAATGATCCATTCCCCGTTGGCCTCCCCCTCGATCCGCGGCTTGGCAAAGCCGGCATCGCGCACCGCGTCGCGCACACTGGCGGCCAGGGCCTTGGTTTGGCGATTGGAGGTGCCCGAGGCCACAATCACCCGCTCAAACAGTGCGGACAGGGTTTCGGTGTCAAACACCTGAATATCTTGGGCCTTGACGTCCTCCAGGCCATCGACGATGGCGCGCTGGAGCTTGGTAATGTCTTTTTTTGCAACAGTGGAAGTAGTCATCAGGCAGATTGGTAAAGGTGATGTTGGGCAATATAGCGTGCAACGGGTTCAAAAACCAGTGGGGCCGTGTTTTGGCGTTGGGCCAAACGCAGGCGAATGTCAGTGGCACTGACGTCCATGGAGGGCATTTTCAACAGCCGAACGGCTGTTTGGCTCTGAGGCAGGGCCTCAAAAGTGGCATTAGCCCGCGTAAAACCTGCTCTAGCAGCTACACATATTGTAGCAAGCTTGGGAATCTCGCTCCATCGGTTCCAGGATTCAAGGGCTTTGGCCTGGTCTTCACCGATGATGAGAAAGAGTTCGGTCCCCTCATACTCGGTCTTCAATTCCTGCAGCGTGTCCACGGTGTAGCTGGGGCCGCTGCGCACCGTCTCACGCGGGTCAATCACCACATGGTCCAGGTCAGCAAACGCCAGGCGTGCCATGGCCAACCGATGCACCGCCGCCGTCAGCACACGGCGCTTGTGCCAGGCCTGGCCGGTGGGAATGATGCGCAGCTCATCGAGCTGCAATTGGTCCAGGGCAACTTGCGCCAGCGCAAGGTGGGCGGCATGGGGGGGATCGAAAGCACCGCCAAATACCCCCATGCGCCGCTGGGGCACGATCACTGCGCTCACACCCAGTCTCGCCGTGGCAGGAACTCGGTATAGAGCGCTGCTTCCGGCGATCCTGGTTCAGGCACCGACTGGTAGGCCCAACTCGCCTGGGGGGGCATGGACAGCAGAATCGACTCAGTTCGCCCACCCGACTGCAGGCCAAAGTGCGTGCCCCGGTCCCAGACCAGGTTGAATTCCACGTAACGACCACGCCGGTAGAGCTGGAAGGCGCGCTCGCGTACGCCATAGTCGTTTTCCTTGCGCCGCTCCACGATGGGCAGGTAGGCACCCAGGAAGGCATCCCCCACGGCCTGCATCAAGGCAAAGCCGCTGTCGAAGCCGCCTTCGGAAAAGTCATCGTAAAAGATACCGCCCACACCACGCTGCTCATTGCGGTGCTTGAGGAAGAAGTACTCGTCGCACCAATGCTTGAAACGTGGGTACTTGTCCGCACCAAAAGGCTCCAGCGCGTCCTTGCAGGCCTGGTGAAAATGGACCGTGTCTTCCTCGAAGCCGTAGTAGGGAGTCAGATCCATGCCGCCACCGAACCAGCACACGGCTTCCTGGCCGGGGTGAGCGGCGGAGATCATGCGCACATTCATGTGCACGGTGGGCACGTAGGGGCTGCGCGGGTGGAACACCAGGGACACGCCCATGGCCTCGAAAGGCGCACCCGCCAGCTCAGGGCGGTGCTGGGTGGCCGAGGGCGGAAGCCGGGGGCCGCGCACATGCGAGAAGCCACAACCGGCGCGCTCAAACACCGGCCCACCCTCCAGGATGCGGGTAATGCCGTTGCCCTGCAGGGGTTCGGCCGGGTCTTTTTCCCAGTGGTCTGAGACAAAGGCGCTGCCATCCACCACGGTCAGCGCATCGGTAATGCGGTTCTGCAGACCCAGCAGAAAAGCCCGCACCATGCCGATGCGCGCGTCGCTCATCGTGCGGCCTTGTTGCTGTCGGACGCCGGCCGCACGGCGCGGTGGCCTATGTCCTTGCGGAACTGCATGCCGTCAAAGCAAATGCTGCCGATGGCCTCATAGGCGGCCTGGCGCGCCGCACGCGGGCTCTCGCCCAAGGCGGTCACACAGAGCACGCGCCCGCCGGTGGTGCGGGCCACGCCGTCACGGTGCTCGGTGCCCGCGTGGAACACCATGGCCGTTTCCGAATCAGCCGGCAAGCCCGTGATTGCATCCCCCTTGCGTGGCGACAGGGGGTAGCCTTCGGCAGCCAGCACCACGCCCAGTGCGGTGCGTCGATCCCACTCCAACTCCAGGTTGGCCAGTCCGCCAGGTTCGGTGGCGGCCCAGAGCACGTCCAAAAAGTCGGACTTGAGGCGCATCAGGATGGGCTGGGTCTCGGGGTCGCCCATGCGGCAGTTGAATTCCAGGGTCTTGACCTGGCCCTGGGGGTCAATCATCAGGCCAGCGTAAAGAAAACCGGTGTAGGGAATGCCGTCCTGCTCCATGCCCTTGAGCGTGGGCAGGATGATTTCACGCATGGCGCGGGCATGCACCTGGGGTGTGACCACCGGAGCGGGTGAATACGCCCCCATGCCACCGGTATTGGGACCCTGGTCGTCGTCCAGCAGGCGCTTGTGGTCCTGGCTGGCCAGGGGCACCACGTCCTTGCCGTCGCACAGGACCATAAAGCTGGCTTCTTCGCCTTCCAAGAACTCCTCGATCACCACGCGCGGCACGGCCACGCCGCCCTCGCCTGCGTTGTGCACCACGCCGAGCTTGTTGTCCAGCAGCATGAAGTCGATGGCGGCATGGGCCTCGTCCAGCGACATCGCCACCACCACGCCCTTGCCGGCGGCCAGGCCGTCTGCCTTGACCACGATGGGTGCACCCATGCG
>CAZDDK010000049.1:0-16550 GCA_964504185.1 uncultured Rhodoferax sp. | reverse complement strand
AGCCCGAGAACCTGCGCGACCTGATTGCCGCGCTGCAGGCCAGCGATGCCGAACTGGGCCTTGATTTCGACGGCGACGGCGACCGGCTGGGCATCGTCACCAAAGACGGCAACACCATCTACCCGGACCGCCAGATGATGCTGTTCGCCCGCGATGTGTTGGCGCGCGTGCCGGGTGGCACCATCATTTTCGACGTGAAATGTTCCCAGCGCTTGGCCCCTACGATTGCCGATGCCGGTGGTGTGCCGCTGATGTACAAGACCGGCCATTCGCTGATCAAGGCCGAGATGCGCCGAATCGGCTCGCCGCTGGGGGGCGAGATGAGCGGCCACATCTTCATCAAGGAACGCTGGTACGGCTTTGACGACGGCACCTATGCCGGCACGCGCTTGCTGGAAATCGTCAGCCGCGTGGCAGACGCCAGTGCCCACCTCAATGCCCTTCCCAGCAGCTTTTCCACACCCGAATTGAACGTGGCCTGCGCCGAAGGCGAACCGCATGCGCTGGTACGGCAGCTGGTGGACCGTGCGAACTTTGCTGCACCAGCCACCCTGAACACCATCGATGGGCTGCGGGTGGACTGGCCCGATGGCTTTGGCCTGATTCGCGCCTCCAACACCACACCCGTGCTGGTGCTGCGCTTTGAAGGCCATACGCCCGCCGCCCTGGAGCGCATCCAGGCGGACATGCTGGCCCTGCTGCGCTCGGTCAAGCCCGACGCCAGCTTTGCCGAGTCCGCACATTGAGTGAGCCTCGCGTGAGCGCCGCCGGGCCACCCCAAGGCGTGAGGGCCCCCTCAGGGGGCAGCACCTCCCATGCAATGGGGGAGCGGGGGGGCATCCGGGTTCTTATCGTCAAGCTGTCGTCACTGGGCGACGTGGTCCATGCCATGCCGGCTGTGCAAGACCTGCGCGCCGAACTGCCGGGCGTGCAGATCGACTGGGTTGTGGAGCGCGCCTTTGCGCCGCTGGTCGCGCGCTGCGAGGGCGTGGATCAGGTGATTCCCTGTGAACTGCGGCGCTGGCGCAAAGCGCCCTTTGCTGCGCAGACCCGCGCAGAATGGCGCGCCTTCAAAACCGCTTTGCGGGCGCAGGCCTATGACGCCGTCATCGATCTGCAGGGGCTGACCAAGTCCGCGCTGGTGGCCTGGCTGGCCCGCACCAGCACCGACGGACGGCGCTTTGCCATGGCCAACCAGACCGAGGGTTCGGGCTACGAGGCTCCCACGCGCTGGGTGGCCGATGAGGCCATCCCCCTGGAACCCCATGTGCATGCGGTGCAGCGCGCGCGCCTGCTGTGCGCGGCGGTGTTTGGGTACCGGGTTGCCGGTCCGGCCCGCTTTGGCCTTGTGGCGGGGACGCAGGCGGCCCCTGTGCCGGTGTCGATCGGCCATGGCGGCCGCAGTGGCTTTGCCGTCCGCAAGCCGCAGGTGGCCTTGGTGCACGGCACGTCGCGCACCGACAAGCAGTGGCCGCAGGCGTCGTGGGTGGAGTTGGGCCAGCGGCTGAATCACAGCGGTTTTTCCGTCGCACTGGCGCATGGCACGCCCGCCGAGAAGGCGACCAGCGAGGCCGTTGCCGCCGAATTGGAAGATGCCTGGGTCTGGCCCTCCATGGGGCTGGACGCGCTGACCGACACCATGGCGCACTGCGCCGGGGTGATCGGCGTGGACAGCGGCCTGAGCCACATCGCCGTGGCCCTGGGCCTGCCGCATGTGCAGATCTACAACTTCGATACCGCCTGGCGCACCGGGCCTGCAGCGTGCCCGGATGGCAGGGCTGCGCAGCAGGTCAGTGTGTATGGCGCGCCGCACCCGGACGTGGACGCAGTTTGGCGCGCCTGGGAACAACTCGATACCCCGGTGCTCTGCCGATGATGGTGCGCAGGCTTTATTCGCTGTTGATGGGGTTGCTGCAACCCGTCGCGCGCCTGCGTTTGCGCCAGCGTGCGCGGGCCGAGCCGGTCTATGGTGAGCGGGTGGCGGAACGTTTTGGCCGCTATGGTGCCGACGTCCCATCGGCCGCCAAGGCGCTGGCAGGCAGCAGCGATTTTTACGTTTGGGTGCACGCGGTGTCACTGGGCGAAACCCGCGCCGCGCAGGCCCTGATCGGCCGCTTGCGCGAAACCCTGCCGGGCATGCGCCTGTTGCTGACCCATGGAACGGCCACCGGGCGCACCCAGGGGCTGACCCTATTGCAGCCGGGTGATGTGCAGGTCTGGCAGCCGTGGGACACGCCGGGTGCGGTGCAGCGGTTTTTGGCACATTTCCAACCCCGCGTGGGTTTGCTGGTGGAAACCGAAGTGTGGCCCAACATGGTGGCCGAGTGCGCGGCTGCGCACATGCCTCTGTGCCTGGTCAATGCACGCTTTAGTGAGAAATCGCTGCGCCAGGTGCAGCGGTTTGCGTGGCTGGCGCGGCCCGCGTACCAGGGCCTGCATGCCGTCTGGGCCCAGTCCGAGGACGACGCCACGCGCCTGCGCCAGGCCGGCGCACGGGTTGCGGGGGTGACCGGCAATTTCAAGTTCGACATCACTCCCGATGCGTCCCAACTCGCCCGCGGGACAGCATGGCGGCGCATGCTGACACGACCGGTGCTGGTTTTTGCCAGTTCGCGGGAGGGCGAAGAAGCCCGGTTGCTTGATGTTCTCAATAAAAATATGGCTCCAGCCCGCGTAAATGCTGATGTTGTAGCTACAAAAAACATAGCATCCTCCGTGCAATGGCTCATTGTTCCGCGCCACCCGCAGCGTTTCGACGCGGTGGCCCGCCTGTGCCAGGAGCAGGGCTTTAGCGTGTCGCGGCGCAGTGACTGGTCGGATGGACCGCACGCGGCCGATATCTGGATTGGTGATTCCCTGGGGGAGATGGCGCTGTATTTCGCGCTGTCGGACCTGGCCTTGCTGGGCGGCAGCTTTGAGGCACTGGGTGGCCAGAATCTGATTGAAGCAGCCGCTTGCGGCTGCCCGGTGGCAATGGGGCCGCATACCTTCAACTTTGCCCCGGCAGCCGCTTTGGCGTTGGCCAATGGCGCGGCGCTGGAAGTGCCGGACATGGCGCAGGCGGTGGACCGCTGCCTGGAACTGTTGCAGTCACCGTCGGAGTTGGCGCGTTGCCGCGCGGCTGCCCTCAGCCTGGGACAGGCGCACACCGGCGCGGCGCGGCGCACCGCAGATGCCGTGCGCCAGCTCCTGTTCGGGGGTGGGGTTACGGGGCCAACTGGCCGTTGATGGGCTGCAGGTCGTCGGCTGACAAGGTGCCAGCGGCCTGGCGCAACTTCAGGCCGCCCATCAGCACGTCGTAGCGGGCCTTGGCCAGTTTGGCCTTGGTGTCAAAGAGCTGGCTTTGCGAATTGAGCACGTCGATGTTGATGCGCACGCCCACCTGGTAGCCTAACTGGTTGGCCTCCAGCGCGCTCTGACTGGACGCCTCGGCCGCCTGCAGCGCGTTGACCTGGGCCTGGCCGGACTGCACGCCAAAGTAGGCCGTGCGGGTGCCCTGCGCCACGTTGCGGCGCGCCGCCTCCAGATCGGTGCGGGCCTTTTCTTCGAGAGACAGGGTCTCCTTGATGCGGTTCTGGGTGGAGAACCCGGCAAACAGCGGCAGGTTGAAGTTCAGCGCGATGGTGCCCACATTCACCCGGCTGTCCAGCGAGGACGAGGAGGAGCCGTTGTTATTGATGGCCGAATAGCTGCCCACCAGGTCCAGCGTGGGCTTGTGGCCGGCACTGGCCTTTTCAGTTTCCAGGCGGGCCACGTCCAGTGCCACCTGGGCCTGCTGGATGCCTGGGTTCTTGGCCTGCGCCTGATCCACCCATTGGCTGACGTCGGCGGGCACGACCGGAGCCAGTACCACGGGACCCTTGAGGGGCTTGGGCTTGGCATCCTTCTTGCCCACCAGTTGGCCCAGGGCCAGCGACTTCACCAGCAGGTCGTTCTCGGCGGCCAGCTCCTGGGCTACGACCAGATCGTACCGGGCTTGCGCCTCGCGGGAGTCGGTGATGGTGGAGGTGCCCACCTCGAAATTGCGCTTGGCCGCGGCCAGTTGCTCGCCCACGGCGGTCTTTTGGCTCTTCAGAAAGGCCAGGCTGTCGGTGGAGGCCAATACGTCAAAGTAGGCTTGGCTGACCCGCACGATCAGGTCTTGTTCGGCTTGGGCCAGCTGGGCCTGCGCCAAATCCAGGGACTTTTTCCCTTGTTCATAGCTGGCCCAGTTGCCGGGCCGGTAGAGCGGCTGCGATGCGCTCAGTGTGGCCGTCTGCGTACCGTAGGTGCGGGCAGACAGCGGTTGGACTTCCTGGTTGGTGCTGGTGCTGGAAATGGCCAGTCCGGCGACGGGCAGTATGGCCGCGCGGGCTTGTTCCGCCTTGGCCACGGAGGCGTCGAACTGCGACTTGGCCGACTGGTAGGCGGCGTCATAGCCCTGCGCGGCGGTGTACAGGTCCACCAGGCTCTGTGCCTGTGCCGGCAAAGACAAGGCACCACCCATGGCGAACACCAGGGGCATCAGTCGAAAGGGGGAGAGGCGGATGGAACGGTTCATGGTGGGCTTTCTCAGGCTGGTGAACGGGACATGCAGAACAGGCGGACAGCAACGGGGCGTGGGTCTTCAGTAGCGTGGAACAGCCGGGTCGCATTCGGCCGACCACGCGTTGATGCCCCCTGCAATATTGGCAACGTGTTCAAACCCCCGGCTCTGCAAAAAGTGGGCCACTTGCATGCTGCGCCCGCCGTGATGGCACAGGCAGGCGATGGGTTGCCGCGGGTCCAGCTCGGACACACGCAGCGGAACGGCCCCCATGGGAATGGTTTGCAGTGAAAAACCGTCTGCCTTGATACGGGCGATGTCCCACTCATAGGGCTCGCGCACGTCCAGCACCACAGGCAGGCCTTGGGCCTGCGCATGGACAAACCATTGGGCTAGATCACGGGGGCGGACTTGGTCGAGCATGGGGGCAGGGGGGCTAAAACGTGAAACGTGTGGGTTCTGGAAAGTTTTGCAATCGGGGCGCAACGGTGTCCCACGACTGCTGGGTGTGGTACGTGTTCTCGCCGGTCTTGGTGACCACGGTGCAGCGCATCACGGGTTCATCGCCCACAATGGCAACCAAGCGTCCCCCGGACTTCAGCAGCTTGAGCAGGTTGGCAGGCACCTGGGCCACCGAGCCACTGAGCGCAATGGCATCAAAACTGCCGTCGGCAGCAGTCAGTTTGCTGCCATCGCCCTGGCGCACTTCCACGTTGGAAATGCCCGCATTGCGCAGGCTTTCGCGGGCTTGGGTCACCAGTTCCGAATGGATTTCGACGGTGACGACCCGCAGGGCTTTTTTGCCCAAGAGGGCAGCGGTGTAGCCGCATCCCGTGCCGACTTCCAGTACCGTCTCGTGCGGTTGCACGGCCAGTTCTTGCAGCATACGGGCTTCTACCCGCGGCTCCAGCATGCATTGCCCCTGGGCCAGGGATTCTTCGCCCGTGCCGCGCAAGGGAATTTCGAGGTCGGCAAATGCCAGTCCCTTGTGGGAGGGGGGCACGAAGTCCTCGCGTTTAACGATAGACAACAGATCCAGTACCGACGCGTCCAGCACGTTCCAGGGGCGGATTTGCTGCTCGATCATGTTGAAACGTGCGGTTTCGATGTTCATATTTATATACTCCATGGGGTATGTTGGACGATTGTAAACAATTTTACCGGTCCGCTGCTGGCCGACAGCCAAACACCCGGTGCGCCCATTGCGCCAGGTCATCCATGTAGCAATACACCACCGGCACGACCACCAAGGTCAGCAGCGACGAGGTAATGACCCCGCCAATCACCGCCTGGCCCATGGGCGCGCGCATTTCCGATCCTTCGCTCATTGCAAAGGCCAGTGGAACCATGCCGAAGATCATGGCCAATGTGGTCATCAGGATGGGGCGCAGGCGCACTTTGGCGGCCATCAGCAGGGCCTCGGAGCGATCCATGCCAGGGATGTGGCGGCCGTCCGCATCCGTGCGGTCTTCGCGGGCACGGATCGCAAAGTCCACCAGCAAAATGGCGTTTTTGGTGACCAGGCCCATGAGCATCACCACACCAATGACCGAGAACATGGACAGGGTGGAATGGAAAATCATCAACGCCAGTACCACGCCGATCAGGGTCAGGGGCAGGGCGGTCATGAGGGCCAGGGGCTGCAAAAAGCTCTTGAACTGGCTGGCCAGAATCATGTAAATAAAGATGACTGCCATGGCCAACGCCGAGAGCGCGTAGCCAAAAGCCTCGGCCATGTCCTTGGTGGAGCCGCTGAATTTGTAGCTGTAGCCGGGTGGCAGGGCAACGGTGTCCATCGCAGTCTTGATGTCGGCTGAGACTTCGCCGCCCGAGCGCCCCGAGACGTTGCCGCTGATGGCCACCTCGCGCGCCAGGTCGCGCCGGTTGATCTGGTTGGGTCCGGTGGCTTCCCGCACGGTGGCGACCTGGTTGAGCCGCACGATGCGCGGGCTTCCGTCGGTGTTCGCTCCCACGGTGAAGGGCAACAGTTCCATGTCCTGTGCGCTGTTGCGTGCCTGCGGTGACAGGCGCACGTTGACGTCATAGGTCTGGTCGTCCGGTGCGCGCCAGCTGCCGATGGTCTGGCCGGCCACCAGGGCGCGCAGGCCACTGCCAATTTGTCCGACCGAGAGCCCCAGATCCGATGCAGCGTCGCGCTTGACCGCGACATCCAGCGTCGGCTTGTTGGGCTTGATGCTGGAGTCAAGGTCCACCAGCCCGGCAACGGTGCGAATCTTGTCCATCGCCTGGACGGTCAACCGCTCCAATTCGGCCGTGTCAGGCCCCTGGATCGAGAACAGGATCTGTTTTTGTCCACCGACGGCATCCAGCAGGCCCACGTGGGTGACGGTGATGCCCGGCACTTGTTGAAGCCGTTCGCGCAGCGCTACCGACATGGCATCCACGCTGCGGATGCGGTCCTTGCGGTCCACCAGACGGATGTACAGGCTGGCGTACATCTTGCCAACCGTGTTGCCGGTGTTGATGGTAGTCAGCGTGTAGCGCACCTCCGGAAAGCTGCGAACGATGGCCTCCACCTGGCGGGCCTTGGCTTCGGTGGCCTCAAGCGAGGAACCCACCGGCGTGTGAAAACTCAATGTGGTCTCGGAAAAGTCGGATTTGGGCACAAACTCCGTTCCCAGCAGCGGAATCATCAGCACACTGCCCACAAAAATGGCGACCGCCAGGCCCACGGTGGCCATCTTGTGCACGAGCGCCCAGCGCAAAATGTCTTGGTAGGTGTCGGCCAGCCAGTCGCTGGCGTGATCGAACCAGCCCGTCACGCGCCCGACGGTTTTGTCATAGAGCGAAACGGGTGCGTGGCGCTGCCCATGCGCTTCAATGCTGGGGTCATGCCATATCGAGGACAGCATGGGGTCCAGCGTGAAACTGACAAACATGGAGATCATGACGGCCGCCACGATGGTGATGCCAAACTCGTGAAAGAACTTGCCGATGATGCCGCCCATGAAACCGATGGGCAGGAACACCGCCACGATGGACAAGGTGGTAGCCAGTACCGCCAGCCCGATTTCCTGTGTGCCATCCAGCGACGCCTGGAAAGCACCTTTGCCCATCTGCACATGGCGCACGATGTTTTCGCGCACCACAATGGCATCGTCAATCAGCAAGCCCACGCAAAGACTGAGCGCCATCAGCGTGATCATGTTGATGGTGAAACCCAGCAGGTTCATGAAGAAGAAGGTTCCAATTAGCGCAATCGGAAGGGTCAGCCCGGTAATGACCGTGGAACGCCAGGAGTTCAGGAACAGGAACACGATCAACACCGTCAGCAACGCGCCTTCTAGCAGGGTCTGGCGCACATTGTTCACGGAAACCCGGATTTGCCGTGACCCGTCCGTGATGGGTTCCAGACGCACCCCTGGTGGCAGTTGTTGCTGCAAGGTCAGCAGGGTTTTTTGCAGGTTGTCCACCACGGCTATCGTGTTTTCGTCTTGCGACTTTTGTACGTTGAGCAGCAGGGTCCGTTGACCGTTATAGAGTGCCAGGTTTTCCACTTCCTGCGCCCCGTCCACGACCCTGGCGACCTGGTCTACCCGCACTGCAGCGCCATTCTTGCGCGCCACGATGATGCGGCCAAAGTCTTCTGGGCGTTGCATGCGTGCCTGAATCTGAATGACGCGCTCCTGCTCGAGTGAGCGAATAGTGCCAACCGGAACATCCTGGTTCTCGGCGCGCACTGCGGAGGCCACCTGCTCCGCTGCGATACCGTATGCTTCCAGTGCCTGGGGGTTGAGGTAAATGTTGATTTCGCGCTTGGTACCGCCCACCAGGGTGACAGATCCCACGCCCCGCACGTTTTCAAGCCGCTTCTTGAGTACCTGGTCGGCCCAGTTGGTCAGATCAACCGCAGACAGTGCGGCCCCCGCGCTTGCCGCTTCGCGGGGCGTGCTGTCCCCCGCAGTTTTCAGTGTCTTGTTTTGGGCGTTTGCGGAATCGGGTAAAACCGCCACGGACCATACTGCGCGGGCCGCCGGGTCAAAGCGCAACACGCGGGGTTCCTTGACCTCGGTGCGCAGGTTGGGGCGCACCGCAGCCACTTTTTCGCGCACATCGTCGGCAGCTTTGCGACCGTCAATGTGCAGGCCAAACTCAATGACCACCACCGACTGCCCTTCGTAGCTGCGAGACGTCAAAGCGTTGATGCCGGCGATCGAGTTGACGCCCTCTTCAATTTTTTTGGAAACCTCGCTTTCCACGATCTCCGGCGAGGCCCCGGGATAGTCGGCAATGACCACCACCACCGGAAAATCAATGCTGGGAAACTGGTCTACCTGCAAGCGTTGCAGGGAAAAGAACCCCAGCACCACCAAGGCCAGCATGACCATGGTGGCAAACACCGGGTTTTGCAGGCTGACGCGGGTGAACCACATGGCTTATTGCGAACCGGAGGCGTGTTTGACCGGGGTGCCAGCGCGCAATTTTCCGACACTGCCCACCAAGACGGAGGTGCCCTCGGTGAGTCCCGACACAGCGATCAGGGTCTGGCCATTCAGATCGCCACGCACGCCCGGAGTGACGCTTTGGTGCTGCACCTGGCCCTTGTCCAACAGCTGAACGTAGGGTTCAGGCTTGTCCGTGCGAACCGTGCTTAATGGGACGGCCAACGTGCGCGAGACCCCGGTCTGCAGGCTGCCCTGCGCAAACAAGCCTTGGCGCAGGCCCGCGCTGCCTTCCAGCGCCAAATAGACCAATACGGCGCGACTGCCCGCGACCGCATTGGGATTGATGCGTACGACTCGGGCGGCAACCGGTTGAGAGGCTCCTTCCACGGTGAGGGTGGCGGTCTGGCCGGTTCGCACCTGCACGGAATCGGCCGCGTTGAGACTGGCTTCCAGTTCCAGCCGACCCACATCAACGATCTCGACGATGCGGGCGTCCACTCCCACGCGCTCGCCGGGCTGTGCCAGCCGCTGTGCAATATGTCCGGAAATGGGCGCGCGCAGTGCCGTGTCATCCAGCGACTTCTGGGCCACGTCCACACCGGCCAGCGCGGCCCGGTGGTTGGCTTCGGCAGCCGACAAGGTTGACAGGGACGCGTCCAATGCCGTCTTGGAGATGAAGCCCTTGTCCACCAGTGAGCGGTTGTTGTCGAAACTGCGTTTGGCGATGTCAACTTGCGCCCGTGCGGATTCCGCTTGTTGCTGGGCCTGTTTGGCGCGTGCCAGGTATTCGGTGGCATCAATGCGGGCGATGATGTCGCCGGCCTTTACAAAGTCGCCCTCGCGCAGCACCAGTCCCTGCAGCTCGCCGGGTACGCGTGCCTTGACGATGGCGGAATTCACTGCCTTCAGGGCACCGGACAAGGCCAGTGTATGGGGTAGTTCCACCATGCGAACCTGCACAACGTCGCTGGCCATCAGTTCCACAGTAGCCTGGGCGGGACGCGCGGCCTGCGCAGCCAGCGCGTCGCGTTGGCTCTTGCGGGCGGACAGTGCACGCAGGGCTCCGGCCGCCACCAGTCCCAGGACGACCGCCATCAGGGTCCATTTGATCCAGCGTTTCATGGTGCGGCGTGCTCCTGCGTAATGCCGTGCAACAGAGTTTCCACTTGCACATCGATGTACTTTTCGGGATCTATCTCCGTGGATCCACTGCAGGTGCCTAGTGAATGCTTCCAAGTGGCAAGAAACAGCATGGGGGCCAGCATGGTGTAAACCCCGTATTGCAGGTCAATGGCCCGAAACTCCCCTCGTTCCACCCCGCGTTGGAACACGCGGCGCAACAATTCGTTGCCTGGCCGAATGACTTCGTGCTCGTAGAAGGCGGCCAGTTCCGGGAAGTTGCCCGCTTCGCTCATCATCAGCTTGGTTATGCCGGAGACCTTGGTGGAGCCGATGCGCTCCCACCATGCCCGGATGCTGAAACGCAGCAGGTCCGCCGAACTGCCCTGAAAACTGTCAATCTCTGCATTCCAGGCATCAAAGCGGCCGGAGATGTTTGCACGCACAACGGCCTTGAACAGCTCCTCCTTGCTGGAAAAGTAGAGGAACAGGGTTCCCTTGGACACACCCGCACGTTTGGCCACCTCTTCGGCCCGCGTCGCTGCAAAGCCCTTCTCCACAAACAGTTCCAGCGCAGCAGCCAGCAGCTCGCCGGGACGGGCGTCCTTACGGCGTTCACGCTTGGCGCGCACCGTGGCGGCGATCTCACAGAGGGGGCAGGCGGTTGGCAGCATGTTTAATGACTGATTGGTTATTAGTGTACTGTACGCCCCATGGACCGGTCAAGTACCGACCGACGGAGTGCGAAACGGAGCGACAGATCGCCCATGTCCCGGCATGAACGGGAATGGAGCGCATGGTGTGAATTGTCCGACTGATTTTGTAAGGCATTGTGGTTTTTCGTTGACGAGGATCAACACCAGCCTGGCGTCGGTGGCGTATCGTTCGCCCCACCGCGAAAACTCCATTCTGGGTTGTCAGCGATCAACGTTCTTAAGTATGCAACTTTCTTCAACCAGCGCCGACACTGCGGCACCCCCCCCAACCATGGAGCTGGTCTGCCCTGCGGGCAGTTTGCCAGCCCTGAAGTCCGCCGTGGACAACGGTGCCAGTTGTGTCTACCTCGGTCTGCGTGATGCCACCAATGCCCGCAACTTTGCCGGCCTCAATTTTGACGAAGCAGCCATTGCCAACGGCATTGGCTATGCCCACGCGCGCGGCTGCAAGGTCTTTATGGCGCTCAACACCTACCCGCAGGCAGCCAACCCCCAGCTATGGCAATCCGCAGTGGACAAAGCGGTGGATCTGGGCGTGGATGCCGTGATTTTGGCCGACCCCGGTTTGATGCAATACGCCGCCAGACATCACCCCAAACTGCGCCTGCATCTGTCCGTGCAGGGTTCGGCCACCAATTTTGATGCCATCAACTTCTACCGCGAGCAGTTTGGTGTGGTGCGCGCCGTGTTGCCACGCGTGTTGTCGCTCACGCAAGTGCAGCAGGTCATCGAGAAGACTCCGGTCGAGATCGAGGTGTTCGGTTTTGGCAGTCTGTGTGTGATGGTGGAAGGGCGCTGTGCGCTGTCCAGCTATGTCACGGGCGAGTCGCCCAACACGCACGGCGTGTGTTCTCCGCCCAAGGCGGTGCGCTGGCAGGAAACGCCGCAGGGTCGCGAGTCACGGCTAAATGGTGTGCTGATTGATCGCTATGCCCCTGGCGAAAACGCCGGGTATCCCACGCTGTGCAAGGGCCGCTTTGATGTGGGCACCGACGAAAACTACTACGCCATCGAGGAACCCACCAGCCTGAATACGCTGGAGCTTCTGCCGCAACTGCACAAGATGGGCGTGAAGGCGATCAAGATCGAAGGTCGCCAGCGCAGCCCGGCCTATGTGGCCCAGGTCACCAAGGTCTGGCGCGAGGCGATTGACCACTGCCTTGCGAATCCCCATCGCTACGCCCCCAAGCCGGTCTGGATGGGTGCACTGGACCAGGTCGCCGAAGGCCAGCAACACACACTTGGTGCCTACCACCGCCCCTGGAAGTAAATAGCCCATGAAACTCTCTCTCGGACCGCTGCTGTACTACTGGCAACGCGAAGTTGTTTTTAATTTCTATGAGGCCATCAGCCATACGCCGGTGGACATCGTTTATCTGGGTGAGGCGGTGTGCTCGCGCCGCCATGAACTGCGCCTGTCCGACTGGTTGGATGTGGCCCAAATGCTCAAGGAGGCAGGCAAGGAAGTGGTGTTATCCACCCAGGTGCTGTTGGAGTCCGGGGCCGAGGTTGGCACCATGCACAAAATCACCGGAAATGGTGAGTATTTGGTGGAGGCCAACGACATGGGCGCGGTGCAGTGTGTGAGCGGCAAGCAGCCTTTTGTGGGTGGCCCGCACCTCAATATCTACAACCTTCCCACGTTGCAGTGGATGGCGGGACTGGGGGCCACACGCTGGGTCATCCCGCTGGAGATGAAACGCGCGGACCTGGCCATCATTCAAGCCGGGCGTCCGGCGGGACTGCAGACCGAAGTGTTTGCGTATGGCCGCATGCCCTTGGCCTTTTCGGCGCGCTGTTTCACTGCGCGCCACCGCAATTTACCCAAAGATGATTGCCGTTTCAGTTGTCTGGACCACCCGGACGGGTTGTTGCTCAAAACCCGTGAACACGAGGGCTTTTTGGTGTTGAACGGCACGCAAACCCAATCGGCCAAGGTTTACAACCTGGTGGATGCTTTGGATGATATGCACAACTTGGGTGTGGACGTGGTGCGCCTGAGCCCGCAGTCGCAGAACATGGCGGAAGTCGTTGCCGTGTTCGATGCCGCCCGCAAGCGGTCTTTGCAACCCCAGGACGCTCTGGCGCGCTTGCAGCCACTGATGCCCGCAGAAGGCTGTAACGGGTATTGGTACGGCAAGCCGGGCCTGGACCAAGTGGCTGCTGCCGAAGCAATTGCATGAATGGAAGCCTGACATGATGAATCCTTCCTCTCCCGCCTTTGTCTTGCCCGATCCGGTTGGCTCGGTGTTGTCGCGCCTGCCCGCCTATCCCGGCTCCTTTTTGCTGGTAACTGCGCTCAACCAGGTGCTGGCAAAGCAGTTACCTGCGGATGTACGCCAGTATTTGCTGGGCAAGCGGCTGCGCATCCATGTGACCGATGCGCGGCTAACCTTTGACTTCACCTGTACCGGGGTGCGTTTTGTGGCCTCCAAAAGGCAAGACGCCACGGATCTGACCATCAGTGCCAATGCGCAGGACTTTGTGCGATTGGCACGCCGCCAGGAAGACCCGGACACCCTGTTCTTCAATCGCCGCTTGTCCATGGAGGGCGACACCGAACTGGGCTTGGTTGTCAAGAACGCCATCGATGCCTTGGAACTGCCGGTGCTGGATTTGCAGCAGTGGACGCCTGACAAGGTCTTGTCCCGTTTCCTGCCGCGTCGCAGCCCCAAGCCTACGCCCCATCACGGAGGCCCGATGTGAGTGGCACAGGGGCCACCACCCGGCCTCTGGTGTATTCCTGCTCGGGCTGCTCCAGTGCCGCACAGTTGGCGAATCAGGTTGCCCTGCGCTTGGACCGCAGTGGGATGGCTGAGATGTCCTGTATTGCTGGCGTCGGCGGGGATGTGCCCCACCTGCTGAAGATTGCGCGCTCCGGCCGTCCCATCCTGGCGTTGGACGGTTGTCCCCTGGTGTGTGTGGCCAGCACCTTGGCCCGCCATGGGTTGAGTGCCCAGCGCCACTATCAATTGCAGCAGTACGGCGTCAAGAAGCGCCAGCACGAAGACTTTGATCCCGAACAGGCGGCTACGGTCCTGCAACTGGTGCAGGCCGATCTGGCAGCCGCACCCTTATGAATCCCTCCCCCCTCACCGCAACGCGGCGCATCATCGTTGGCATCTCCGGGGCCAGCGGGGCCATTTATGGGGTGCGCCTGTTGCAGGCGCTGCGCGACGTGCCAGGTGTGCAGACGCATCTCGTGGTCAGTGCCGCAGGCTGGCGCAATGTCGAAGAAGAGCACGGCCTGCAACGCGCTGCCATCGAGGCCCTGGCGCACCACGTGCATGACAGCGCCAACGTCGGTGCGGCCATTGCCAGCGGCTCTTTCGGCGCGCACGCCATGGTGGTGGCACCGTGCTCCATGCGCACCTTGGCGGCGATCGCGCAGGGGTTGTCAGATAACCTGCTCACCCGCGCAGCGGACGTCATGCTCAAGGAGCGTTGCCGCCTGGTGCTGATGGTGCGCGAATCGCCGCTGAGCCTGATTCACCTGCGCAACATGGTCAGCGTGACTGAAGCCGGTGCCATCATTTGCCCACCGATGCCGGCCTTCTACCTGCGGCCACAGAGCGTGGACGACATTGTCAACGCCAGCGTAGCCCGCGTGCTGGATCTGCTCGATGTGCCCCATACGCTGGCTGCGCGCTGGCAAGGACAAACCTTGTGAGCTACCGCGACCTGCGCGACTTCATGGCCCAGCTCGAAACCACCGGCGACTTGCGCCGCGTGGCGCAGCCAGTGTCCCCCTACCTGGAAATGACCGCCTTGTGCGACCGCGTGTTGCGCGCGCAGGGCCCGGCCATCCTGTTTGAAAACCCCACGGGCCACACGATCCCGGTGCTGGGCAACCTGTTCGGTACGC
Source organism: uncultured Rhodoferax sp. (assembly GCA_964504185.1). Lineage (GTDB taxonomy): Bacteria > Pseudomonadota > Gammaproteobacteria > Burkholderiales > Burkholderiaceae_C > Allorhodoferax. Next base: position 1,919 of record CAZDDK010000049.1, on the reverse strand, counting down.
CGCAGCGCGTGGCCCGCGCCATGGGCGTGGACAGTATTTCCGGACTGCGCCCGTTTGGTGAACTGCTGGCTTCCCTGAAGGAGCCCGAAGCCCCCAAGGGGTTCAAGGACATGATGGGCATGCGCAGCCTGCTGGGCACGCTGTGGAACATGGCACCCAAGGAACTGCGCAGCGCGCCTTGCCAGGACGTGGTGTGGGAGGGCGACGACGTGGACCTGGCCCGCTTGCCCATCCAGCACTGCTGGCCGGGCGATGTGGCACCCCTCATCACCTGGGGCCTGGTCATCACCCGTGGGCCCAACAAGCCACGGCAAAACCTGGGCATCTACCGCCAGCAGGTGCTCAACCGCAACCAGGTCATCATGCGTTGGCTGGCCCATCGCGGTGGCGCGCTGGATTTTCGCGACCATGGCGTCAAGAATCCCGGTCAACCCTATCCCGTGTGCGTGGCCCTGGGTGCCGATCCTGCCACCATCCTGGGGGCGGTCACCCCGGTGCCCGACAGCCTGTCCGAATACCAGTTTGCCGGTCTGTTACGTGGTGACCGCACCGAACTCGTCAAGGCCCTGGGCAGTGAACTGCGCGTTCCGGCCTGCGCCGAAATCGTGCTGGAAGGGCACATCTACCCCGACGCCACCCACCCCAGCGGCTACCAGCACGCGCTGGAAGGCCCTTACGGCGACCACACCGGCTATTACAACGAGCAGGCCGAGTTCCCGGTCTTCACCATCGACCGCATCACGCTGCGCCGCGACCCCATCTATCACTCCACCTACACCGGCAAGCCACCCGATGAGCCCGCCGTGCTGGGCATGGCCTTGAACGAGCTGTTTGTGCCGCTGCTGCAAAAGCAGTTTCCCGAGGTGACCGACTTCTACCTGCCCCCTGAGGGCTGCAGCTACCGCATGGCCGTGGTGCAGATCAAAAAGGCCTACCCTGGCCACGCCCGGCGGGTGATGATGGGCATTTGGAGCCACCTGCGCCAGTTCATGTACACCAAGTTCATCGTGGTGGTGGACGACGACGTGGACGTGCGCGACTGGAAGGAAGTGATCTGGGCACTCACCACCCGTGTGGACCCGGTGCGCGACACAATGATGGTGGAGCACACCCCCATCGACTACCTGGACTTTGCCTCCCCGGTCAGCGGCCTGGGCAGCAAGATGGGGCTGGACGCCACCAACAAGTGGCCCGGTGAGACGCAGCGCGAGTGGGGCCGCACTATCGCCATGGACGCTGATGTGCAACAGCGCATGGATGGCATCTTCGCGACGCTGGGTTTATAAACCAAATCGGCCTACAGCCCTCGTGGAATCTGCGCAACCAGCTATCAATTCAGGAGTAAATTTGTGCCTTGCAGACGGCACTTCAAGCCATGCTAAACCAGTTTAACTGGATATAACAACAGTATCATGGTGCGTCCAGCCCGAGCCAATACTCTCGCTCTGGCGCCGCACCATGCCCGCAGCCGCCCGTTCCGCGCAAACGCACACGCATCTGCACGCGGGCAGGCCAGCGGGCTCCAAACCCAAGCTCTACAACCCGCGCCACCCCGAGCGCACCCTTTTCTACCAAACGATTGCCGAACACTTCGAGACCTGGTTTGAGTTGGCCAGTGCCGGCCAGTTCGACGGGCAGGGCGACCACCACACCCCAAAGCCCTATGTCCGCCAGACTTTTCGCAAATATCTGGAATGCGGCATCTTTGCGCACGGCTTTGCCCGCGCCCGCTGTGATGACTGCGGGCACGACTACTTCGTCGCCTACTCCTGCAAGGGCCGGGGCGTCTGCCCCTCGTGCAACACCCGGCGTATGGTGGAGACGGCGGCACATCTTTGCGATCACGTATTGCCCCGGTTGCCGGTGCGCCAGTGGGTGCTCTCCGTGCCAAAGCGGCTGCGGTACTACATCCAGCGCGA
>CAZDDK010000048.1:0-16608 GCA_964504185.1 uncultured Rhodoferax sp. | reverse complement strand
CGACAGCTTCCACCGCATCCTGCCCATGGCCTGGCCCGTGCTGATCGGGCAACTGGCGGTGCTGGGCTTCAGCACCGTGGACACCATTTTGGTGGCGCGCTTTGCTGCCAGCGACCTGGCGGCACTGGCCATTGGCATGGCGGTGTACATCACCGTGTTCATTGGCTTCATGGGCGTGGTGCTGGCCATCAGCCCCATGGCCGGCCAGCTGTTTGGCGCGGGCAAGTTGCACGCCGCCGGGCAGCAGGTGCACCAGGCGATCTGGCTGGCCCTGGGCCTGGCGGTGTTGGGCAGCACCCTGCTATTGCTGCCCGGCCCTTTCCTGTCACTGGCCCGAACCGGACCGGACGTGGCCGAGAAGGTGCGTGGGTATCTCTCGGCGCTGGCGTTCTCGCTGCCCGCGGCGATGCTGTTCACGGTGTACCGGGGCTTTAACACCGCCGTGTCGCGCCCCAAGGCGGTGATGGCGATTCAGGTCGCCGGGCTGCTGCTCAAGATTCCGCTGTCCGCACTGTTCATCTACGGCTGGGCGCTGCCCCTGCCGGGCGGCCTGCCAGCCTGGCAGGTGGCACCCATGGGGGTGGTTGGCTGCGGCGTGGCCACGGCCGTAGTGATGTGGGCGCAGACATTGACGGCCTGGGCCGTGGTGCGGCGTGACCCGTTTTATGCCCGCTTCGGGCTGCACGCCAGGGGACTCAGCCGCCCCAACCGCACCGCCATTCTGGCCCAGCTGCGCCTGGGCGTGCCCATGGGCGCGGCCATCATGATCGAGGTCACTGGCTTTAGCTTCATGGCCTTCTTGATCTCGCGCCAAAGCGGTGAAGCCGTGGCCGGGCACCAGCTCGCGGCCAACCTGGTGTCGATGATGTTCATGCTGCCGCTGGCGCTGGCCAATGGCACGGCCACCCTGGTGGCGCAGCGTGTGGGAGCCAACGACCTGGCAGAGGCCCGGCGCATTGGCTGGCACGGGGTGGAGATTGGCGTGGGCAGCGCCGCCCTGCTGGGCGCGCTGGTGTATGGGGCGCGTGAGCCGATTCTGCACGCCTACACCGACAACCCGACCATCATTGCGGCGGCCATGCCGCTCTTGGTGTGGGTCTGGTGGTTCCATGTGGCCGACGCGGCACAAACCCTGGCCAACTTTGTGCTGCGCTCGCACCGCGTCACGCTGATGCCGCTGGTCTTCTACGTCACCTCGCTGTGGGGCATCGGGCTCGTGGGTGGCTACTGGGTCACCAACAGCGCCTGGGCACCTGCGGCACTGCAGGGCGCTCAGGGCTACTGGGCCATGAGCACCGCAGGCCTGGTGGCCGCCGGGGTAGCGCTGTGCGCGTTCCTGGCCTGGGTGCATCGGCGCGAAGCACCCAGGCAAAACTGCCACTAGCCCGCGTGAAATAAGCACATATTGCTATGAATACAGTAGCAGTCAATCCCATAGCCCCTCGGCAAGCCCTCAGTGCAGCGTCTCCAGGCGCAGTTGCCGCACGCTGCCCCGCACGCCCGGCAGGCACTCCAGGCGCGCCACCACGGCGGCAATGCAGGCCTGCGCGGCGGGCTGGGTGAGCACCACCAGGGCGCTGCGGCAATCGCCATCCACATGGGTGAAACGCTCCATGCGCTGCACCTGCACACCGGCCTCGCCCAGCGTGGCCAGTGCGCGGGCTGCCGTTTGCGGCCCATCGGCCACATCCAGGCGCAGGTAGTGGCAACAGACCACGTCTGCCATGGGCACCTCCGGCAGTGGCACCACCGCCTGCGGCTGAAAGGCCAGATGCGGCACGCGGTCGTGTGGCGCGCTGCCGGCCATGCGGGCCACGTCCACCAGATCGGCGATCACGGCCGAGGCCGTCTGCTCCGCCCCGGCCCCGGCACCGTAGTACATGGTCAACCCGGCGCAATCGCTCTTGACCAGCACCGCGTTCATGGAGCCGTGCACCTGGGCCAGCAGGTGGTCGTCGGCCAGCAGCGTGGGGTGCACGCGCAGCTCCAGCCCCACGCCCTGGCGCTTGGCCAGGCCCAGCAGCTTGACGCGGTAGCCCAGCCGTTCGGCAAAGCCCACGTCGGCTTGCTCCAGCGTGTGAATGCCTTCCACATGCACCGCGTCAAAGCGCACCGGCACGCCAAAGGCATTGGCCGCCAGCAGCGTGATCTTGTGCGCGGCGTCCACGCCCTCCACGTCGAAGGCCGGGTCGGCCTCGGCAAAGCCGCGCGCCTGGGCATCGGCCAGCGCGTCGGCAAAGCCCACGCCCTTGCTGCGCATCTCGGAGAGGATGAAGTTGGTCGTGCCGTTGATGATGCCGGCCACCCATTCGATGCGGTTGGCGGTCAGCCCCTCGCGCAGCGCCTTGATGATGGGAATGCTCACCGCCACCGCGCCCTCGTAGCCAACCACCACGCCCTGCGCCTGGGCGGCGGCAAAGATGGCCTCGCCATGCTCGGCCAGCAGCGCCTTGTTGGCCGTGACCACATGCTTGCCGTGGGCGATGGCGCACAGCACCAGCGCGCGCGCCACGGTGGTGCCGCCCATGGCCTCCACCACCACGTCGATGGCGGGGTGCGCGGCCAACGCAAAGGCGTCGTCCACCACGGCCACATCCGCATCGTCCGCCACCAGGGCGTGGGCGCGCACCCGATTGCGCGCGGCCACCATGGTCACGGCAATGTCGCGCCCGGTGCGCGCCGCAATCAGCGCGCGGTTGCGCTGCAGCACCCGGTAGGTACCGCCGCCGACGGTGCCCAGGCCGATCAGGCCGACACGCAGACGTGGAAGTGCGGGTGACACAGGCTGCGCCGATGCGCCCGGCGCATGGGAAACGGTTTGATGAAGTTGCATGACTCTCTCCGAACAGTTGAAACCCCGGCTGCTTTGGCGGGGGTTTGTTCAGAGATTCACCACCAGGCAGCCAGTACGGCCACCTGCACGACGCTCAGGCGACCGTGGTTTTCATGGTGGTAATCATTCGTGCAGCCATCACCCGCACCAGGAGGCTGGTGGGTTGGAGGGTGGGTTGTTGGCTGCGCGACATGGGGGCAGGATAGCACGGGTGTTTTGGGGCTAGCGTGATGGAATTCCGTGGCAGCCGATGGTTTCGTTTGAAATTTACCGAATGCCGGTAAACGGTATAAAATTCCCTTCACCCCATGTCCATCATTTCTTTCAAGTGCCCGGACACCCAACGTCTGTTCACCAGCGGGAAAGGCCGCCGGTTTGGCAACATCCTGGGCGTGGCTGAGCGCAAGCTGGCGCAGTTGGATGCGGCGATGACTCTCGAATTTTTGCACTGCCCGCCCGGCAACCGATTGGAACTGCACAGCGGTGACCGGCAGGGTCAGCACAGCATCCGCATCAACGGCCAGTGGCGCGTGTGCTTCGTCTGGACGGAAAAAGGGGTTGCCGACGTGGAGATCGTGGACTACCACTGAGCAGTCCCGCCAAAGGAGAAAGACATGTTCAAAAATGGTATGCGCCCCATCCACCCCGGCGAGGTGCTGCGCGAGGACTATCTCAAGCCCATGGACATGAGCGCCAACGCTCTGGCCAAGCAACTGCATGTGCCCGCTTCACGCATCAACGACATCGTGCTGGAGCGGCGCGGCATCACCGCTGACACGGCCTTGCGCCTGAGCCGCTTCTTTGGCGGCGATGCGCAGTCCTGGCTCAACCTGCAAACCGCCTACGACTTGCGCGTGGCAGAAACCGACCAAGCCCTGCAAGCCGCCGTTCTGGCTGTGCACCCTCTGAACCTGCGCGCTGCCTGAACGCCTCACATTCCCCTCATGCCAATCCCCTCCCCGCGTCAGTTCTTTCTGGGAGACGGCACGCAGGTCTCGCGGCCCATCGTCTGGATCATCGGCTTCTTCGCCTTCCTCAACGTCTACTCCGTGCAGGCCGTGCTGCCCATGGTGATGGAGGACTTTCATGCAACCGCCTTGCAGGCCGGGCTGACGGTGGGGGCCACGGTGCTGGCCATTGGCCTGGTGTCGCCCTTCATGGGCATGCTGTCCGACGCACTGGGGCGCAGGCCCATTTTGTGTAGTTCGCTGTTTGCGCTGACCATTCCCACCGCGCTGATTCCTCTGGCGCAGGACCTGAATCTGCTGATCGCACTGCGCTTTCTGCAGGGGCTGGCGGTGCCGGGCATCGCAGTGGTGCTGATTGCCTACCTGTCCGAGGAAATTCGCAGTGGCAGCGTTGCGCGCATGACGGCCACCTATGTGGGCGGCACGGTGATGGGCGGCTTCTGCGGGCGTTTCATCACCGGCCACGCCGGGCACCTGTTGGGCTGGCGCGGCGCGTTTGTGACGCTGGCAGTGATGAACCTGTGTGGCGCCATGCTGGTGTGGTGGGCGCTGCCGGCATCGAAACATTTCGTGCCCAACCGCAACATCCAGGGCGCGCTGCAAACGCTGCTGTGCCACCTGCGCAACAGGCGGCTGATGGTGGCCTGCGCCGTGGGCTTTTGCGTGCTGTTCTCGCTGGTGGGCACCTTTACCTACGTCAACCTGCACCTGGCCGGCGCGCCGTTCCATCTGAGCGCGGCCGGGCTGGCCAATGTGTTCACGGTGTACCTGGTGGGCGTGGTGGTCACGCCCTGGGCCGGGCGCCATATCGACCGGCTGGGCTTCATGAAGTCCATGCTGGGCGCCATCGGCATCTCCGCCGTGGGACTGGGGCTGACGCTGCTGCCATCGCTGTGGCTGGTGGTAGCGGGGCTGGCGGTGTGCTCCACCGGGGTATTCCTGTGCCAGTCGGCCACCATTGGCTCCATCGCCCGCAACGTGAGCGAGGGCCGCTCGCTTGCCACTGGCATCTACTACATGAGCTACTACCTGGGCGGCGCGGTGGGCACCTGGTTGGCGGGCCTGGCTTTTGAAGCCGGGGGCTGGAGCGGAGCGGTCCTCACCATCGTCCTGGTGCAGGCAGGTGCCGCCGCATGGGTGGTGACGGCCTGGCAGCAGGACAACACCGCGTAAGCGCTTGCGCGGTGCCGCTCACAGGCGCAGCGTCGCCATGGCCTGGCCCAGGCCAACACGGGGCAGCCACTGGAGCACGGAGTCGGCCGTCACTGTCTCAATGTGGTCAGAAAAACGCTGCGCGGCGGGATGGTCGTCAAAGGCCACGTTGGCGGCGGTCATGCGCGCGCCCAGGCGGGTCATGGCGCCAATGCGCAGCATGCCGGGGCGGTAGTGGTGGTCTTGCAACCAGGCCTGCGCCTGGGCGCGCGTGACCGGTGCCCGCGCCGTGTCCGCCTGCATGGCCAGGGCCAGCGTCTCGATGGCCCATTGGTTGGACTGCTGGTAGGTCTGTCCCCAGGCGTAGCTGACCATGCTATAGGGTTTGTGGTGCAAAACGGTGGCGCGGTAGGGATCTTGCAGCACGGCCAGCATGCGGGTCTGCACTTCGGGGTTGAGCACCACCCAGGCCGCCTCAAAGCGCCACAGGTCATCCAGGAAAAAGTCGCCCAGACCCTGGCGGTAGATGGCCGACACCGCCGTGCCGCAGGCATTGAGCTTGTGCAGGACCCGCCACACATGGCCACCCTGCCCGTCGTCCTGCTGGTAGGCAATGCCCACATGGGAATAGCGCTGGCCGTATTGGCTCAGATCCTGGCCGGCGCGGGCCAGCACCACCACGCGCGCGCCGCTGGCTTCCAGCGCCTGGTGGGTGCGCTCTGCGAGTGTGAGCGCGCGCTCCACGGTGGCAACTTTGGCTGGCTGGGGCGCAGTGCAGGAGCGCCCGGCGTGCGCAACGGGGCTGGCCAGTGCGGCCAGGGCGAGGACGGCAACGGCGCAAGCGTGCTGCAGGGTGGTCAGGGGGGGCATGGCAAATCCTTGATGGGTGGCGATATCAACGGGTGACGCGCTCGTCGTACAGCAGGGCCTGACCCAGCGTGTTGGGAATGAAGGCCAGCACCTCGCCAGCTACCGAGAGCACCGTGCCGGCCCCGATCACGCTGACCGTGACCAGCGTGCCGACCGCCATCAGCGAGCCACCAAGGCCGCGCCCCAGCACTTCGACGCTGACGGCGGCCCCGTCCGAGGCACGCTCCAGCACAAACACCGTGCCACGCGCCGTGCTCTCCACGGTCTTGACCACCAGCACAGTCCCGGCAGTGGACAACAGCACCGGAGCCACCAACACCGCCCCGGCAGCGGCGCTGGTACCAACCACCACGGAGGCGATGGGCATGGCCGAGAGTGCACTCAGGGCCGAGACTTCGCTCTGGGCACGGGCCAGCGGGGCGGTGAGCAGCAGGCTGGCGGTGCACAGGGCCAACCATGGGGTGCGAACAAAGGTTTTCATACGGCGGTCTCCTGGCTGGGGTGAGAGGGTTTATTCGGATTCGGCGGTGGTGTCCCCGCGCACCAAGCGGGCTTGCAGGCGGGCATGGCCCAGGTCGGCTTCGTGCTTGTCGCGCAGGGTCTTGGCCAGGGTGAAGGTGCAGGTGATCAGGTACAACCAGCTCACGCCCAGGAAGGCTTTGTAGGCTTCGTTGACCTCCATATGCAACAGTCCCCAGCCGGTCAGGCCCATGGCCAGGAAGAAGCCGCCCCAGACCACAAACTTGAACAATGGCGTATCGGCGACACGGTTCTCCAGCGCGGCTTTTTCGTTGTCGCGTACAAACTTGGCCAGCACAAAGGCGGCCGACAGGCAGAAGAAGTAGCCCATGACCATGAAGGCACGGTCCAGATCCTGGCCGGGCAGATAGGCCAGCCCCACACCGCACAGGAACACGGCGATCAGGAACGAGACCCACACTTGCACGCCCCAGGCTTTGGAGTCGCGGTGGATCAGGATTTGCGGTTGGGTTTTCATGTTGGCCTCTCGAACAGGGGTTGTACGTGGAGGCAAGTCTAGAAACCCGAGACCGCAATCGGCATCAATAATTGCGCAGTGTCTCAATAATTAGAACGGCAGGTATCATGAAACGATACCTTTCGTCCACGCCAACCCGGCGCATCAGCCCAATCGCAGGGGCAGGTACAGGCGCGATCCCTCGCGCCAGAGCAACAGGGCCACCGACTTCCCCGATCGCTCGGCCAGCGCACGCGCCTGTTCCACGGTCTTGATGGGGTGCGCATTGATGGCCAGCAGGCGGTCCCCCACCTGCACGCCGGCCCGTTGGGCCTCGGGGCTGACCTTGTCAATGTGCAGGCCAGCCATGTCGCCCAAGTCCCGCAACTCATCGGCGCTGGGCAAGCGCAGTGCCAGTCCCAGTCTGCCCGCGGGCGTGGCCACACCGTGGGAGGCCGCAGCGGGTTCGGGCGCTGCAGCATCCAACCTGGCCTGCAGCAGCCTTTCCTTGCCAGTGCGCCAGACGCGCAGCTCCAGCGTGGCATCGGGCAAGGCCACTCCAACCAGGGCCGACAGGTCCGAGGCATGCTCCATGGTCGCGCCGTTGGCTGCGAGAACCACGTCGCCAACCACCAGTCCGGCCCGTTGGGCGGCACCACCGGGCACGACCTCCGACACCAGCGCGCCGGCAGCACGGGGCAATCCAAACGATTCCGCGAGCAAATGGTCCACCTCCTGCACCGCCACGCCCAGGCGCGCGTGGCGCACCCCACCGGTGGCAAGAATCTGCTGTTGCACGCCAAGGGCCACATCCATGGGAATCGCAAGCGAAACACCCTGGTATCCCCCCGAACGGGAGTAGATCTGCGCGTTGATGCCGACCACCTCGCCACGCATATTGATCAGCGGGCCACCGGAACTGCCCGGATTGACCGCCGCATCGGTCTGAATGAAGGACACGGTTCCGTCACCCGGCAGGGCACGGCGCGTGGCGCTGATGATTCCGGCGGTCACCGAGCTCTCGAAACCGAACGGAGATCCAATGGCCATGACCCAGTCCCCCACGTTGGGGGACGGAGCGGGCGCAGCGGGAACGGCGGGCAGGTCCTGCGCATCAATCTTCAGCACGGCGATGTCGGTGGGTTTGTCGGCCCCCAGCACCTGGGCGGTGAATTCCCGCCGATCGGTCAACTTGACCACCACCTCCTGCGCATCCGCCACCACATGGGCATTGGTCAGGATCACACCGTCGCTGCGCACAATGAACCCCGAACCCTCGCCGTGTACGGGCAAGGCGGCCGAGGGTGACAGGGTGGGCAGCTTGCGAACGCCGCGCACGCTGATGTTGACAACGCTGGGGGCAAAGCGGGCAGCAATGGCCGCCATATCAGGCAATTGCGCCGCCTGCGCAGGCTCCCCTTGCGCCGACAGCGCCGGGCTGGGCAAGGCGGCGCTGGCCAGAACCCAGGCCAGCGCGATCACTGTACGGTAGCCATGGAAGCGACGAATCAGGTGGGTGCGCGATGTAGACATGCCCGCATGATGGCGGTGCAATTTAACCGAGCGGTTGCGCAGAGATAAAGCGGCGGTAAAGCCGTCTTGGCACCGAGCCCACCCACAGGGCTAGGTTACCATTCGCCGCCCATACAAGGAACCCCACCGATGCCCTCCATGCTTCGCACTTTCCCAGCCCAGGGCTGGATCACCAGCCTGTTGCTTCTCTGCGCAACCATGGGTTTGCCAGGGTGTGGCAAAAAAGGCACCGAATTGGGCGGCGGCAGTTCCGAGATTACGGGTTCCGCTGGCCCCGCCGGTGCGCAGGCGGAAAACAAGTCGCTGGTCAAGTGCGATGCCCCCGTCGCCACCCTGGCGCTGGCTGAAAACCCCAATGGCTATACCCTGAGCGGCAGCTACAACCTGCCCAGCTCACCGGTGCCGCTGGTGCGGCTGCTCGCCCAGCAAAGTGGTTGCTTTCGGGTGGTGGACCGTGCGGCGGGGTTGCGCGGCACCATCCAGGAGCAACAACTCAAGGACAGCGGCATCCTGCGCAAGCAGGGCAACACGGTGGAAAAGGGCAAGGGCTATGAGGCCCAATACACGCTGACACCCAGCCTGACGTTCAGCGAACAGGACGCCGGTCGCACCCTGGGCGGCGTGCTGGCCCACATTCCCGTGGTGCGCGATCTGGGGGCGCTGATCGGCATCGTGGAGCAAATCAAGTTCAAGGAAGCGCAGGTGGCCCTGCTCCTGACCGACAACGAAACCACCGAGCAAGTGTCCGCCGCCACGGGCGCGGCCCGCACCACCGACCTGGGGCTGGGTGGGTTGGCCTTTGGCGGAACGGGCGGTGCCGGTGCCGTTGGCTGGAGTAACACCAATGAGGGCAAGGTGATTGCCGCCGCATTCCTGGACGCCCACAACAAACTGGTGGTGCAGGCCCGCGCACTGCAGCCCAAGGACCTTCCGCCCCCCGTGGCCACCCGCAAGGCGGGTGTCTGACACGGGGCAAGCGCGTCGCAGGCTAGTACGATAGACCTGCTGGTTTTACTTTCATTCAAGGAGTTTTCACTATGAGCATTTCAACCGTCGGCATCATCGGCGCAGGCACCATGGGCAACGGCATCGCGCAGGCCTGTGCCACTTCAGGCATTCAGGTGGTGATGGTCGATATTTCCGATGCTGCCGTGGCCAAAGGCATTGCCACCGTGGCCGCCAGCCTGGACCGCCTGCTGAAAAAGGAAAAAATCACCGCGGCCGACAAGGACGCCGCCCTGGCCCGCATCCAGGGCAGCACCCGCTACGACGACCTCAAGGGGGCCCAACTGGTGATTGAAGCGGCCACCGAAAATTACGATCTCAAGGTCAAGATCCTTCAGCAAATCGATGCCATCGTGCCAGCCGACGTGATCATCGCCTCCAATACCTCATCCATCTCCATCACCAAACTTGCTGCCGTGACCGGCCGTGCAGACAAGTTCATTGGCATGCATTTCTTCAACCCGGTGCCGATGATGGCCCTGGTGGAGATCATCCGCGGTCTGCAAACCAGCGACGCCACCCACGAGGCCGTGCAGTCCATGGCCAAGTCCCTGGGAAAAACCCCCATTACGGTAAAAAATGCCCCCGGCTTCGTGGTCAACCGCATTCTGGTGCCCATGATCAACGAGGCATTCTTTGTGCTCTCCGAAGGGCTGGCCACCGCGCAGGACATCGACGCCGGCATGAAGCTGGGTTGCAACCAACCCATCGGCCCCCTGGCCCTGGCCGACATGGTGGGCCTGGACGTGTGCCTGGCCGTCATGGAGGTCTATCTCACCGAATTTGGTGACAGCAAGTACCGCCCCTGCCCCCTGCTGCGCGAGATGGTGGCTGCCGGCCACCTGGGCCGCAAGGCCGGGCGCGGGGTGTATCAGTACTGACCATAAAATAAGCCTCCAGCCCCCGTAAAACAAGGGCTGGAGGCTATGTTTTTGATAGCGTATTAGGGATAAACGCCGGTTAAGGTTGCCTTGCCCAGGATGAATTCCTTGAATTCACGTTCAAATTTTGCGCGGTTGTACTCGGGTTTTCCCGTGATAAAGGGCATTGAGGCGGCCAACGCGTAAACCGTCAACTTGTACACATTCCCGGATGACGAGCTAGGTCCCATGTAGCCAACGCCACCGGTAGCGTTGGTGTTGTACGTGAAATTGGTGCCGTACACCACACCGTTTTGCAGCAAGAGATTCTCACCTTCATAAATCAAGGTTTTTGCAACCGGCAAATTGAACACCCCCCAATTGCGGCACGCACCCATACCCGGCTGGCACGGCGCGGTTTCTCCGTCCATGACAATGGCAAACCGGTCGGTCCCCTTCGGAATGTCGCCTATGCTCAATTGTGGCGAGAGGTTGCCTCCCCCAACCCAAAGAGCTGCCAGTCGAGTAGGGATGGTTGATCCTTCGCCGTAAGACAGCTGCGTAATCGACAAGTTGGTGTTGCTGGCCGTCACCGCGACAGTAACCGGTGAACTGTTGACCTGCCCGTCATTGACCGTGAGGTTAATCAGATAGATACCCTCCTGGTCGGGAACGAAATTCGCCTTGGCGGAGGTCGCTGCCGCCAAAATTGCAGTGCTGTTTTGTGGCTTGGAAACAAATTCCCAGGAATACGTCAGGGGGTTGCCGTTCTGGTCCGAGCTGCCATTGCCGTCCAGCATGACGGTGGTAGCCACCAGAACACTTTGCGCTGCTCCTGGATTGGCAACCGGTGCCACGTTGCATGCATTTGCCGCCGCAGAACAATCCCGGCTGGACCCGCCGCCGCCGCAGCCAAGAAGGACCGTTGCAACCAACCCGTAACAGAAGAGTGCTTTCATTTCATACATCCCGTATTGATAACCCGGACATTGTGCATGACTGGCCGTGCCAACTCAATGAAAAGCGGGATTGGCATGGAAAACCGCCCGTTTCCACCACCAACCCGTTGCGGGATATCCACCGCATGGCACAAAAATGCGCACCGCGTTCATGCTTTTGGTTGCACGTGCGGCACGCGCGTGGGCACGCTGCGGTTGCAGATATTGCTGTGCAACGGGCTGTGCACGGCCCAGCCGCCGCGCGCATGGCGGCTGGCTTCTACCAGCGCGGCCCAGGTGGCGGTGTCGGTGCGCAGCACCTCCAGCGCGGGGCGCTCGGCAGCGGGGATGTCGGCCAGCAGGCGCGCGCGGGTGATGGGGATGGGTTGCTGGGGCGCTGCGTAAAAGCCCATGGGCGCGGGGCCGCGCGGCAGGCTGGAGAGCACCTCCATGCCTTTCACAATGCGGCCCACCACGGTGATGTTGCGGTCCAGCGCGCGCGGGGCCTGGCCGATGATGGTGTACAGGCTGGTGCCGGTGCTGCTGTCGGGTGCGCTGGCGCGTGCGGCGCCCACCATGCCGTAGCAGTGCGCCAGCCAGGCCTGGTTGGCCTTGGGGTCGGCGGCCACCGGGAAGCCGTCCACAAAGCCGCTCTCGGGGGCCCAGCCGTCGGCGTCGGCAAAGCGGCTGATGGGCAGGCCCTGGTAGGCCGTGGTGAACTCGGCGGGCAGCTTGGCCAGCGCGCTGCCCAGGGGTTTCTGCTTGCCCTTGCTCTCGGGCTTGTCGTCGTCGGCCGGGTCGGCCCATTGGGTGACATAGTTGTCTTGCACGCGCACCACGGCGGAGCCGGTGTAGTAGCCCTCCCGCGCCAGGGTCTTGATGTTGGCCACATGCTGCGGGGCAAAACGCGGGGCCAGTTCCATCACCACGGTCTGGCCCTGGATTTCCATGACCACGGTGTTGTCGGCATCCAGCGCGCGCCAGTCGCTGGCTTTGGACTGCTGGATGATCTCGCCCTGCGTGGGCTCAGGCTTTTGCACCACCTTGCCCATTTGCCACAGCAAGAAGCTGTAGATGTCAGCCGCCATGGCGTTGCGCTGGTTGGCGGTGCTGCCCATGCCGTGCCCGGCTTGCATGTCCAGTCGCAGTAAAACGGGTTTGCCGCTGCTGCTGGCGGCTTGCAGGCGCGCGGCGGCCTTGCCTGCGTGCCAGGCGTCCACGCGCGGGTCGTTCATGCCCTGCACCAGCAGCACGCCGGGGTAGGCCACGCCGTCTTGGATCTGGTGGTAGGTGCTCATCTCCAGCAGGGCCGGAAATTCTTTGCGGTTGCGGTAGCTGCCAAACTCGGAGATGTTGGTGATGCCGTTGGCGCTGTCTTCGGCGCGCACCGCGTCCATCACGCCCACATCAAAGATGGCGGCGGCAAAGAGCTGCGGCGCGGTGGTGACGGCACGCCCCACAAAGATGCCCCCGGCACTGGTACCCATGATGCCCAGCATCTTGGCCGAGGCATAGCCCTGCGCAATCAGGTATTGGGCGGCGGCCACGCCGTCTTTCCAGGTGTTGGACTTGGTGGCCTTTTTGCCGGCCAGGTACCAGTCGTGCCCGTGCACGCCGCTGCCGCGCACATTGGCCAGGGCCAGCACGCCACCCTGCTCGATCCAGGCCAGGCGTCCGCCCAGGAAGGAGGCGGTTTCCGAGAAGCCGTAGGCGCCGTAGGCGTTGAGCAAGGTGGGGTTGGCGCCATCGCGCTGCAGGCCCTTCTTGTAGATCAGGGTCATGGGCACTTTCACGCCATCGTGGCTGGGCACCTGCACGTCCACGATCTCCACCTCGGGCACCTGGGCCAAGGGCGGGTTGACGCGCAGGCCGGTGTCGGTGGAGGCCTTGCCATCCCAACGGTAGACCAGGGGCATCCGCATCCAGCCGCTGAAGGTGTAGAGCACATCGGTGTGCGCATGTGCGGCGTCGTGCGCCACCCGCGCTGCGCCCTTGCCGGGCAGCGCCAGGGCCGTGCCCTGGGTATCGCCGTTTGCGTAGCGGCGCAGCACCACGTCGGTTCCCTGGCGCACCGAGGCAATCAGCGCATCCTGGTTGAGCGAAAAGTCTTCCAGCACACCATCGGCAGGCGCAGCAGCGGCCAGTTGGGCGCGCGTGAGCTGTGGCTGGTTCAGGTCCAGGCGCATGACCTTCTTGCGCGGCGCACCGGCATAGGTCATGTAGTAGAGGTGGTCGCCGCGCAGGTCGATCTCGACAATCTGGTCGGCATAACCGGCAATGCGCGTCCAGCGCATACCGGGCTTGCCCAGGTCGGCCACGCGGCCCACAAACAGAAAGCCTTCGGGCAGGGTGGTGTCGGTGGTGCGGGCGATCACCCAGGGGCTGTCGGGCGCACAGTGCAGCGCCGCCACGTCCAGCCGCCCCAGGCCCAGGTTGCGCGTGACCGTGGGGCCGAACACTGGCACGGCCTGCTCGGCAGCGGCACCCACACGCGCCCACAGCACGCGCGAGTCCATGTAGGCCTCGGTCTCGGGTTCGCCCGGCTTGGGCGCTTTGAGCTGGTTGAAGGTGAACGACTGGCTATCGGGCAGCCAGCTCACGTGCGCCTCATGCACCCGGGGGAAGACCCCGCCCACGTCCTGGCCCGTAGCCACGTCCAGCACATGCAAGGACGCGTCTTCCGAACCCCCAGCAGAAATACCATAGGCCACGTGGCGACCATCCCAGGCCGGCACAAAGTAATTGATGGCGTGCGGCACCCCGGTGGCGCGGGCTTCGACCTCGGGGTCTTTCAGCACGCGCTCGGCCCCAGCCAGGCCGTCGCGCACCACCAGCCTGAACTGGCGCTCGCCCTTGGGGCGCTTGAGGTAGAACAGCTGCCCATTGGCCAGGCGCCGTATGCCCCCAATGGCGTCGCCACTGGCGCTGGTGAGCTCGGTGATGCGCTTTTCCAGCGCGTCACGCCCGGCCAGGCGGTCCAGCTGGCTGCGCGCAAATTCGCCCTGCCCCTTGAACCAGTCGCGCACGGCCGGGTCCTTGAGGTTTTCCATGGCACGGTAGGGGTCGGCCACGCGCACGCCATGCAGGGTGTCTACGATAGGTTGGACGGGCGCGACGGGCGGCAGCGCAGCGTGGGAAGAAGCGGCGGTAGCGCCCTGGCTCAGCCCCACTGCGGATAGCAGCACAGCAGCCAGCGTCGCCATCCGCACGGTTGGATAAAACCGGAACATAGGCAGCCTTTTGATGGACAAGGCGGTGAGGATAACGGGCCGCAGCGGTTTTCGCTGGCCAGGGGCATGGGATACGGGTAATCCCCAGGGGCACCAAAACGCTATGCTATTGATAGCAAACCAGACATATTTCACGCGGGCTACTGCAGGAAATCGCCTATAACTGGATGAGGGGGATTGAAGCCGCCGCGAAGCTGACCATGCTGTTGACGCCAAGTACGCGCGGCCCCGCCCCAGCTTCATAGCTCGAACTTTACCCCCTGCGCCAACGGCAGCGCGTGCGAGTAGTTGACCGTATTGGTGGCACGGCGCATATAGCTCTTCCAGGCATCCGAGCCGGATTCGCGGCCGCCGCCGGTGTGTTTTTCACCGCCAAATGCGCCGCCGATCTCAGCCCCCGAAGTGCCGATGTTCACGTTGGCAATGCCGCAGTCCGAACCGGTTGCGGACATGAAGCGTTCGGCCTCGCGCACGTCGGTGGTGAACAGGGCCGATGACAGGCCCTGGGGCACGCCGTTGTTCAGCGCAATGGCATCGTCCAGCGTTTGGTAGCGCAGCACGTACAGGATGGGCGCAAAGGTCTCGTGGCACACCACGGCGCTTTGCGCGGGCATTTCCACCAGCGCGGGCTGCACGTAGAAGGCGTGGGGAAAGCGGTCTTGCAGTACGCGCTGGCCCCCCTGCACGGTGCCGCCTTCGCGCTGGGCTTGGGCCAGGGCCGACTGCATGGCCTCGAACGCCTGCGCGTCGATCAGCGGCCCCACCAGGGTGCCGTCTTCCAGGGGCGAGCCCACGCGCAGGCTGCTGTAGGCCTTGCGCAGACGCCCGAGCAGGGCGTCGTACACCTGCGCTTGCACGACCAGGCGGCGTGCGGTGGTGCAGCGCTGCCCGGCCGTGCCCACGGCGGCAAAAGCCACCGCACGCACGGCCAGGTCCAGGTCGGCCGACGGGGCCACGATGATGGCGTTGTTGCCCCCCAGCTCGAGCAGGCTGCGCCCAAAGCGTGCCGCCACGCGCGGCCCCACCATCTGGCCCATGCGGGTGCTGCCGGTGGCCGACACCAGGGCCACGCGGACGTCATCCACCAGCACTTGGCCCACGTCGCCGCGCCCCTGCACCAGCTGCGACAGCTGGGCCGGTGCATCCGCGCCAAAGCGCGCGCAGGCCTGCTCGAAGATGGCCTGCACGGCCACGGCGCACAGGGGCGTCTTCTCGGACGGCTTCCAGACCACGGAGTTGCCGCACACCAGGGCCAGGGCCGCGTTCCAGGCCCATACGGCCACGGGGAAGTTGAAGGCGGTAATGACCGCCGTGACCCCCAGCGGGTGCCAGGTTTCCATCATGCGGTGGCCGGGGCGCTCGCTGGCGATG
Organism: uncultured Rhodoferax sp.; assembly: GCA_964504185.1. Lineage (GTDB taxonomy): Bacteria > Pseudomonadota > Gammaproteobacteria > Burkholderiales > Burkholderiaceae_C > Allorhodoferax. The sequence goes on along the minus strand of CAZDDK010000048.1, from coordinate 872 downwards.
GTGAGGCCATGCAGCTGGCGCGACAAGCCCACGGCAAAGTCGCAGATGTCGATCATCTCCTGCACTTCGCCCAGGCCTTCGGAGAGCACCTTGCCTGCTTCCAGTGCCACCAGTTCGCCCAAGGCTTGCTTGTGCACGCGCAGTTGTTCACCCAGCAGGCGCACCAGTTCGCCCCGGCGCGGTGCAGGCACGGCGCGCCAGGCCAGGAAAGCCGACTGGGCCTGGTCCACGGCGCGCGTCACATCGGCCAGCGCGGTGCTGGGCACGGTGCCCAGGGCGGAGCCGTCAATGGGGCTGCGCGCCGGAATGTCGCCCTGGGCGTAGGCGGCAGCGGGCACGCCCAGGGTGGTCATCAGGGAGGAAATGGCGGGAAGGGTCATGGTGCGCTCCTGCAGGGTTCAACCAATGGACTCGACCTGGCGCAGCTGCTGGTAGGCGCTGCCAAAGCGGTTGGCCAAGAATGCCGGCAACTCTACCTGCTCTTGCCGGATGAAGCCCGAACGGGGCAGATGGCCTTCACGGAACAGGTCCACCGCAGCGCAGATGCCCGCAGCGGTGGTGATCTGGATGGCGCTCATGGGCGCGGCTTCGTTGCGGTCGGCAAAGATCTTGCGTGCAAACACTTCCTGCACCAGTTGGCCGTCGCGCTCGCCGCTCACCGTCACGAACACCAGCACCACGTCCTGCATGGTCAGCGGAATGGACTTGCGCAGGATGTTCTTGAGGTTTTCCTGGTCGTTCTGCATGCCCAGCTCCTGCAGCAGCATTTTCATGATGTCGCGGTGGCCAGGGTAGCGCACGGTTTTGTAGTCCAGCGTGTGGACGCGTCCGGCCAGCGTTTCGCACAGCGTGCCCAGGCCGCCCGAGGTGTT
>CAZDDK010000047.1:0-16617 GCA_964504185.1 uncultured Rhodoferax sp. | reverse complement strand
AAGGTAGAGGCAATCACTTCGCCTTTGACGGTGCGCTGCATCTCGGTCACTTCTTCAGGGCGCTCGTCAATCAGCAGCACCATCAGGTAGCTCTCGGGGTAGTTGGCCGAAATGGCATGTGCAATGTGCTGCATCATCACCGTCTTGCCGCTCTTGGGCTGCGCCACGATCAGGGCACGCTGGCCTTTGCCGATGGGGGCAATGATGTCGATGACGCGACCGGTGATGTTGTCTTCACCCTTGATGTCGCGCTCCAGCTTCATTTGCTCTTTGGGGAACAGGGGTGTCAAGTTCTCGAACATGACCTTGTGTTTGTTGCCTTCGGGCGGGCCACCGTTGACCTTGTCGAGCTTGTTCAGGGCAAAGTAACGCTCGCCGTCTTTGGGGGTGCGTACTTCGCCTTCAATCATGTCGCCGGTGTGCAGGTTGAAGCGGCGCACCTGGCTGGGGCTGATGTAGATGTCGTCGGTGCTAGCGGTGTAGCTGGTGTCGGGGCTGCGCAAAAAGCCAAAACCGTCGGGCAGAATTTCCAGTACACCATCGGCGATGATCTGTTCGCCGGTGCGGGCGCGCTTCTTGATGATGGCAAACATCAGCTCCTGCTTGCGCATGCGACCGGTGTTTTCGATCTCAAGCTCTTCAGCCTGCTTGAGGACTTCCGACACGTGCAGTGCCTTGAGTTCGTTTAAGTGCATGGAAATAGTCCCGTAAGGGAAATCAACCGACAGTTCGGAATAGGGGCGAAATACAGGGGAGTGTGTCGAGGCAAGACCGGGTGCTTGGCCTCTGTGTTCTTATCCCGGGGAGTGGGACCAGCCCTTATGGGTCGCTGGCGAACGCAGTGAATTATGACAGGAAAGTTCCGCGATCAAAAAACAATGTTGGAGCCACGAGAAATGGCTCCCTGGCGGTGATCAGTCGAGGACAGGGCCCAGCGTCGCTTCGGTCTGTCCCGCAAAGCTTCACGCCAATTGCTGGTCGATGAAGGCAATCAACTGGGCCTTGCTCAGGGCACCGACCTTGGTGGCGGCCAATTGGCCGTCCTTGAACAGCATCAGCGTGGGAATGCCGCGAATGCCAAATTTGGCAGGGATTTCACGGTTCTCGTCCACGTTCATCTTGGCAATGCCGAGCTTGCCCTGGTAGGTGGTGGAGACTTCGTCCAGAATTGGTGCAATCATCTTGCAGGGGCCACACCACTCGGCCCAGTAGTCCACCAGTACGGGCTGTTCCGATTTCAGAACATCGGCCTCAAAACTGGTGTCGGTTACGTGTTTGATCAGGTCGCTGGCCATGGTGTTTCCTTTGGGAGTGTGCGTAAGAGCTAAAGTGGCGGTCATTGTGACAGAAAGCAAGCCCCCAATCGGTCTGCTCCCCCTATGACCGGCATAGCCAAAATTGATTTCCCGGTGGCCCACCCGTCCCTGCTTTTATGGACCCATCCGCGCAGCGGTGTGTTGCCCCGCATGCGGGACGCCATGCTGCAATGCCAGGCGCACCCCGCGCGCACCCTGGTGCTGTTGCCTTATGCCCACTTGCTGCCGCTGGCTGCGCGCTTATGGGCCCAGTGCTATCCCGACGGGTTCGCGCCGCAGTTCGAAACCACGCAAAACTGGTGCGCGCGCATGGGCGGATTTGCCCCCGGCACTACCGACATTACGTTTGACATGGCGCTGGACACACTGACTGCCCAGGCCCTGCTGGCCAGCGCCGGTCTGGGAGCCCAGCAGGAGGCGCTGGCCGGTTTGTTGGTGCAGGCTGCGCACCAGATCGGTCCGCTGGCCGCCGCCTGCGTGCCGGATCAGCGCAGTGGCTGGGCGCAGGGTGCCCGCGTTGCGGCCACCCTGGGGATGGAAAACCCCGCCTTGGCTATGGAGGTCGCGGTTGCGCGCATTGCCGTGGAGTGGGCGGCACAGTCCAGCTTTGCCAGTGACCGGCTGTTTGATGCAGCGGTCCAAGCGGAGTTGGACTGTCTGCTGGTGGTCCAGGGCTTCGCCACCGATCCACTGGCGGTGGCCTTGCAGGCGACCTGGGGCGGGCGCATGGTTCCGCTGCCACTGCTGGTACCTTCGGGGGACGAACGAGTGGCTACGCGGTCTGCCATCTCCTGGCATCCGTGCCGGGATGCCGAGGACGAGGCACAGCGTACTGCGGCCTGCGCCATTGCGCACATCGAGGCGGGGCGCGTTCCCGTGGCGCTGGTGTCGTCCGACCGGGCGTTGACGCGGCGGGTGCGCGCCATGCTGGAGAGCGTCCAGGTGCAGATTCGCGACGAAACCGGTTGGAAACTGTCCACCAGCCATGGCGGGGCGCGGCTCATGGCCTTGCTCAAGGCGGCGGCCTGGAATGCCTCGACCGATGCGGTGCTGGCCTGGATCAAGGGTGCGCCCGCCTTTGGGCTTCAATCGGGTGATCTGGAGCGTGCGGTCCGCAAGGACCAGACCCGTGACTGGTGCCGTGTGGCCTACGGATCGGCGGTGCAAGCATCGCCATCGTCGCTGGAAGTCCTGGCTGCGGTCGAAGGGGTGCGGGAAGGGCTGAAAGGCCCGCGCACGCTGGTCGGCTGGCTGGATGCATTGCGCGCGGCCTTGCAGGACTGCGGCCTCTGGGCCAGCCTGCAGGCCGATGCGGTTGGGCTCCAGGTGTTGTCCGTTGTGCGCCTGGTTCAGCCCGGGCCACCCGCCTGGGAGCATCTGCTGGGCCAGGCATTGTGGTCGGCGTGGCGCATGGACCTGGCGCAATTTACGGCCTGGGTCAACCAGGCGCTGGAAGGGGCCCGTTTTTCCCCCCCGTATCCGCGCCATGAGCAACTGGTGATCCTGCCGCTGGGTCAGATGCTGGCGCGGCCCTTTGCTGCCGTGGTGCTGGCGGGCTGTGACGAGGTGCGTTTCAACCCATCGCCGCAGCCGCAGGGTGGCTGGACACCGGCGCAACGGGTGGCATTGGGCCTTCCCTCCCGTGAGGACCTGCAGGCCGCCCTGATGGCCGCGTGGCAGCATGCCCTGACCACGCCGTTCTGCGATGTGCTGTGGCGCGTGGGCGATGACGCCGGAGAGCCCTTGCTGCCCAGTCCCTTGGTGCAGTTGGCGCAGGCCAGCGCGGGCCACTGCGAGACCGCAGCCGACCCGCGCTGCGTGCGCATGCTGACCCCGGCACCGCCGTCGCGGCCGGACCCCGATGGGCGTCAGGTTCCGGTGGCGCATCTGTCGGCCAGTGCCTACGACGACTTGCGCCAGTGTCCCTATCGCTTCTTCGCCCTGCGCCAACTTGGTTTGAAATCGGTGGATGAATTGGACGGCGCGGTAGACAAACGTGACTTTGGTCTGTGGTTGCATGAGGTGCTCAAGCGCTTCCACGAGGCACTCGCCGCGCATCCCACCGTGCATGCGGCCGAGCAGCGCGACCTGCTGGACACCGCTGCAGCCGCAAGCACGCAGGCCATGGACCTGGGCGAGGGCGAGTTCCTGCCCTTTGCCGCCTCCTGGCCGACGGTGCGCGAAGGCTACCTGCGCTGGCTGGCCCTGCACCAGGCCACAGGCGCGGTGTTTGCCCGTGCCGAAACCGAGCACACCCAGCACCTGGGTGATGTGAAGCTGATGGGCCGTATCGACCGCACCGACCGCCTGCCCGATGGCACGCCGCTGGTGCTGGACTACAAGACCGAAAGCGGTGCCAAGACCGCCAGCCGCGTGAAGGAGCCGCTGGAAGATACGCAAATGGCCTTCTACGCCGCCCTGCTGCCCGACGACACGCTGCAAGGTGCCTACATCAACGTGGGTGAGCGCGACGGCACCAAGACCTACCCGCAGCCCGAGCTGGTGGCGGCCCGCGATGCCCTGATCGAGGGGGTTATGCACGACATGGCGTGTATCGCCACCGGTGCACCCATGCCCGCCCTGGGCGAAGGCTCCGCCTGCGACTTCTGCCAGGCCCGTGGCCTGTGCCGCAAGGACTTCTGGATATGAAAGAAACTGACCCCCACGGTCAAGCCGCCTTCGAACACAACGGTGCCCTGGTGGAGCGTGCCCGTTTTTACGCCATTGCCTGCGACCCGCGCCGCAGTGTCGCGGTGGAGGCCTGCGCCGGTGCGGGCAAGACCTGGATGCTGGTGTCGCGCATCGTGCGTGCGCTGCTGGAGGGGGCCGCGCCGCACGAGATTCTGGCCATCACCTTTACCAAGAAGGCGGCTGGCGAAATGCGCCAGCGCCTGCTGGAATGGCTGGCGCAGTTTGCCCAGCAGGCCGATGCGCAGTTGCGCCAGGAGCTGCTGCAGCGCGGCCTGGCGCAGGAGCCCTCGCCCGACCAGCTGCAGCGCCTGCGCCACCTGCACCAGACCCTGCTGCACAGCGGCCGACCCGTGCAGATCCGAACCTTCCACAGCTGGTTTGCCGCACTGGTGCGCAGTGCCCCTTTGCAGGCGCTGGCCGATTTGGGTCTGCCCACCCACTACGAATTGTTGGAAAACGATGCCCAGGCCACGGCCCTGGTGTGGCCGCGTTTTCAGGGCACCGTGGCGGCCCAGCCGCAGGCGCGCGCGGACTACCTCGCCGCCGTCGCCGCCCACGGGCGCAGCCAGACGCAAAAGGCGCTGGAGTCCGCGCTGTCCAAACGGGTGGAGTTTGCGCTGGCCGATGCCCAGGGCGTGGTCGATGCCTCGGTGCGGACCTTTGGCGCACAGTTCCCCCACTTGGCCAGCGTGGGCACGCCCGAGGACCTGTTGGGCACGCCCGCCGTGCGCGGCCTGCTGCTGGACGCCGCGCGCCTGCTGGGTGCTTCCACCCTGAAGACTTGCGTGGATGCCGCCAGTGCGCTGGAGCAGGCTGTTACCGCGGGCGACATGGCCGCTGCGCAGGATGCGCTGCTGACGCAAAAGGGCACGCCGCGCAAGCTCAGCGACAAGCTGGCCGGTATTGAGACTGTGCGCCAGGCGCAGGACTGTCTGATGGAAGTCGCCCAGGCGCGGCTCCAGCACGAGGCCTGGCTGCACCAGCAGCGCATGGCCCGCCTGACCCGGCTGCTGGTCGTGGAGTACGCCCAGCTCAAGCGCGAACGTGGCTGGATCGACATGGGCGACCTGGAACGCGCCGCGCTGGCGCTGATGTCCGACGAGGGCCTGAGCGGCTGGGTGCAGGAGCGCCTGGACGCCCGTGTGCGCCATCTGCTGATCGACGAGTTCCAGGACACCAACCCGTTGCAATGGCAGGCGTTGAACGCCTGGCTGTCCAGCTACGGTGGTGCCGGCAACGCACCCAGCGTGTTCCTGGTGGGCGATCCCAAGCAGAGCATTTACCGCTTCCGCCGCGCCGAGCCGCAGGTGTTCAAGGCTGCGCAGCGGTTTGTCGTCGAGGGCCTGGGCGGCGAGTTGCTGAGCTGCGACCATACGCGGCGCAACGCACCGCCCCTCATCGGCCTGGTGAACCACGTCATGGGTCAGGCCCAGGCCGCGCACGAATTCGACGGCTTTCGTGCCCACAGCACCGAGTCCGATGCACCTGGCAGCATCTACCGCCTGCCGCGCATCACCCGCGATGCGGCGGACGAGGGCGCTGCCGGGGACGAGGCACGGGCCTGGCGCGATTCGCTGACCACGCCGCGCCGCATTGCCGAGGAAACCCGCAAGACCCTGGAATGCCGCCAGGCCGCCCGCTGGCTGGGCGAGCAACTGCACAGTGGCGTGCTGCACCCGCGCGACGTCATGGTGCTGGCGCGCAAGCGCGAGCGCCTGGGCCTGATGCAGGCCGAACTGGCGTCCCTGCACATTGCCGCCCAGCAGCCCGAGAAAAACGACCTGGCCGACATGCCCGAGGTGCAGGACGTGGTGGCGCTCTTGGACGTGCTGGTATCCCCCGCGCACGACCTGTCGCTGGCGCGGGCTTTGAAGTCGCCCCTGTTTAGCGTGCCCGATGCCGACCTGGTGCAACTGGTGCTGCGCCAGCGCGCGCTGCAGCCCGCCGATGCGCCCAAATTACCGTGGCTGGAGGTGCTGGCCCAGGTGCCTGACCTGCCCCCTGCCCTGGCGGCGGCCAACCTGGTCTTGACCCGCTGGAAAGCCTGGCTCGACACCCTGCCGCCGCACGACGCGCTGGCCGCCATGTACCACGATGGTGACCTGCTGGCCCGTTTTGCTGCGGCGTGTTCCGCCACCCGGCGCGACAGCGTGCTGGCCAATCTGCGTGCGCTGCTGGGTGCCGTGCTGCAGGTGGACGCCGGGCGCTACACCACGGCTTATGCGCTGGTGCGCGCACTGCGCGCCGGTGGCATTGCCGCGCCGGTGCGGGCCGACGCCGACGCCGTGCGCCTCCTGACCATCCACGGTGCCAAGGGGCTGGAAGCACCGCTGGTGCTGCTGCTCGATACCGATGGTGAAGCCATCAAGGCCCAGACCATGGGCGTGCTGGTCGATTGGCCGGGCGAGGCCGCCTACCCGCAGCGCCTGGTCTTCCTGGCCAGCGAATCCCGTCCACCGGCGTGTGTGGCCGACGTGCTGGCCACCGAGCAGGCTGCGCGCCAGCGTGAAGAGCTGAATGCCCTGTATGTGGCGCTGACCCGCACCCAGTACACGTTGGTGGTGTCCAGCCTCCAGCCGCATGCGCCCAACCCGGGCAGTTGGTGGCAGCGCCTGCAGGAGCAGGCACAGGATGCGCCCTGGCGCGCGGTGCCCGATGCGCCCGCACCGCGTGGCGCATTTCCAGAACCCGATTTCCCGCTGGCTTGTTTGCCAAATATGCCACTAGCCCGCGTGGAATATGCACAAGACGCTATAAAAACAGTAGCAAATATCGAGGAATCCGAGGCATCGGACAGTGCGGATTCGCGCATCGGACAGGCCATGCACAGCCTGCTGGAGCGCTACCAGCCCAGCGCCGAAGGGGCGGTGCCGGCGCAGCTGGGGTCCGACGCCCTGTTGGTGCACCTGGCGCAGACCCTGGTGCTGGATGCCGCGCAGTTGCAACAGGCGCTGGCGTCGGCGCAGCGCATCCTGCACGGCGAGGGTGCCTGGGCCTGGGACGCCCGCCAGCTCGACTGGCAGGGCAACGAGGTCGGCGTGGTGCACCGTGGCCGTGTGCTGCGCATCGACCGCCTGGTGCTGCGCCGCAGTGCGGACGGCAGTCTGGGACAATGGTGGGTGCTGGATTACAAATCGACCGGCCAACCCCACCTGCAGCCGCTGCTGCGCGCGCAGCTGCAGGGCTACCGCGCGGCGGTGGAGCAGCTCCATCCCGGCCACCGGGTCCGGGCGGCATTCCTGACCGCCTTGGGCACCCTGATAGAAATTGACGCTCCATGACCGCTGAAACCTCCCCGTTGTCCATTCCCATTGCCGTCATTGGCGGTGGCCCCGCCGGCCTGATGGCCGCGCAAGTGCTCTGCGACGCGGGTCTGACCGTGCACCTGTTTGACGCCATGCCCTCCATCGGCCGCAAGTTCCTGCTGGCCGGCAAGGGCGGGCTGAACCTGACCCACTCGGAAGGTGCGGATGCCTTCGCCGGGCGCTATGGTGCGCGCCGCCACGCCATTGAAGACCTGCTGCGCGACTTTGACGCCACGGCCACGCGCGCCTGGGCGCTGGGCCTGGGCGTGGAGACCTTTGTCGGGACCTCGGGCCGGGTCTTTCCCAAGGACATGAAGGCCGCGCCCTTGCTGCGCGCCTGGCTGCAGCGCCTGCGCCGCCCGAATGCGAGTAGCCCCCACGCCGGTCTGGCCGTCGGTGTGCAGTTCCACATGCGCCACCGTTGGACCGGCTGGAAAGACGGCGACACCACCACGCTGTGCTTTGACACGCCCCAGGGACCGCTGCACGTGCGCAGCAGCGCCGTGGTGCTGGCACTGGGTGGCGGCAGCTGGGCACGCCTGGGATCCAATGGTGCCTGGGTGCCGCTGCTGGCGGCGCGTGGCGTGGCAGTGGCCCCGCTGCTGCCATCGAACTGCGGCTTTGACGTACAGGGCGGCTGGAGTGAACACTTCTCCAGCCGCTTTGCCGGGCAGCCGTTCAAGTCGGTGGCAATCACCGTCGCCACCTCGCAGGGCGTGCAGTTTGCGCGCAAGGGCGAGTTTGTGGCCACGCAGACCGGCGTGGAGGGCAGCCTCGTCTACGCCGCGTCCAGCCTGCTGCGCGATGAAATCATCCGCACCGGCCACGCCACCTTCCACCTGGACCTGCTGCCGGACATGCCAGCCGAGCGTGTGCTGGCCGAGGTGCGGCACCCGCGCGGCACGCGCTCGCTGACCAGCCACCTGAAAAGCCGCCTGCACATCGACGGTATCAAGGCCGCCATCCTGTACGAACAGCTGCCCAAGGAGGGGATGGCCGACCCGGCCCAACTGGCGGCGGCGATCAAGGCACTGCCAATCACACTGACCGCCACGCGCCCGATCGACGAGGCCATCAGCAGCGCCGGTGGCGTGCTGTTCGAGGCGCTGACGCCCGGGTTGATGGTCGAATCACTGCCCGGTGTGTTCTGCGCGGGCGAGATGCTGGACTGGGAGGCCCCCACCGGTGGCTACCTGCTGCAGGCCTGCTTTGCCAGCGGCTGGCGTGCCGGGCAGGGCGTACGGCAGTTTTTACACACATCGAATTGAAAGGCAGCATCGTGCAAAACGCCGATTTTGATGGGGACGACAATGAATCCCCCATTGCGCACTACCCCTACCAGGACAAGAGTGGGAGACGTGCGCACATTGTTTTGACCCGCTCCCGATTGGTTTTTCGATCACACCAAAAGAGCGAAGCCTTCCCGTTGACGGGCCTGCAATCCATTGGCGTCGAGACGGTCAAGAACGTGGGAATCATTGTTGCGCTCTCCATCGGAATCGTCCTCACCCTGTGCTGCGCCGTCATTTTTGGCAACACCATTTTCTTGCAGACCGCCAATGCCCCGGTGTTCATGAAAACGGTGCCGGTCGGCATGCTGGCAACCGGCCTGTTCTTGATGTATCTGCTGATGCGGTTGCGCTATTGGTTCGTCGGGATCGTGGTCACCACGGACACCGATACCCGGCGCTATGAGGTGGCCACACTCAACCAAGCGCTGCGAAATTTTGTGGCCACCGTGGAGCAGACGGCGAAAGAATCCAAGAAGAAGTAAGGCTCTAGCCCTCGTGAATATTGGATATTGAGCTATTAAAAATATAGCATCCTTCAGGCGGCGACCGGTTCCAGACCGTGTGCCAGCGGCACACCGGACAGCACCGGGTGCAGGCTGACGACCTCGCCAATCATGATCAGGGTGGGTGGTTTGAGGTCTGCGGTCTGGGCGATTGCCGGCAAATCAAGCAAGGTGCCGGTGATGCAACGTTGCTCGGGCAGGGTGGCACGTTCGATCAAGGCGGCGGGCGTGTTGGCAGGAAGGCCGTGGGCCACCAGCTGCTCGCAAATGATGGGCAAGGTGCCCAGGCCCATGTAAATCACGACGGTTTGTTGGGGCCGCGCCAGCATCGGCCAGTCCAGATCGACCTCGCGGTTTTCCTGCAGATGGCCGGTGGTCAGTACCAGAGTGCGCGCATGGTCTCGGTGGGTCAGCGGAATGCCGCATGCAGCACCTGCTCCCTGCGCGGCCGTAATCCCCGGAATCACGGTGAACGGAATCCCCGCCGCCGCCAGCACCTGCGCTTCTTCGCCGCCGCGGCCAAAGATATAGCCGTCGCCCCCCTTGATGCGCAGAACCCGGCGGCCCTGGCGCGCCAGGCGCACCATCAGCGCGCCAATTTCCTCTTGCGGCATGGTGTGGCGCGAGGCTTCCTTGCCCACATAAATGCGTTCGGCATGGGCCGGGGCCAGGGCCAGGATCGCATCACTGACCAGGTGGTCGTGCAATAGCAGTTCAGCCGCTTGCAAGGCCCGCTGCGCCTTGACGGTCAACAGCTCGGGGTCGCCTGGGCCCGCACCCATCAGGGTGACACACGCGGGGACAGTGGTTGACGGGGAAGCGGGTGGGCAACTGTCCAAATCTCTCATTTTTCGTCCATGGGATGGCTGGGCGTATTGGAGTCCAGCCTATGTAGGCTGTCCTTAAGCTAGTGCAAGGACAAATGACTTAAGTCAAGTAATGATAGGTGCTCACTGATGAGCGACCCGATGATAATCGGTTCTTTTTTTGAAATGCCTTTCATGTTGCGCGATGCCCCTCTCCGGTTCCAGGCCCTCTGGGCGTTGTGCCTGGCGCTGGGGCTGGGTGCGCCACAGGCCGCCGCGCAGCCAATGCCCAGCCGCGAACAGGCGCTGGTCCGCATGGTCCGCCAGGACTGTGGCTCCTGCCACGGCATGCACCTGACCGGCGGCCTGGGCCCCGCGCTGACGCCGGCGGCATTGGCCGACAAGCCGGTGGAGTCGCTAGCGGCCACCATTTACGGCGGACGTCCGGGCACACCGATGCCGCCCTGGAAAGCCATGCTGAGTGAGGCCGAGGCCCACTGGATCGCGCAAAAGCTGCTGGCGGGGTTTCCCCAGGAAGCCCGGAAATGAACGGTAAAACGATGAATGCAATGAACCGAAGAAGCCTGTTGGCGGCGTTTGCCGGTATTCCCCTGCTGCAGACGGGCTGTGCCAGTTGGACCGCCCCTGCGGTGCAAGGCAGTGGTGACCTGGGTGTGGTCGTGGAGCGGGCGCGCGGCACGCTGGCCATCATCAATACGTCGCGGCGCGAGTTGGTAGCGGAAGTCACAGGCCTGGGCGATTTGTCGCACGCCTCGGTGGTCTTCTCACGCGATGCCCGCTATGCCTACGTCTTCGGGCGCGACGGTGGACTGACGAAGGTGGACGTGCTGCAGCGCAAGCTGGTGGCGCGTGTCATGCAGGCGGGCAACTCTATTGGGGGCGCCATCAGCGCCGACGGCACCCTGGTGGCAGCGCAGAACTACACACCGGGTGGTGTCAAGGTGTTCGATGCGCACACGCTGGAGCTGGTGGCCGACCTGCCCGCCGAGTACGCGCCGGGCAAGCTGTCGCGCGTGGTGGGCCTGGTCGATTTGCCGGGACGGCGCTTTGCCTACAGCCTGTTCGATGCCAATGCGATCTGGATTGCCGATCTGTCCGATGTGCGCAAGCCGCAGCTGACCAAGCTCCCTCACATCGGCAAATCCCCCTACGACGCGCTGGTGACGCCCAATGGCCGCCACTACATTGCCGGTCTGTTTGGCGAGGACGGATTGGCGCTGGTGGACCTGTGGGAGCCCACGCCGCGCGTGCGCCGCATCCTGGACGGCTATGGCCGTGGACAGGAGCCCCTGCCGGTGTACAAGATGCCGCACCTGCGTGGCTGGACCGTGGCCGGTCGCCATGCCTATCTGCCGGCCATTGGCCGCCACGAGGTGCTGGTGGTGGACACGCAGACATGGGCAGAAGTGGGGCGCATTGCGGTGGCCGGGCAGCCCGTGTTCGTGATGGCGCGCCCCGATGGGCGCCAGATATGGGTCAACTTTTCGGTCCCGAATTACGACCGGGTGCAGGTCATCGACACACTGACGCACTCCGTGGTCGCCACGCTCGGTCCGGGCAAGGCCGTGCTGCACATGGAGTTCACGCCGCGTGGTGAGGCGGTCTGGATCAGCTCGCGCGACGACAACCGTGTCAGCGTGATCGACACGGCTTCGTTGCAAACGCTGGCCCAACTGGATATTGATGCGCCCAGCGGCATTTTCTTCACCGCGCGTGCCACGCGCATGGGGTTCTAGCCATGCAGTCTGCCGCGTTGTGCCCCGACAGCCTGCCTGATGCCCTGGCGCTGCTCAATCCGTGGCAGCGCAACTTCCCGCTGGTGCGCGAGCCTTTCGCGGTGCTTGCCCAGCAATGGGGGCGTTCCAGCGCCGACGTGCTGTCCACCCTCCAGGGCCTGAGCGCGGGCGGTGCCCTGAGCCGCATCGGGGGGGTGTTTAGCGCCCACGCCGGGGGCGCTGCCCTGCTGTCCGCCATGGCCGTCGCGCCGGAGCGTTTGAACGAGGTCGCCGCCATTGTGTCTGCCCATCCGGGCGTCAACCACAACTACGAGCGCGAAGGCCACTTCAACCTGTGGTTTGTGATGACCGCGTGCGACGCACCATCGCTGGAGCACGCCATGCGGGCGCTGGAACGCGATACCGGACTGGCGGCACTGCGCCTGCCCATGGTGCGCCCCTACCGCATCGACCTCGGCTTTGACTTGTGCGCCAATGTAGCCGGTGCGCCGCTGGCGCAGGCCGATCAGGGCTTGGCACCGGTGGTCGCAGACGCAGACCGAGCGCTGGCGGCCCTTTTGGAAGCAGGCCTGCCCCTGGTGGAACGCCCCTTTGACGTATGGGCGCGGACGCTGGGCTGTTCACCCGACGGCGTGCTGCACACCTTGCAACGGTGGCTGGACACCGGCACGCTGCGCCGGTTTGGTGCCATCGTGCGCCACCACGAGTTTGGCTTTGATGCCAACGCGATGACCGTGTTCAACGTCCCGTCGGACCAGGTCGATGAGCGTGGCGCACGCGTGGCGCGCCAGGCTGGCATTACCCTGTCCTATCGCCGCCAGCCAGCGGTCGATTGGCCCTACAACCTTTATTTCATGGTCCACGGCACCGACCGGTCGGCGGTGCAGGCGACCATTGCGCGCGTCATCGCGGACTGCGATCTGGCGGATTTTCCCCATCAGGTGCTGTTTTCGCGTCAGCGGTTCAAGCAGACTGGTGCGCGGCGCTTTCGGACTCTGTCCGAAGACGGGTGCGAGTCCCTGGCTGACTTGGAGCGGCTTACCCATGCTGTTGCCTGAAGAAGTCCGCCTTATCGACTACTTGCACGGCGGTTTTCCGCTGTCGGAGCGGCCCTACGCCGAGGTGGGTGCCGCGCTGGGCATGGACGAGGCGGCGGTCATCGCTTCGCTGCACAGCCTGTTGGTGCGAGGCTACCTGACGCGCTTTGGCCCGTTGTTTCAGATCGAGCGTGCCGGTGGCCAGTTTGTGCTGGCCGCCCTGCAGGCACCGCAAGACCGGTTTGAGGAAGTGACAGCGTTGGTCAACGCTTTGCCCGAGGTGGCCCACAACTACCGCCGCGAGCATGCGCTGAATATGTGGTTTGTGATCGGTGCCGAGTCGCCACATGCCGCCGCGCAGGCCCTTGCCCGCATCGAGGCCGACACCGGTCTGAAGGTCTATGCCTTCCCGAAAGAAAGAGAGTTTTTTGTCGAGTTGCGGCTGCCTTTGGGCACGCCTGGCCCAAGCTCTGGAGGCGTGCATGGCACTGTCTGAATTTGACCGCCAGTTGATTGCCGCCACACAGGGCGGGTTGCCGCTGGTGGCCCGCCCGTATGACGCAGTGGCCGAGCGTCTGGGCGTTGACGGCGCACGGGTACGCACGCGCCTGGCGGAGATGCTGGAGCAGGGCTTGGTCCGGCGCATCGGCGCGGTGCCCAATCACTACCGCCTGGGTTTTGTCGCCAACGGCATGAGCGTGTGGGATGTGGACGATGCACAGGTGGATAGTCTGGGTGCGCAGATCGGCGCACTTGCGGGGGTGAGCCACTGCTACCGGCGTCCGCGCTATCCCGGCGTCTGGCCCTACAACCTGTTTGCGATGCTGCACGGCCGGGATCGCACCGAGGTCGAGGCACAGGCCAAACACCTGCGTGAACTGCTGGGCAGTGCCTGCCGTGGTCACGACATCTTGTATTCCACCGCCATCCTGAAAAAGACCGGGTTGCGGCTGACCAAAGCGGGGCAGAACGCTCCGACAGAAAGTTGAAAGCCCATGTTTCGCATCACCCAATTCATGCGTGAGCTGGCCAGTGCCCAGGCCCACGGTGCCTACCCCGCACCGGCACGGCGTGCCAGCGCCGCCCTGTCCCGGCGCGGCCCGGTGGTCATCTGGAACCTGATTCGCCGCTGCAACCTGACCTGCAAGCACTGCTACGCGCAATCGGCCGACCACGAATACGCGGGCGAGTTGAGCACGCAGGAGGTCTTCGCCGCAATGGATGACCTGAAGGCGGCTGGCGTTCCGGCGCTGATTCTGTCCGGTGGCGAGCCGCTTTTGCGGCCCGACTTCTTCGAGATTGCGCAGCGCGCCAAGGACATGGGCTTTCACACCAGCCTGTCGAGCAACGGCACGCTGATCGATGAGACCATGGCCGACACGATTGCCGCGCTGGGCTTTGACTATGTGGGCGTCAGCCTCGACGGTCTGAAGGCCACGCACGACAAGTTCCGCCGCCTGGACGGTGCCTTTGATTTGAGCCTGGCCGGGGTCCGTTTTTTGCACGCGCGTGGTATCAAGGTTGGCCTGCGCTACACGATGACGGCACTCAACGCGCACGATTTTCCGGCCCTGCTGGAACTGATGCGCGAGGAGGGTGCCCACAAGTTTTACTTCTCGCACCTGAATTACGCCGGGCGCGGCAATATCCACCGCGGCAAGGACGCGCACCACATTGCCACCCGCGAAGCGATGGACCGGTTGCTGGACCGCGCCTGGGACGCGGCGGTGCGGGGCCTGGACGAGGAATATGTGACCGGCAACAACGATGCCGATGGCCCCTACCTGCTGCACTGGCTGGAGAAACGCGAGCCCGAATTGCATGCCCGCTACTGCGCGGACGTGCGCCAGCGCCTGGTGGCCTGGGGCGGCAACTCCAGCGGCGTGAACGTGGCCAACATTGACAATCTAGGGATCGTGCACCCTGACACCATGTGGTGGCACCACGGCCTGGGCAGCGTGCGCGAGCGCAAGTTTGCCGAGATCTGGCAGGACACGTCGGATCCACTGATGGCCGGTCTCAAGGCCAAGCCGCGCCGGGTGGGGGGGCGTTGTGCGCCGTGCGCGCAGTTTGATATCTGTGGCGGCAACACCCGCGTGCGGGCCCAGCAATTGACGGGTGATGCCTGGTCCGAAGATCCCGGCTGCTATTTGCTGGACGAGGAAATCGGCGTGGATTCGCAAGGTCTTGCGCCGGTGGCAGTCGGCGGTTTTGCCAAGCGGTTTCCCTTGGAGGTGATTCGTGCGTAATGGAGTTTGGAAACTGGCGACGCTGGTGGTGTTGTCGGCGTGGTCCTTTGCAGTGATGGCACAGTCCGCGCTGCCGCCGGTCCCGGTGTCGGATCTGTATCAACAGCACTGCGCGAGTTGCCATGGCGCGCAGCGCACAGGCCTGATGGGGCCCGCCCTGCTGCCTGAAAGCCTGGAGCGGTTGCGCAAGCCCGAGGCGCTGAAAACCATCGCTGCGGGCCGTGCGGCGACCCAGATGCCGGGTTTTCAGGGCACGCTCTCGGCGCAAGAAATGGCCGCACTGGCGCAGTGGATCTACACCCCCACGGTACCTGCGCCCCGTTGGACCGATTCCGATATCCGGGCCTCGCGGGTGCAATTGGTGGATGCGGCCACGTTACCGGCCACACCATCATGGAGTGCCGACCCGATGAACCTGTTCGTGGTGGTGGAGGGCGGAGACCACCATGTGTCCCTGGTCGATGGGGACCGCTTCGAGCGCATCCACCGCTTTCCCAGCCGCTACGCTCTGCACGGTGGACCCAAATTCACCCCCGAGGGCCGCTTTGTGTTCTTCGGCTCGCGCGATGGGTGGATCACCAAATACGACTTGTGGAATCTATCCGTCGTTGCCGAAGTGCGCGCCGGGTTGAATATGCGCAATGTCGCGGTGAGCGGCGACGGCAAATGGGTCATGGCGGCCAACTATTTGCCGCACAGCGTGGTGCTGTTTGACGCGAACTTGAATCTGGTCAAGACCATTGCGGCCACGACGCTGGATGGCAAGTCCAGCTCGCGTGTCTCGGCCGTGTACGATGCCGCGCCGCGCAAGAGTTTCATCGTGGCGCTGAAAGACATCCCCGAGTTGTGGGAGATCAGCTACGACCCCGGTGCCGAGCCGATCTACGATGGTTTGGTGCACGACTACAAGATGGCCGAGGGAATCGCCAAGCCCGGCTATCAAGGTGTGCGGCGCACACCCCTGGAGGAACCGCTGGACGACTTTTTCTTTGACCAGAGCTATCGCAATGTACTGGGTGCCACGCGCCCCAAGACCGACGGCCAGCCCAGCGCCCAGGTGGTCAATCTGGATGCGAGGCGCAAGATTGCGGAGCTGCCGATAGCCGGTATGCCCCACCTGGGTTCGGGAATTACCTGGGCCTGGAACGGCACCACGGTGTTGGCCAGCCCCAACCTCAAGGGCAATGCCATCGATGTCATCGACATGAAGAGCTGGAAGCTGTTGCGCACAATTCCCGTTCCAGGCCCCGGTTTCTTCATGCGCAGCCACGAAAACAGCCGCTATGCCTGGACGGACTCCATGATGAGCGCCAGCGCAAAAGACACCTTGACCCTGATTGACAAGGCCACCTTGGAGCCGGTGGCGCAAGTGCGCGAACCGGGCAAGACGCTGGCCCACATCGAGTTCACCAAAGATGGCCGCTACGCCTTGGCCAGTGTGTGGGAAAAAGACGGGGCGCTGGTGGTCTACGACGCGCAGTCCCTGAAGGAAGTCACGCGTTTGCCCATGAGCAAGCCCGTGGGCAAGTACAACATCTGGAACAAAATCAGCCGTTCGGAAGGCACCTCGCACTGAGTGGGGAGCCGATGGCCGGTGTATGGAGGTTGACGAGCCTTGACCCCAGCACTGGCTCCACAGTTAGGGCTGCTTGGTTCCCCAC